>CAZJTF010000291.1:0-8987 GCA_964548565.1 uncultured Planctomycetales bacterium | reverse complement strand
GTCCACACGCCCATGATCCAGAGCGACTTGACGAACGCCATGATGTCCCACCGCGCCGTCTGGAAACGCGGTCCCTGCGGGCGATACTCGCGCAGGAACGTGAGGATCCGCTGGTAATACGCGTCCGGAGCGTACAGGCGTTTCACGAGCGAGCGATACCCCTCGATCAGCACGTCCCGGTCGAGCCGCGGCACGAAGTTCAGGACCGCTTCCACGTTGTTGCCGGTGGCGTCCCGCAGGATCCGCCCCTCGCGCTTGAGCCGCGAGAAGAGCTGCGTGCCCGGCAGAGCCGTGAGCAGCCCCACCATCGCCGTCACGACGCCCGCCTCCTGGATAAACCGGATCTGCCGCTCGAAGATGTTCGGCTGGTCGCTGTCGAAGCCGACAATGAAGCCCCCCATGACCTCCAGCCCCGCCTGCTGGATCGTCTTGACCGCGGAGACCATGTCGCGCGAGGTGTTCTGCACCTTCGAGCACTCGAGCAGGCTCTGCTCCTCGGGCGTCTCCAGGCCGATGAACACTTTCTTGAAGCCGGCGCGGGCCATCAGGCCGAGGATCTCGGGGTCGTCCGCCAGGTTCAGCGAGGCCTCGGTCGTGTACTGCAGGACGACGCCCCGGCGCTGCTGCCAGGCGATCAGCTCGCGCAGGAATGCCTTCACCTTCAC
Organism: uncultured Planctomycetales bacterium; assembly: GCA_964548565.1. Lineage (GTDB taxonomy): Bacteria > Planctomycetota > Phycisphaerae > UBA1845 > PWPN01 > CAYLLT01. The sequence goes on along the minus strand of CAZJTF010000291.1, from coordinate 8,322 downwards.
CTTGTTGCCGATGAAATTGTCGTCGACGATGAAAACCGTGTGGTGCCAGCCGGCATCCACCAGCGCGTCCAGCTCGGCAATCATCTGCGCGGGCGACTTGACCCGCGGAACCCGCCCGTTCATCACGATGATGTCGCAGAATTCGCAGTTGAACGGACAGCCGCGCGAAAACTGCAGCGGCATGAGTGCGTACTTCTTGAAGTCGATCAGGTCCCAGCGCGGAGACGGCGTCTTCGCGATGTCCGGTCGCCCGCCGCTCTGATAGACGCTCTCGAGTTGGCCGGCGCGCATGTCCTCGATGAGCTGCGGCATGAGGTCCTCCGCCTCTCCGAGGACAAAGTGCACCGACTGCGGGAACCGTTCGTAGCTGGTCGTGAAGAGCGGCCCGCCCGCGACGACCGGCCGGCCCAGCGCCTCGCAGCGGTCAATCACCTCGCGCGCGGAGTCGGCCTGGACGAGCATCGCGGAGACAAGGACGTAGTCTGCCCAGCGGAGATCGTCATCCGTCAGCCGGGAGACGTTGAGATCCACGAGCTTGAGCCGCCAGTCCCTCGGGAGCATGGCCGCGACGGTGAGAAGCCCGAGCGGCGGAAATACGGCCGACTTCGAGATGAATCGAAGGGCGTGCTTGTAGCTCCAGAACGTATCGGGCGTGGCGGCTGAGACGAGCAGCACGTTCATGGCGGTGCACCTGGCGGCGACCGGGATGCCCGGTCGGATTTTGGTCGGCCCTGACGACGGTGCACTATACCCACGCACCCCGCGGGCAGCAAGGAAGGCGGCAAAGGCGGCCCGCTCTGCACGCGGCGCGCCCCGATGACCAGCGGGCACCGGCACTTGCGACGCCTCGCGGAGTCCTCGTCTTGCCGACGTGACGTTCTGGCGGTATCGGTGGTGACCGAAAGGTGGTGAAGCATGCCTGCCCTGCTGATTTCGCTGCTCGTTTCCGTCGCCGGTGCCGGCACGGTGGCTGCAACTCGTCCCAGCGCCGACGTACGTGAGCCGAACCTGCGCGTCATGTCGTTCAACATCCGTTACGGCACAGCGCAGGACGGCGAGAACCGTTGGGAGAACCGGCGGGAGATGGTGTTCGACGTGATCCGACGCCAGCGGCCGGACGTGATCGGCCTGCAGGAGGCGCTGCGGTTCCAGCTCGACGAGATGCGCGCGGCGCTGCCCGGGTACGAGGAGATCGGCGTCGGGCGCGACGACGGCAGGGAGAAGGGTGAATACAGCGGCATCCTGTACCGCAGCGATCGGCTGAAGCTGCTTGAGAGCGGGAATTTCTGGTACTCGGACACGCCCGAGGTCCCCGGCTCGAAGCACTGGGGCAACACGCTGCCGCGGCTGTGCTCCTGGGGTCACTTCGTGTTGAAGGAGCACCCAAACCGGGCGTTCTACCACTACAATACGCATTTCGACCACATTTCGCAGCCCTCGCGCATCAACAGTGCCCGGCTGCTGGCCGCCCGCATCGGGACCCGCCCCCACGCGGATCCCGTGATCGTCACGGGTGACTTCAACGTGGGCGAGGACAACCCGGTCATCACGTATCTCACCGGACGCTCCGCGACGTCGACCGGCCCCGGCGACGAGGCGCCCTCCCCGCGGCTGGTGGACACGTTCCGGGCCCTGCATCGCGATGCGCGCGAGGTGGGCACGTTCAACGGCTTTGAGGGCAAGCGAACGGGCGCGAAGATCGACTACATCTTCATGTCCCGCGGGGTGGAGGCACTCGAGGCCGAGATCCTCCGCGACAGCCGGGAAGGTCGTTACCCCTCCGACCACTTCCCGATCATCGCGGAGGTGAGGATCCCGGCAAAACGAGTGCGTTGACGATTACGGGGCGACGCAGCCCGCCGGCAGGGCGCCCAGGGTGTACGGGATCGCCGGTCCGGTCGCGCACTTCACGAACTCATTGAAGTCCGCCAGATCGATCAGCGATCCTGCGGGGTCGATCCGGTCGAAGCACGCACACCCCGGTGGAATGACGATCGACAGGCCCGTGAAACACGCCTGGAGCGCACCGAAGTCGTCCATGTCGACGTCCTGGTCCGTGTCGCTGTCGGCCCAGAGCTGCGTCGTCGACGTGCAGGGGCAATTCTGCCCTTCACACTGCGTGCCGACTCCCTTGAAGTCGGCGGCCGGGCACAGGTGCGACTGCGCCTGCGCGCACGACTTGAAGCCTCCGCAGCAGGCGCCGACGCACGTCGTCTCGTCGCAGAGCGTGCTCGGGCCGCGGAACACACGCGGCGCGGTGCAGTTGGCGGCGGTTTCGATCGAACACGGCGCATCCGGCCCGCAGCAGGCACCCGGACAGGCGTCGCAGCAGGTGTCATCGCCCATGTACGTGCCGAAGGGCGTGTCGGCGCACTGACCCGCGGTGACCACGCTGCAGGTGCCCGCGTTCGGGCCCTGGCTCACGCAGCAGGCTCCGACGAGCGGCAGCGTCGGCGGCGCCTCCGTGATGCTGGCGACGAAACCGCGTGTGCTGCCGTCGGCCGCCCAGATCCCCTCGCCCGCAACGGTGCGCCCATCGTCGGAGATCGCGTAGATCCGCTCCAGCCGGGTCCACGCGCTGGTATCCACGCCGGCCGCGTTGAGAACAGCCTTCAGCAATCGCGGCTTGCCCGTCGAATCCCACGTGCCGCTGGTGTCCCAGATGGTGGCGCCCCACGCATTTGAACCGCCGCCACTGGCGAGTCCGTACGAACCGCCGGCCGCCACGCCGTTGTTCGAGATCGTGTAGGCGACACTCAGGTAATCACCGCAGGCGAAGTTCAGGATTGTCATCGCCGCGTCGCCGCGCTTCCAGCGGAACGCGCGGTAGACAGCGTCCCCGTAGCGATCCAGCCCCGAGATCCACTGCACGTCGAAGTTGGCGGTGGTCGAGATGCCGAAGTGGCTGGAGATGCCGTACCCTTCCGTTCGAATCCCCATACCTCCGGGAACGTTGCCGCTGTCGCCCTGCGGCGATTCCCAGCGGGCGACGCGCGGGGTCACGCCGGCCCACGTCCCGACGACGCAGCCGTAGCTGCTGACGGATGCACCCGACATGGAGCCGGAGCCGTCCCAGCCGATGAACGGGTCGCCGCGAAGGCGCGCGACGCGACCGTTTGCCCGCTGGGCGGATGCATACCAGGGCCCCAGCGGCTCCTGGCTCGGGTTGGCATTGAGGGCGTTCCGCAGGACGTTGGACGTTCCCCCGCGGAGGTCGGAGAGGGCGAATCCGCCGGCCGCGCCGCTGTCCGCCCAGACGCCTCCCGCGAGGTTCGTCAGCAGCGCCTTGTAATAGCGGTGCGTGAGCAGGTTCTCGTGAAGCCCGGAGATGATGATGTTCCCGGCGTTGCCGTTTCTGCCGACCGCGACGCCATGCGCGCGGGTGTTGGCGCCGCTGGGGCAGGGTAGTTGCACGAGCCCCCCCGCCTGCGACCAGATGATCGGCACCTCGACCAGACCCTGTGCGATCACCGCCTGGCTGCCGCCGACCACGTAAGTGCCGTCCGCGGAAATGCCTCTCAGGACGCTGTATGGACTCGCGGGATCGAGGACGCCGACTGGCGTGAGCGTCGCCCCATGGACGGCGCTGACAATCAGCAGAAACGCGAGACCGCAGGAGACAGTACGCTGCATGGATCTTTCCTCCCAGTGCTCAGGCCCGGTGCACCACCGCGCACTCGCCACGTTTCCGAAAACAACCTCTCCCGCGGCCCGGACGGCCAGCCCGGCCGGGCCGCGGGTTGGATGATGGATCAACATCTCCGGTACAGGTCGCGAACCGGAGTACCAGGCAGCCACGCCTCAGCGGCGACGGCGGCCGAGGAGCGGGATCGCGCCGAAGGCGATGAGCGCGAGCGTTGCCGGCTCGGGGATCGTGGCCACCCAGCCGCGACGGCTGCCGTCGGCGGCCCAGGTGCCGTATCCGGCAAGGGTCCGACCGTCGTCAGAGACGGCGTAGGTCAGGTCCAGCCGCGTCCAGGCGCTGGTGTTGACGCCGGCGGCGTTCAGCAGGGCCTGCACCGACTTGGGCGCCCCGCTGCTGTCCCAGGTCCCGCTGGTATCCCAGACGGTCGCGATCGAGTAGGACGGCTCCGTTCCGAGGGCATCAAAGAAGCTTCTGCCAGCAGTCACGCCGTTGTCCGCGATCGAGTACGCGGTGCTGCTGTTGTTACCGGCATTTCCGCCGCCGGCCGGAGACAGCGAGCCCAGCGGGGTGAGCGCCGCATCGGCGCGATTCCACCGGAAGGCCTGCATGGTCGTGCCGACGCCGTTGTAGCTCTGCGTTTGTCCGGTGATCCACTCGTTCGTCAGCGCGCCCGAACCGAAACGGGACGAAATGCCGTGGCCGTCCGTGCGGGCGCCGCCCGAACCAGGCACAGTGGTGAAGGTCTGAGCCGGCCCTTCGAAGAACGCATTGCTGGGCGCGCCGCTGCTGCGGCCGACGATGATCCCGTAGGAGCTCACGGAGCCGACAGAACTCACGCTGGCGCCGTCCCAGCCCACAAACGGGTCGCCGCGCAGCCGGGCCGCCCGACCGCCGCTCCGTCGGGCGCCGGTGTACCACCGGCCGTCCGCGATATCGAGGCCATTGCGGAGGTCATTCGCGGTCCCCTGCCGCAGATCTGAGGTCGGGAAGCCCCCCGCGGCTCCGCTGTCCGCCCAACTGCCGCTGGCGAGGTTGTTGAGCGGGGCCTTGTAGTAGCGGTGGACCGTGTTGTTCTCGTGCAGGCCGGAAATGAGGATATTACCCGCATTCGAGCCGATGCCGACCGCCACGCCGTGGGCGAAGGTGTTGGCCCCGCTCGGGTTCGGGAGCGCCACCAGGCCGCTGGAGAGCGACCAGACAACCGGAACGTTGATTCCACCCACAGCCTTGCTTGTGCCGACCGCGTAAGAGCCGTCCGCACTGAGAGCGCGAATCTCGCTGAGCGCCGTGCTCGAGCTGGTCGAGTCCAGCACGCCGACCGAATACAGCGAGGCCGCACCGAGGGCGCCCGTCGCCCCCACCGTCACCGCGCAGATCGCGGCCAGAATTGCACTACGCTTTGCCATCTTCATCCTCCTCCGGGCTCCTTTGCCCTTGAATTGAAGAAACGTTCCTTTTCCCGTCCGGCCGGACGGGGGTTTCCCGTCCAGGCGGAGCGATGTCTCACGCCCACCCGTCTGGGGGAAACCCGCAGGCACAACACCAGAGGTCTGCACCGAACGCTCCGGGACGAGGCGCTCAACAGAGGGGCGCTCTTCGCCCCGCTGCAGACCCCATTCAGTTGCTGTTTCGCAGCGTCCGGCACCGCGCCGCGAAGAGGTCCACGAACTGATGGTTCTCAAGGTAACCGAAAGGCGGTTCGCGAAACAAGAGTTTTTCCAGCAATGTCGACGCTTTTCCGCCGGAGCACGTCGACAAACAGGCTACGTCGGAAACCTCGTGAGCGCCTCCTACCGCACGTACCTGTTCTCCGTGAACGAGGATTACGTGAATACGCACACGTTCACGATCCAGCTCAACGCGTCCCACGTCGCGGGTCTGGCTAGGGTAAGCAAGAGCACCGGCAGGCTGATCCTCGTCAGCAAACCGGGGAGCGTCCTGACGCTGCCGCTCTCGGCGAGAAATGGCGAACTCCTCAGCGGTGCTACCGGGCGAACAACCCTGTCGCGCCGGGTCGCGCGAAAGACCGCAATCCGACCGCGCCTCTGACCGACGGCGAACTCGAAAAGCTCAAGCGTTGAGCTTCAGGGCGATCTAGCCCGCCTATACAGCAGCACTTTGTACGCCGCTCCCTTACGGCTCCCTGCGCGGCCCGCTAAAAATGGAGATCCTTCTTGACACCACGCGACCGATGTTTGCCGACGATCACGTGGAATTTCAAGAAGATCGCAAAGGGTGGTCTTCGTGGAGGGTGTACCAGTCTTCCCGAACGCCTGGATTCCGATCAAGGGCATCACAGGCGCTCCTCCGCGCCCGAAGTCGTGAATCGAATCGACCGGCTCGAGCCGGTCACGGGCTGTGTGAAAGGCCATCTCGCCATGCGATCTCCGCACCGGAGTATCGGGCAGACCGCGCGACATGAGGGCCTTTTCTCATGCGCGGCCACGGCCCCTCGGGATGGAACGCCGCACGCATTCCAGCGGTGAAGGAATGTTGTGCTCCCGGGAGCGTAAGCCGGCTTTCGCATGACAGGCCCACCTCGCATCGCGCAGAATACGGGGAGCACTGGGAAGCGGACGTCTGCGGAGAGACAGGAGCGGTGGCGGTGCGGCATTTGCGGATAGCAGCGCTCTCCGTACTCTTCGCTTTGGCCCAAGCGCCAGCTCTCGGCGAAGACCTGAGAGATCCGTTCAGCGACACCTGGACCGCCACCGATGTCCTGGGACGCACTCTGCCGGCCTACGAGCAGGCCGGCCCCCCACGGACCGGCCCGGTGGGCCTCTTCTACAGCCTCTGGTTCGGGCAGCACGGCACCGGGGGCCCGTACGACATCGCGAAACTCCTGGCGGCGAATCCCACGAACCGCGCGTGGGGGCCGGCGGGCGCATTCCACCACTGGGGAGAGCCCGAGCTCGGGTACTACCTGCCGAGTGACCGGTACGTCATGCGCATGCACGCGCATGCGATCACGGACGCCGCTGGAACCAATCGTCCGGCGGACCCTGCCTGCGCGGGCTGACATCCGACGGCACGTGTTCACGTGCGAGAGGAAATGAGCGACATGTTCAGACGACGAACGGCAATCGGACTTCTCATCGCGGCTTCGACCACGACACCGACACCCCTGCTGGACCAGGTGGGCTGCACCGCCCCGACCTGTGCCGCAGCGGGGATCGAGATCAATGGCCACTGGCTGCGCTTCCGCGGGCGAAACGCGCTGCTGATCGGGGACTCCATTACGCAGGGCTGGATGGAGCTCGGGGTCAATTTCAACCAGACCGCTTACGTCGATGCCCTGGCGGCGCGCGGCATCAACGTGCTCATGCTCTGGAGCTACATCGGAATCGACAACCAGGTCGCGGACGTGCGGATCGGATATGACGCGCCGGAGATCTGGCCCTGGTCCCGCACGGGCGGCACGTTCAACCTGGCGCAGTTCAACCCGGCCTGGTTCAGCCGCCTCGAGAGCCTCATCGCCTACGCGGACAGCAAGAACATCGCGGTGCTGCTCACCATTCACGACGGCTGGACGAAGACGCGGTTCGGCGGGCACCCGTTCAACCAGGCGAACGGCGGCCCGCTGAGCACCAACTCTCAGTACGTCGAACTGCACGACTACAACAACGAGATGCCAGCGACGTTCAACCCGGCGTGGACGCGCCAGCAGAAGAACCAGTATTACCAGGAGCGGTTCGTCGACCGGATCATCCAGTCGACCAACCCGTTCACCAACGTCATGCTCGAAGTGTGCAACGAAGGCGAGTGGTACAACCAGACGAACTTCCGGGCCTACAGCAAGCACTTCATCGACTTCATCAAGGCCCGGACCACGACGAACCCGACCATGGTGAACGACGACCACATCGGCGGCACCAACTTCCGCGGCGAGACGAACTGCGACATCATTTCGCTGCACAAGCCGCTGTGGAGCGGAACCACCGCGGTGGCAGAGTCGTTCAACTTCTACGACGCGGAGTTCAAGGCGACTCCCGTCAAGCCGCAGTACTTCAGCGAGCCGGTCCCCGAATACCAGGGCGACGATACCCTGCACGACGGGCTGATGCGGCTCATGTGGGGGACCGTGCTCGCGGGCGCCGGCTTCGTCGTGCAGAACGACGCGAGCTGGGGCTTCGACCCGAACACCCTGATGGCCGCCCAGGCGGCCGACCGGGACGTCGTCCTGGATCGCGAGGGCTACTGCGCCACCTTCTTCGCAGGCGTCATCGACCTCGGGAACATGACCCCGAACAGCACGCTGAGCTCGACGGGTGTTTGCCTCGCCCACAGCGGCACGGAGTACGTCGTCTACTCCCAGGGCGGAACCTCGCTGACGGTCAACCTGGCCGCGGCGGCCGGCAAGACCCTGAACTGCCGCTTCTACAACCCGCGGATGGGCGGCTTCGAGCCGGCTTTCACGCGGGCGGGGGGCAGCACCGCGGAATCGTTCACGAAGCCGGGTTCGAGCGACTGGGTGCTGCACATCGTCGAGCAGTCCGGCGCGCCAATCGCGCGGATCACGACCGTCCCCGCACCGGCGCGGGGGTTCGCGCCGCTGACCGTCAGCTTTGACGGCTCCGGCTCGACTGACCCCGATGGAACGATCGTCGGATACGCGTGGGATTACACGGACGACGGCGTCTACGACCAGACCGGCGCGTCACCGCTCGCGAGCCACG
>CAZJTF010000290.1:0-9060 GCA_964548565.1 uncultured Planctomycetales bacterium | reverse complement strand
CCGCAAGTCCGCCCGCCCGGCTCATAGCTGACCGCGCGTCCTGCCTCCGTCTCGATCACCTGTCCCCTCACCCTATCCCCATGACGCCCCGTCTCCCCCTCTCCCGCTCGATCGCTCTCTCGCTCCATCGCTCCATCGCTCGTACGCTCCCACTCTCCCCGTCTCCCCCTCTCCCTCCCCATTCCGCAATTCGAAATCCGCATTTCGCAATTAGGTCCCGCCGGGGGAGCACCCCCTCCGTCCCCGATTGCATCCCCGCGGCGGGCCTGTATGATCCGTCTGCGTCGCGCCGGGTCCCCCGGCGTGTTCATGTCGGAGCGGGAGAGACATCAGCCTCGAGAGTCGTCACCTCCAGCCCCTGCCGCTCCTGATGCTGTAGAACCGTTCGTCCCTGGGCCCCTGCGTGTGGGCAGGTGCAGATTCGGAGGGGTGGGGTCATGACCAGCCTGTCCCCGCGCGCCGCTCGTCCCGTCGGCACGGCGTCACCCGCGTCCTGCAGTTCCGAAGGGTTGGCAGCCCGTGGCGACACTCCGTTTTGCATGGTTTTACCCCGACTCACCGGGTCGAAATCGCGGCTCGAGGTGCAGGCGTGCGACTATCACCACCGCCTGTTGGAGCCGTCGCGCACGTCCAGGCACGGCCGTCCCGCGACCGCTTTGAACCCTCCCCGTAAAGATTCACAAACCCGCACCAAAACCGTCCGAAAATATGGCCTTTTCAGGCGAATGCCCCGGAGGTGCACGCACAGCCGTCTGCTAACAATTGTGCTCAAGCGGCCCCAAGACGGGACGCCGCGCGGCTCACCTGTCTGAGTCGATCTGTACGCCGTCCCGCCTGTCCGAACTCCCGTGCCGCGAACATGCAGGTGCCAATGAGCGAGCGCTTCCTCCGCGCGCGGCATGGATGCCCCGACGCGATGAACTCTTGTTGCCCATGCCGGCCCCCGGTACCCACGGGCAGGCGTTTTCGAAACGCCTGCAGTGTGCCGGCCCGGTGCCTGACCGCAGCGATCCTGCTGGCCGCCGGCGCCCGCGCCTTCGGGCAGTCGCTTCCCGCCGGCACGCAGGCCTGGGAATGCGTCCCCGGCGTGATCCGCGACAACGGCGTGGAGTCCTTCCGCCTGGAAGTACGTCCCAACCGTGCCGTTTCCCGCGTCGTTCTCCGTGACCTGTCCCTCCGCCTGCGAAGCGAGTCACCCCTGCCGTTGCAGCTCCTCGACGACGGCGCCGGCAGCGACGCGCAGGCGGGCGACGGCGTCTTCACGGCCGGCCCGTTCACCTACGACACCTCGCGAACGATGGCCACCTGGTTCCGGGACGACCCCAACAGTCCGGCCGGCGTGAACATCATTTCCGTCGGCACGCTCGACATTGTCGAAACGAACGGCACGACGACGCAGTTTCTCGTCGCGCCGAGCGTTGGTCTTCTCGCCTCGAACATCCCGCCGACCGCGGTCCGCTCGCCGCAGCCCGACATCGGGATTTCATCCCACCTGGTCAGTGTCAGTACCTCCGGCCGGCACGCCCAGAGCGCCCTTCGCTCCATCGGAGGCGATCTTGCGAGCCTGACTCGCCGCGCCTACCAGAACCTGGCCGACGGCGTCGACTTCTTTATCCTGCTCTCGACGCACCGTCTCGAACGCATGCCGGCGACCGCCACGGAGAACTTCCGCTCGGCCGGCTACGTTCACGCCCAGGTGAACTTCACCGGCACGGGTCAGCCGCTCTTCGACAACACGCGCACATACGGGAGTTCGGGTGTTCTCTCCGGCGTGGTCATTCTCGACGCCGGCGACCGCGGCCTCTACAGCGGCAACCTGACGCACGAACTCCTGCACCACTGGGGCCCGTACCTCGACCCCAACCTGGAGCTTGTCGAAACCGGGGCCAGCGGCGAGCCGCACTACGATCCCCGCAGCAACGCCGCGAGCCTCATCGGCGGCCAGAAGTGGGTCCCCGGCGGCACGCTCGACTGCAAGGAGGGACGCAACGGTGCGACGTACGCATCGCCGCTGGACCTCTATTTCATGGGGCTCATCGATGCCAGCCAGGTTCCGCCCGTCCAGGTATACTCCAGCAGCAGCCCGCTTCCCCTGCGGCGCTGCGGACAGGTGATCACGGATGTTGACCCCAAGCGTGAGGTGCCGATCAGCGAGATCCAGAAGTACCACGGCGTCCGCACGCCGGAGCCCGGGGAGGCGCAAACGCTGTTCCGTCTCGTCTTCCTCGCGGAGACCCACGACCGGCTCCTCACACCCACCGAGCGGACGTTCTACAACATCCTGGCCCGCGAGTACGTGCGCGACCTGCCGGACCCCGTTCCGGGCGGCCCGCCCGACCCCCGCGTCGCCTTCAACTGGGCGCCGATCACGCATTTTTTCGGCACGAACGTCACGTGGAAGACGGACGTGCGCAATCCCGACCTGAACAATGACAACCGGCTGGACCTGGCGGATCTCAGCGTCTTCCGCTCCTGCGCCACGCGCGCGGGCGTGCCCCAGGGCAACGCCTGGTGCCTCAATGCCGACTTTGACGGCGACGAAGACGTGGACCAGGACGATTTCGGGCTGCTTCAACGACTCCTGACCGCCAGATAAACGCAACCCGGCCCGCTCGCTCCGAAACCGCGCAACGCAGCGTCGCAGCGCACCTTCCCGTGCTGAACCCCGCCTCCGCGCGGTACAATGCCGTGCGACAGCGTGCGCCATGCACGGTTTCGGGCGTGCGGGCGCGATTCCCTTCCTGGGTTCAGACGGGCCGGAGGCAGAAGGATGAAAGCACGAATTCTGTGCGGGCTGTGCCTGACCGCCTTGCTGGGGAGCAGCGATCCCGCAATGGCGATCCGCTTCTCGGGCATCGCTGTCTTCGGCGACAGCCTGTCCGACGTCGGCAACATCTACACGCTCACTTCGCAGGTCTCATGGCTGACGGGCACGGTCGTGCCGGACGAACCCTACGCGGGCGGGCGCTTCAGCAACGGTCCCGTCTGGGTTGAGCACGTGGGGGCGGCCCTGGGACTCGATGCGGGCACGCCGTCGATGCGCGGCGGAACCAACTACGCCTACGGCGGCGCGAACACGGACACTGCCAACAAGAACCTGCAGGACGCGCTCGGGATTCTCAGTTGGCTCGGCAACTGGGGCGTGCTCCGGCAGGTTGTCGAATACGCACAGGCGAATCCTGCCGCCCCGAGCGACCGTCTCAACGTCGTCTGGGCCGGCGGCAACGATTTCTTCGACGGGCGCACGGACGCCTGGCAGTCGGCCGTCAACACCGCGATCGATCTTGCCATGCTGCACGAGTACGCGAATGCCCGGCACTTCCTGGTTCCCAATCTGCCGCCGCTGGGCCTCACGCCGCGTTATCTGCAATCCTCCGCGAGCGCGCAGATGAACCAGCTCGCGTCCGACTACAACCTCTACCTCGGGCTGCTGCTCGACATGCTCGAGGGCTACTGGCCGGATATGGAGGTCTACCGCGTCGACGTGCACGGCCTGTTCGATCAGATGCGGCAGGATCCCCTCGCCTACGGCTTCGACAACATTACCACGCCTGCCTACAACGAGAGCCTCGGGACGGTCGTACCCGACCCGAACCGCCATCTCTTCTGGGACGAAATTCATCCCACCGCCCGGGCTCACGAATGGCTTGCGATTGCCGCGGTGGGGGCGCTCCCGCCGGATTCGCTGCCTGCTGGCCTCAGCATGCAGGCATTGCTCGCTCCCGAGCCTTCGACGCTCCTGCTGCTGGCACCGGCAACCGTGCTGCTGAGACGACGACGAACAGCCCGCCCCCACAACTGACGTCCCGGCACAGTGGCCGCCGCGGCAACTCTCCTGGATCAGCTGAAAAGCCGGAATCCCGCCGCAGGGGGCTGGGTCCGCGTGCGTTCAACAAGCGGCGGCGACGATATCCAGGCGAGCCCCGCGAACTCCGTGGGCGGTGCCTGGCTGGCCGCCGAACCAACACACGAGGAGACCTCTCATGACGCACGCACACTGGAAACTCGGGCTCGCGGCCCTTCTCACACTCGTTTTACCGCTCACCGCGTGGGGCCAGGGTCCCGGGCGCGGCATGCAACGCCGGGAACGCCAACGCCTGCTGCAGACGACGACCCAACCGGCCGGGCAGGCGGCGCCCGCCACATCCTGCCAGCCCCGGCGTGACCGAATCCGGTGCGGCGGAGGTGGGGTGGGCTGCTGTGCGCAGCGTGCCGGCTGCGGCCGCGAGTGCTGTGGATCTCGAGACGGCTGCGGTGCGGGGATGGGAGCTCGCCGCGGGGCTGCTGCGGCGTCTCAACCCGCGGAGGCCGAGCGTCCCCGGGGCCGTGGATTCGGGGCAGGGGGGCCCCGGCAGGGGATGTCGGAACCTGAACACGATCGCGTGTTCTCATTGTTAACGGAGCATGCCAGCATCACGCGTGAAGTCCGTGAAATACCCGGCGGCGTCGAGACAAGAACCACGACCACAAACGCCGATCTGGTGCCGGTGCTGCGCAAGCACGCCCGCGAAATGCTGCTGCGGGTCGAACGGCGGGAGCCGGTCCGCATGTGGGACCCCGTCTTCCGCAGCGCTTTTGAGCACGGCGACAAGGTCAAGTCTGTCGCGACGGACATCGACGGCGGCATCCTCGTGCGCGAGACGTCAGATGACCCCGCAGTCGCCCCGATGATCCGCGCGCATGCGGCGAAAGTCAGCACGTTCGTGGACAGGGGCCACGCAGCCGCGCGTCCGCCGTGGGCCGGCGGGCGGCGCTTCTGACCAGGTGGGCGCGAGCGGAACCGCGCCGGTGGTGCCCGACTCAGAGGCACTGTAACAGCAAAAACACCCAGAGAGAGGGCCATGGAGAATCCATCAGTTGTAGGATCGGAGGGATTGTCTCTGCAGGACATTCCGGAACGCACCCTGTCGGGCATGGATATCGCTGCACTGCTCGTGATGCCTTTGCGGTGGGTGCTCGGCTGGCTGTATTTCTCTGCCTTCTGGCGAAGGGTGGTTCTCGAGAACAAGCTCGATCCCGACGCCGCCGGCTACGTGGGCGAGAAGTTCAATCACTTTCTGCCCCAGGCGCTCCTCATCGGGCCGGTGATCGAGTGGTTCGTCAGCCATCCCACCGCACTATTCTGGAAGCTGGTCGGATTCACGCTCCTTGAGGCCATGGTAGGGATCGCCCTGATGCTCGGCCTGATGACCCGCCTGGCCGGCCTCACCGTAGCCGGGCTTGCCGCCGGGATTCTACTCGGGGCGGGCTGGCTGGGAACCACCTGCCTGGACGAGTGGCAGATCGGCGTGATGGGGATCGCTGGGGGTCTGCTGATCGCCGCCGCCGGTGGGGGACCGGTTTCCCTCGATGGGATGATTACCCGGTACCGCCCGTCCGTTGGGAACCGACGCTGGTTCCGGTGGGTTGCCTCGGGAGATCTGGGGTGGCTGCATCGCAGGCGCTGGCTTCTGGCGGGCGCGGTCGTCGGTTCTGTCCTTTGCCTTGGCATCACCCTGTGGACGAACCAGGTGTTCCATGGTGGCGTCTATGGGCGCCTGCACAACAAATCCGTCGCCCCGCATGTGACAATCTATATGGCGCGGCTCGATCCATGGGCAGGGGAACTGCGGATGGAGTTCTTGCGAGACGAGGGGGCGGACGTGTACGGATCGTTTGTCATCGACATAGCCGTGACAGATGCTGACGGCAGGGCGGTCGCTCACTTCGACGGTCCGGCACTGGCCTCACTGCCCCCGGAAGCCATCGAGAACCGTTACGTGGCTCGCGTCACGGCGGGTCCGCACAGCCTCGTGCTGCCGCTCGGAGCCCGGGCCGAGGTGCGACTTGCATCGGCTTCCCTTCGCGGTCTGTCCGGCAGCACGTACTCGGTGCGCCTGACGGACATCAGCGGGAAAACCTGGGAAGCCCCAGTGAGACTGGAGCAGGCCTCGTGAACGGGTCTCTTGTGTCGAACGCCCCGTATCCTTCAGTCAGGCGGAGACATCCTTGCCGTTGTAGCGGCAGATGCTCAGCCCGCAATTCTGGAACGTGAACGGCAGCACGGCGATTTCGGGCAGCTTCTCGAGGGCTCGTCGCAGGGTGTGCTCGCGCTCGGGCTCGGCGAGGAAGAGCACGCACCCGCCGCCGCCGGCACCGCACGCCTTCCCGCCTTTCGCGCCGGACTTCAAGGCCACGCCGAAGAGCTCTTCCAGCTGATCGTTCGTGACGCTCGGGTGCAGTGCCTTCTGGCAGGCCCAGTTCTGGTTGAGCAGGTCGCCCAGCTTGTTGCACTCGCCGGCCACAAGATAATCCTTCGTGAGCCGGGCGATCTTCTTCATCTCTTCGATCGCGTCGACCGTCTCGCGCTCACCGGCGCGGTACGCGCCCCATACGTGCGAGTGAATGTCGCCCGAGAGGCGGCTCTTGCTTGTGTAGGCCAGCACCAGGTGCTTCTCGAGGTACATCCGCGTGGAGTCGCAGACGGGGATCCGGGCGGTGCGCACGGTCTCGCCGAAGAACTCCATGAAATTCAGCCCGCCGATCGCACTGGCGTAGTGGTCCTGCTTGCCGCCCTTGATCGAGAGTTGGTGCCGCTCGATATGGCTGGCGAGTTCGGCGACTTCGAAATCGAGGAACGTCCGCCCGCGCAGGCGTCCGAGCGCGCCAATGAGCGCGACGCCCATCGCCGCCGACGTGCCCAGCCCGCTCCCCGGCGGCGCATCGGAACGCGTCTGGATCGACACACCAGCGCGGATGTTGAGCATCTCGACGGCCGCCTTGACCAGGTCCATGTTACCGTCGTACTCGAGGGCCTTGATGTCGCGTGCGGAGATGAACTGGTCGAAGTCGGCCGAGAAGATCTTGATCCCCTCCTCGACCGGGCACGTCCGCAGCGTCACGTAGGTCCAGAGATTGATCGCGACGTTGACGACTGCCCCGGGGCGCGGCTGTGCGAACTCGGCGACGTCAGTCCAGCCGCCGGCGAGGTCAACGCGGACCGGCGCACGCGACCGGATCGTAATCGGTTCAACGGGCTGCATGTGCTGCCTCCATCATGTCACAATGCCTCGATGCGACTGACAAAGGACAAATGACAAAGGACGAAAACCCGGTCAGATCCCCGAGCCCCGGCCTGACACGCGGGCCAGATCCATCGACGCCGCCGTCGTGTTCCGCTTCGTGCTGATCATACGCCCAACCGCACTCAGCGCCTTCTGCACAAAACGCACGGGGTGTCGCGTGTACAGCCGCGCGTTCGCCCGCAGGAGCCGGTAGTTCGCGCCCCAGCTGTTGTTGTACCGGTCGATCAGCATGAACATGTTGCGAACGAGCTGCTCGAACTCCGGCTTGGGGATGTCCTTGACGAAGCAGTTCTCCGGGCTGTGGTGCGAAAACCGTGACCAGTCCGGCTTGTCCGGGATCCAGCCGCGGGCCTTGCAGATGTCGAAGAGCCGGTCGCCCGGGTAGGGCGTGAACACGCTGAGAATGCAGCGGATCGGCTTGACCTCATGGATGAAATCCACCGTCGCCTGCATATCCTCCCGCGTCTCGTCCGGCAGGCCCATCATGATGAACGCATTCCAGTTCACGTGCCGGCGGTTCATGACTCCCGCCATCTCGCGAACACGATCCAGCTTGATGTCCTTCTGCAGGAAGTCGGCCATCCGCTGGCTCCCGGTTTCAATGCCGACGTCCATCTCCGCCAGACCGGCGTTCTGCATCGTCTCGAGCAGCGGCTCCGTCAGTACGTCGAGCCGCGTGTAACAGCCCCAGCGAACGCTCACCTTGCGCTCGGTCATCAGGTTGCAGATCGACGTCGCCCACTTGCGGTTCATCGTGAACGTGTCGTCGAGGAAACTGATGCGCTCCACGCCGAAATCGCGCCGCAGGGACTCGATTTCCGATACGACGCTTTCCGGCGAGCGGTAGCGGACTTTGCGCGTCCAGATCGTGTGCGACGAGCAGTACGCGCATTTGAACGGGCACCCGCGGCTGCCGAACACGTTGCCCAGCTGGGCTCGCTCGGGATCGCGGAAGTAGGCGTCCAGGTAGATGGACGCCGACTTGTCCGGCCAGGGCAGGGCGTCGAGGTCGTCGATGTAGTCGCGCGGCTTGTTCGTCCGGATCACACCCTGCGCGTCGCGCCACACCATGCCTTCGACGTGGTCGAACTCCGTTGTGCCGGCCCGCAACTCACTGCATAGCTCGGCCATCGTGAGTTCGCCCTCGCCCAGCACGCAGAACTCGACCTCCGGTTCGTCGGCGAGGATCTCGCGGTACTGCACGGTGGGATGCGGCCCGCCCCAGACGATCCGCACGTTCGGGAACATCTCGCGGGCCATCTTGTTGACGCGCACGGCCGAGCCGTAGATCGGCGTGAGCACCGACACGCCCAGGACGTCGGGCCTGAATTCGCGGATCGTGCGCCGCACTTCCTGCCAGACGTAGTGGCTGTCGTCGTGCAGGGCATCGATGTACTTGTGATGCTGCTCGAGGAGCGAGAGGTGGTTGTGAGCCACCATTTCGTCTGCCTGGGGGTTCTCCGCGTTGTAGATGCCGCAGTCGAAGCCCGCCTTCTTCAGTGACCCGGCGAGATACCCGAGCCCCAGCGGGAAGTAGAGATTGTTGACGCCCTTCAGCCGCTGGAAGGGCGGATTGATCAGCAGCACGCGCCACGTCCGACCCGGCGGGGGCGCCGGGATGGCCGGACGTTCCGCCTCAGGCCCCGAACCCACCACGGGCAGCGACAGCGTCGACATGAGCAGCCCCTCTCAAGTATCAATCAGTCCTTTGTCATTGGTCGGTTGTGCGGATCACGAAGGCAACTCTCTTCGTGCACGCAGGGACAAGCAACAAATGACCAAGGACCAATGACCAGTTATCCAAACACAAACCGCTTCAGGTCCTTCAATCCGTAGCTCGGCGTCCCGTTCGTCCCGTTGGACAGCGGGTGCGCGAACCTGTGCATCGAGACGTTATGCAGGGCGAAGCTGCAGTTGTAGCAGCGGCACCCGGAGACTTCTTTGCCCGCGTTCGGCAGGTCCGTGATCTCGCCGCGGAACTTGCGGTACGCCTCGC
>CAZJTF010000289.1:7495-9157 GCA_964548565.1 uncultured Planctomycetales bacterium | reverse complement strand
GAATCCATCCACGGATCGCGCCGCACCTGCTCCACGCTCGTGAATCCTGCAGCCTGCAGGTCCTCGGCATACTCCGCGAGGCTGTACGTCCCGCCGGCCTCGGTCGCCACGAGCATGTTGATGGCGAACAGCGTGCCGGCGGGCGGGCGGACGTGGTCGTCGCTCATGATGACGTCGCGGATCAGCAGAGTGCCGCCCGGCGCGAGCGCGCCGTGGATCTTCTCGAACAGCGTGCGGTTCTGTTCGCGCGAGTTCTGGTGTGCGATGGCGCTGAGCCACACCAGATCCGCCCCGGGTGGCACCGGATCCGTGTAGAAATCTCCCGGCACCAGCGCCACCCGCTCCGCGAGGCCGGCCCCGGTCAGTCGCTCGCGGGCCATGGGGATCACGTCCGGCAGATCAAAGAGGGTCGCCTTCGCCTCAGGAGCGGCTTCCAGGAGCGCGATGGTCCACGTGCCCGACCCGCCGCCGACATCCAGCAGGTGGCGGAACGACATCGGCCCGAGGCTCGCGATCACTTCACGCGCCACCGGCTCGGAGATCGTATGCATCGCGCCGATGAACGACGCCTGGTCGGCGCCGGGTCCGCGGATACTCGGCTTTCGCTCCGCCGGCTGGCCGCTTTGCACGACCCACGGCAGTTGCACCCAACGCCGCATGCAGTTTGCCTGGTGCCGGACCATCGGCAGCACGCTCCGCGCCCCGTTCTCGGTGAGCAGTTCGGCGACCGCTGCCGGCACACGGTAGGTTCCGCCGCGCTTGTTCAGCAGCCCCATGGACGCCAGGGTGTCAAGCAGCACCGTGGTGGCGCGCGTATCCGTCCGCAGGTGCACGGCCAGCCCCGCCGCATCCATGGGTCGGGTCGCCAGCACCGTAAACACATCCAGGTCCACCGCCGCCGCGAGCACACACGGCTGCTGGAATGACCTCGCTGTCGTCAACACCCTGTCCGCTGTCCACCGGATCGCCATCCGCTCACCTCCTGCGCAAAGGACTCGGCTCGTCCGATTCTACCCCGCTCGCCGGCGGAGGATCATCCGTTTCGCCGCCCTTTGGCAACTCAGATGCGATACGCATTCATCAACACCTGCAAGCCGGTGCTCGACGACGCCCGGTATCGTGCCTTCGACACCATGGAGGAATACCGACAGTGGTGTGAGCGGAATCTGCCGGATTGGCTGGGCTATGGCCGGGTTTGAGACGCCGACGCGCCTCAGGCGGCATGGACCGTATGGGATGTCGCCGCGGGTGGAGGTACGGGCTCGCCATGCTGTCGGAGTGATTCAATGTGCAGTTTGACGGCCTGTTCAATCTCGGCCCGGACCTCGTCGTGCGTCTCTCCGCACGAAACGCAGCCAGGAAGGTCCGGCACGTAGGCCGAGTAGCTGTCGTCCGGTGCCTTTTCGATAACAACCAGGTACTCCACAGGACACCTCGTTTCAGGCCGGCCTGCTTCAGCACACGATTCAGGGTTCCGGGCGGAACCTCCTTCGATAGTTACCGCCGCCCGGAATCGTAACGGTTCCTGGTTTCGTCGGGTGACGAAACTACATGTGGGCTACGTGCGACCCGGGCCGGGCGCCAACCGTCTGACTCGAGGCGCTTGACCAGATCGCGGTATTTCATTCCGCGTTATACGCGAACGCAGATCACAGGCCCCGA
>CAZJTF010000289.1:0-7395 GCA_964548565.1 uncultured Planctomycetales bacterium | reverse complement strand
CCAGATCGCGGTATTTCATTCCGCGTTATACGCGAACGCAGATCACAGGCCCCGAGTTCACTCAACCGGGTACTTGTCGGGCTGAACGGGAAACGCCCCCCCGCCCGTGCTGTCGCGCCACATCCGCTCGATCTCTTCGAGCGACTTGCCCTTCGTCTCCGGCGGGACGAGTGTGACGAACACCACTGCGACGAGGCACATGACGGCGTAGCCCCAGAACGTCCGCGCCGGTCCCAGGTATTTCACCAGCGGCAGGAACGTGAGTGAGACCGCGAAACACGCCGCCCACAGGCACACCGTGGCAACCGACATCGCCCGCCCACGGATTCGCGTCGGGAAGATCTCCGACATCAGCACCCACGTGAGCGGCCCCGGCGAGACGGCGAAGAACGCCACGTAACAGAGGATCAGCATCACGATGACGCGGTTGCCTGCGCCGCCCGCCTGCTGCGCGCGGAATGCCATCCCCAGCAGCAGCAGCGAGATGCCCATCCCCGCATAGCCCGCCACCAGGAGCCGCTTGCGCCCGAACTGCCCGACCGCCCAGATCGCGACAACGGTGAAGATGAAATTGACAACGCCGATCGGCAGGTTGGCCCACAGTGCCTCCACCTCGCCGGTGTAGCCCGCCTGCTCCTTCAGGAGCGTCGCTCCGAAGTACAGGATCGTGTTGATCCCCGTCACCTGCTGCAGGATCGCCAGCACGACGCCGACGATCAGCGCCACCCGCAGGCTCGGGCGCAGCAGCTCCGCCAGCGTTCCCTCCTCCTGCTCCAGCGTACTCCGGATCTCGGCCAGCTCCGCCTGTCCGGCCGCCTCCCCCTCGACGCGCACGAGCGTGGTGAGTGCCTGCGCGTCGCGCCCCTGCTTGAGCAACCACCGCGGGCTCTCCGGCACGAAGAGCAGCGCCCCGATGAACGCGAGCGAAGGAATAGCGGCCAGGCCGAACATCCACCGCCAGCTCTCGACGCCCAGCCTCGCCAGCAGCAGGCTCACCGCGAAGGATGCCAGGATGCCGGAGATAATCGCGAACTGGTTCAACGTGACCAGGCGTCCCCGCATGGCCGCCGGTGCCACCTCTGCGATGTAGAGCGGCGACAGCATCGATGCGATGCCGATCGCAATCCCCGCCACCAGTCGGATGGCCGTGAACTGTTCGATGTTCGCCGGCACCGCCGATCCGATGGCCGTCAGCGCGAACAGCAGGGCCGAGAGCACGAGGATCCATTTGCGTCCGAAGCGGTCGCTGAGAACGCCGGCAACACTCGCACCGATGATGCACCCAAGGAGCAGACTGCTGGCGGCGATCGAGATCTGCCGCTCGTCCAGCGCGAACTGCTCTTTCATGAAGATCAGTGCGCCGTTGATCACCGCGGTGTCGTAGCCGAAGAGCAGCCCTCCGACGGCCGCCACGAGCGAGATGAGATACACGTACCCCACGGATCCGCGCGGCGCGCCTTGCGTGCGCTCAACGGTCGGCGTCGTGTCCACGTTGATGTCCTCTCAAGATGCGAAATCTGCGCTGCGCCGCGTGCGGCTACGTAAACACCACTAAACCCCAATACCCTCCATCTGCCGTTTAGTGCGACCCCTGCCTGGCGGCATCGGCCCGGGCTGTGATTCCCTTCATGTCGCTGAGGGCGTACACGTTCCCGTCGAACGCGCTCAGGAACAGAACATTCCCCGTGACGCATGGCGCCGACAGAATTGGCGCACCGAAATCCATCGACCAGAGGATCTCGCCTTTGTCAAGCGTGAGCGCGTACAGCCGTCCATCCCCACAGGGCACATAGACGATCCGGGCCGCAATCGTCGGGCTGCCGACGAAGGCCGCGAACGTGTTGTCGTACGGCACCATCTTCAATGGTGACGTGCCGATCGGGCGGCTCCACTTCTCGGCACCGGTCTTCAGGTCGTACCCCTTGATACTGCCAGCCCCGCCCGCAACGACGATGCCGTCGGCGACCGCCGGCGTGCAGGCCGAGCTCTTGCCTTCCAGCGGCTTTTCCCATCGCGTTGCCCCGGTCGCGAGATCCACGCAGTGAATCCGTCCGCGATAATCCGTGAAGACGACCGCGTCGCCCGCCACCACGGGGCTGCCGTGCAGCCCGCTCACCTTGCACTCCCACAGCTTGGTGCCGTCTGCCGCGTTCACCGCCCGCAGACTGTTTGTTCCCCAGTTTGCTGGCACGAGCAACGTCGTGCCCTGGATCGCCGGACAGGCGTTCGAGGAAATCCAGTCGCCGCCATACGTCTGATTCCACAAGGGCGTGCCGTCTGCCGCCTTGAACGCGCCGAAGTACGCCACCGTTCCGGCGTACAGCGTGTCACCCGCAAGCAGCGGGCCGCTGTACTGCCACCGCTGCACCGGGGAGCCAAGCTCGCGCGACCAGAGTTCGGAGCCGCTGGCCCGGTTGAACGCGTGCACGATGCCGCCGTGCGAACAGGCGTACACGCGGTTCGCATCGACCGCGACGCTGTGCGAGACGGCCGCCGGAGTGGGCGCGAACCATGCCTGCGAGCCGTCCGACGCCCGCAGGGCGAGCACGCCGTTCCGCTCGAAATCGCGACGATCCTTCACGCCGATGTAAACCGTCTGGTCTTTCACGACCGGCGATGCGAAATCGAGCGTCCCGCCCGTGTTCCGCGTCCACACGGGGCCCAGAGGCGGCTTCAGCGCCGTCTTCCCGATGCTGCCCCGGGCGGGTCCGCCGCCGAACTGCGCCCAGTCTTCCCGCGGTGCCGCCGGCGGCCTCCGCATGCCCATGACCGTGAACGTCGTCGACGCCGCCGATGTCTCGCCGCGGTCGTTGACGGCGGTGACCGACAATTCGTACCCGCCGCGCGGCACGTCCGCCTTCGCGATGGTTCCCTTCCAGTTCCATTCGCCTTCCGGCGTCAGCTTGCCCATCGCGATCACCTTGCCGTCGGACTTCACCTCGTAACGCACGGTGGTGACCTCGGCCGACGTCTCGTACGCGTTCACGAGAATCGGCACATCCTCCTGGCAGACAAGCACGGAGTTGGCCGGCGTCACAACCGTGAGCCGCTTACCGTCCGCGATCCACCGCATGCGCGTCGTGATCTCCTTCGGGCCGACGTTGATCAGCTTGAACCCTGCCGGCGAGCAGTCGATGCCGCCGAAGAGCAGGTTCGCCGTGTTGTACGACGCCGTCTGGCCCACCCGCACCGTGTGCTGCGAGTGCCAGTGCCCGGAGAATACGCCCATGGCCCCATAGCCCGCGAAGTCCTTGTGCTCCTGCTCACTTGGCGAGTAGTGCTGGAAAATGAAGAGCCGCTTGTTGCCGCGCACAAGTTCCAGGTTCTTGGCGACCCAGCGGGCCTGCTCGGGCGTCTTGTGCACGCAGCTGAGGCAGAGGAAGTGGCAGTCGCCGTAGCTGAACGAGTAGTAATCCGGCCCGAGGTATCGCCGGTAGTTGCTGCTGCCCTTGTCGTTCGCGTCGTGGTTGCCGAAGACGCTGAACACCTTGACCTTTGAACTCGATACGCTGGCGGTGTAGTCGTCGTACTGGGTCAGCGTGCTGCCGGTATTGACCAGGTCGCCCGTTGCCAGAATGAACGCCGGCGGCTCCTTCAATCGCGCGACCTCATCGAGCGCGGCGGTGAGCAATTCCTTCGTGCCGCTGCCGCCGATGTGAATGTCGCTGATCTGCGCGAACGAGAACGGCTTCGACTCGTCCGCCGGCGTGAGCGCGAAGTCAAAGTCGGCCGCTTTTGACGTCTGGCTGATCGGCTGGTACCAGCGCGCGGTCTTGTCATAGCCGCTCGGCAGCGAGATGAAGAGCAGCTTTGCCTTGCCGGACGGGTTGGGCAGCGTGTACTTTCCGTCCGTGTCGGTCAGGACCAGATCGAGCGTATCGCTGACGCCCACCTTCGCGATGCCGCTGTCGCCCGCGTCCCAGACGCCATTCCGGTTGACGTCATTGAAGACGCGCCCGGTGATCGGCCCGATCCATGCTTTGGCGGCAGGGGCAGTAGCAGTTGACTTCTTTGTGGGGGGTGATTCCTGTGCCGCGGCTTCCGCCGACCCGGATCTCCCGCTGCGCACAGTCGTCGCAGCAAGAAATGCCATCCCGCACGCAAGGGCATTCCGCCAGAGGGCCTGCTTCGCCGCCGTACCACGCCAGAAACTCAAGACCGACATCACTTCACCTGCCAATCGCAAAAAAACCGTCCGGCATCCCCGGCCGGACTCACAGCGACACGTGTTCTCAATCCCCGACGTTGCCCGGCGCCGCGGCGGGAGTCAATCGTTCGTGGCGGTAATCGCGACGGATTACTTCGCCGCCCGGCTCGCCGGCAACGGTTCGAGCTCCAACTGTGACGGGACGGGCACCAGCCCTGCCCGGTGCTTCGCCACCTCCGCCAGCAGGCTCTGCACAACATCCGGGTGTTCGGCCGCCACGTCCACGGTTTCGGACGGGTCGTGGTCCAGGTTGAACAGCAGCGGCGGATCGTGCTTTTTCGGGTTGTTGCGATCCGGGCCGTATCCGGGTCGCGTGATCATGTGGGCCTTCCAGGGACCGCGCCGCACGGCCAGTAATTCGCCGCCGTCCCAGTAGAAGAACGGTCGTTCCGCCGGCGCCTGGCCCCGCGTGAGCAGGTCCGTGATGTTCACACCATCCAGCGATCGATCCTTCGGCGCGTCGACGCCAGCCAGCGCCGCGGCGGTCGGCAGCAGGTCCATCGTGGATGCGAATTCCCGGCATACCGTGCCGGCCGGGATCCGCCCCGGCCACCAGAAGATGCCCGGCACCCGCATGCCGCCTTCCCATGTCGAGCCCTTGCCATCCTTCAGCAGGCCGGCCGACCCGCCATGCAGCAGTCTGGGCAGCCAGGGGCCGTTGTCGCTCGAGAACACGACGAGCGTCTGCCCCGCCAGTCCTTCGCGGAGCGTCTGCAGAATCTGCCCGACACTCCAGTCCAATTCTTCGACCACGTCGCCGTAGAGCCCGCGTCGGCTCTTGCCCGCGGACTTCTCGGAGACGTGGAGCGGCACATGCGGGAACGTGTACGCCAGGTACAGGAAGAACGGGCGCTCGCGATTTGCCCGGATGAACTTGACCGCTTCCTCGGTATAGCGCGCGGTCAGCGTCTCCTGGACGGCGGGTTCCTCAAGGATCTGGTCGTTCCGCATGAGGGGCGTCGGCTTCATGTCATTGCTGTACGGAATCCCGAAATACGAGTCGAAGCCCTGCCGCATGGGCAAATGTTGGGGTAGGTGGCCCAGGTGCCACTTGCCGACGCAGGCGGTCGCGTAGCCCTTCTGCTTGAGCAGTTCCGCGATGGTCACCTCTGTGGCGGGCAGCCCGCCCGGGGAGCGCGCGTAAAGCACGCGCTGGCGCCCGGCCCCGGACATTCCGCTGCGGATCGGCAGGCGCCCGGTCAGCAGGGCGGCCCGGCTTGGCGTGCACACCGGCGCGGCGCAGTAGAACTGGGTGAAGCGGGTGCCCTCGGCTGCCATTCGGTCCAGTTCGGGTGTCCGGATCGTCGGATGCCCGTAGCACCCCAAGTCCCCGTAGCCCAAGTCGTCGGCGAACAGGACCACGATATTCGGCCCGCGGGCGGGGGTCTGGGCGACCACGAAGGCCGGATACAACAGTGCAAACACGGCGAGGCAGCGTATCATGCCTGGGCTCCTGAAAGGACGGGGCTGACGTGGCCCAGTGTAGCCGGAAACCGGATGCATCGCAGCGCCGGGTGGAGGCTAAAATCTCCGGGCTAGAGCCCATGGATGTGGAGAGCGTCGCGTGAGCGATTCGAACCAGGCCACCGCCAGCCCGCCCGAGCAGGAGGTCAAACCGGAACAGAAGGTGAAACCGGCGTCGCCCAAACCGCGCCGCCAACCGCCGTACAACGTCATCCTTCTGGACGACGACGACCACAGTTACGAGTACGTGATCGAAATGCTGGGGAAACTGTTCGGCCACGGACTTGAAAAGGCGTTTCTGATGGCCGTCGAGGTGGGCACCACCGGCCGGGTGATCGTCGATACCACCACCCTCGAGCGTGCCGAGCTCAAACGCGACCAGATTCACGCCTACGGCAAGGATTGGCGCCTCGCCCGCTGCCAGGGCTCCATGCGCGCCACCATCGAACCCGCTCCGGGATGACCCGGGCGCTTACGGTCGGCGACTCGTTCAGCTGCGGTAGTCGGGCAGCGGGTCGAGGGCAGAGAACATCAGTCACACGGGTGGCTGAATGTCTTGCCACGGCCTCGCGTCAATGAAGATCGAGAGATGCCCCACGTTCATAGTCGCGACTATCCCCCCGACCTCTTCCGCCTGAGCTGCGAGAATGACATCTCCGTCGAGAGCCTTATCGTCCGCGGTGGGCTTGCCTTGTTTTCGAGCGAGAGCCCACAGCTCTGCTGCGCGTCGGATAATTGGGGTCGAGAGCGGCAAGTACTTGAGTTTTTGGGCAAGTGCGTCGAGGCGTTCAATGGACTTCATCAGCCCCTCGCGGAGCAGTTCCCTTCGAAGCTCATAGTCCGAAATCTCTGGCAGGTAGACCATGACCCCTGCGGCGATCTGACTTTGAAGCCACTCGGCGATGGCCCGGTTCTCGATGGCTGCCCTCGGATGCGAAACGGCTCCCAACGGACCAGTGTCCAGGAGAATCGGCTTAGGCACCGAACCGACTCCTGCTGGAGAGACGATTCATTTCGATGCCTTCTTTAAGCTCTGGCCAGACTCTCTCATCGTATTCGGAGTCGTCTGCAAGCCAGTTCTGCAGCAGCTGGATGATCGTTTCCGCTTTCGCACTTTCGCGGCGCAGGTCGTCGGTGGGCTCGTGGAATTGGAGCAGATCGGCCTCAGTAAAAACGAATCCCTGAATGCTGGCGTTCAGGAGATCACCAGAGCGGAGGACACCAGCCTGGTCGGCAAAATGGGCGAGCGACGTGGCTGTCCCTCCCCCCGGGCGCTCCCGGCTCCGTACAGGCAACTCGGTTACGCCGTTTTCGTCATCCCATCCGGTATAGAAGGACTCGTGCGAGACGGCGGCTTGTGGGTCAGTCGCGATCATCGTCCCCTCCTCCGCCAGACTTGCTCCTGGATCTCCGCGCTCGCCAAATCAGCAAAGCCTCGCACAATCCACTCATGCCCCAGCTCAAACCAATCGTGCAAACCAGTATCATCGAGCGACCCGGCCATTCCGCGCGCGGTCAACTCGCAGAGCAGCACCTGGCAGTTGTCTTTTGTGCGGATCGCATGGCGCAGTGAGACATGCAGCCGGCCTTGCGCGTTGGGCAGCAGGAAACTGGCACGCCAGACGGCAGATTCTGGGCCTGGCAAAAACTGGTGGCCGTTCCTCCAGCGAAGGTCAGGGAAAACTCGTCCCCAATCCGCAAGCTGCTGCCACCCCTCGCCAACA
>CAZJTF010000288.1:0-9213 GCA_964548565.1 uncultured Planctomycetales bacterium | reverse complement strand
CGATGCCGCCGTGGTGGAAGTCGGGTTCGGGTGCGTTGTGGAAGCCGTCCGGCTGGCCGTTGTACGCCGCCTCGTTGCCAATCAGCACCGTGTGATCCGACCCGCCCAGCCAGAAGCCGTAGCTGCAGTGGTTGGCCTTGTTGCGGATGTATGTGTTGTCCGGGCTCCAGGCCTCGAAGCCGTTGTTGTTGGCATACGAGCAGTCGTTTTCGATGAACACGTTGCGCCGCGAGCACCAGCCGTTGAGCACGCGGATGAAGACGCCGTCGCCGCCGTGGGTAATGTCGTTACGCTCGAAGTGATTGTCGTCCGAGCCGGTTTCGATCAGCACGCTGGTCGAGTCACGGGCGTGCACCTCGCCGGGGCTGATCCGCAGCCCGTACGAAAGATTGTTGTCGATTACCTTGTTCCGGCACGACAGCCAGAGCTTCAGGCAGACGTTCGAGCAGTGTGAGAAGTTGTTCTTCTCAATCGTATTGTCATGCGATTCCCATAGATCGAGGCCGTTCCAGTTGTTATTCGCCCGATTGCCGCGGATCGTGCACTTCGACATGCCGGTCAGGATGATGCCGCCGACCCGCTCTCCATCGCCCCATCCGTAGGACGGGTCGTGGTAGTTGCCGGAGAAGTCGCAGCCCTCAATCGTCCAGCCCTCGCCCTTGCGCGCGACGAGCCCCGACTCGAACCCGTGCACCCTCAGGTTGCGGATGGTCACGCGCGATCTCCCTTCGGCCAGCACCCCGACGCCGCGGAACGACTCGAGGTTGCCCGCGCGCCCGGGGCCCACGACCGTCGCGCCGTTGCCGTCGATGGTGATCCCGTCGGCGCCGATCACCAGCGGAGTGTCGATCCTCGCGTCCTGGTCAAGCGTGATGCTCGACGTGATGACCCGCGGCTCAGCGGCGTGCAGGACGGCAGATGCCAGCAGCAGGAGCATCGGGATCGTGAGTGCACAGACTGTGATTCGCATATGTGTCTCCCAGAGGTAAGGTCAGGATTGGCATCGCATCGATACCCGCGCGAACGCCTCCACGGCTCGGTCGAGATCTTCCGGCGTGTGCGCGGCCGAGACCTGCACGCGGATGCGGGCCTTGCCCTTCGGCACGACAGGGTAGCTGAAGCCGATCACGTAGATCCCCTCCTCCAGCAGCATCGAGGCCATCCGCGTGGCCAGTTCCGCATCGCCCAGCATGATCGGCACGATCGGGTGATCGCTCGCCGTGATCTCGAAGCCGGTGGCCTCCATGGCCGCCCGGAAGTGCTTTGTATTCGCCTCGAGCCGGTCGCGGAGTTCGGTCGAGTCTTCGAGCAGGTCGAGCACCTTCAGCGTCGTGGCAGCGATTGCCGGGGCGACGGTGTTGGAGAAGAGGTACGGGCGGCTGCGCTGCCGCAGCAGCTCGACGATCTCGCGCCGTCCGCTGGTGTATCCGCCCGATGCGCCGCCCAGCGCCTTGCCGAGCGTGCCGGTGAGGATATCGATGCGACCCTGCACGCCGCAGTATTCGTGCGTGCCGCGTCCGGTGCGTCCCATGAAACCGGTGGCGTGCGAGTCGTCGACCATCACCGCCGCATCGTAGCGGTCCGCGAGGTCGCAGATATCCGCGAGAGGCGCAATCGTACCATCCATGGAGAACACGCCATCGGTCGCGATCAGCCGCAGTCGCGCGGAGCGTGCCGCCTCGAGCTGCGCCTTGAGATCGGCCATGTCGCGGTTGCGGTATCGGTAGCGGGCCGCCTTGCAGAGCCGCACACCGTCAATGATGCTCGCGTGATTGAGCTCGTCGCTGATCACCGCGTCCTGCTCACCGAGCAGCGTCTCGAACAGCCCGCCGTTCGCGTCGAAGCACGAGCTGTACAGAATCGTGTCTTCCGTGCCGAGGAATGCGCTCAGCCGCGTTTCGAGCTGCTTGTGCAGCGACTGGGTTCCGCAGATGAACCGGACGCTGGAGAGGCCGAAGCCCCACTTGTCATAGCTCTCGCGGGCTGCCGCCACGACGCGCGGGTCCGATGAGAGGCCCAGGTAATTGTTCGCGCAGAAGTTCAGTACTTCCCGCCCGTCGGCCAGGCGGATCCGCGTACCCTGCGGCGAGTCGATCACGCGCTCCTGCTTGTACAGGCCGCTCACGCGAATGTCTTCAAGAACCGACGCGATGTGCTGGCGCATGGATCCATACATGCAGGCACCTCCGCAGCTTTACTTCTCCGACCAGGTCATCACGACCTTGCCGGACTGGCCCGACCGCATGACCTCGAACGCCTTCTGGAATTCCGTGTAGTGGAATCGGTGCGTGATGATGGGCGTGATGTCGAGTCCGCTCTGGATCATCACCGTCATCTTGTACCACGTCTCGTACATCTCGCGTCCGTAGATGCCTTTGATCGTCAGGCCGTTGAAGATCACGCTGTCCCACTCAATCTCTGTGCGTGGCAGGATCCCCAGCAGCGCGATCTTGCCCCCATGCGCCATGTTGTCGAGCATGTCGCGGAAGGCCTGCGGGCTTCCGGACATTTCGAGCCCCACGTCGAATCCTTCCATCATGCCGAGCTGTTTCTGCGTGTCCTTCAGAGTGCCGGTTCGCACGTTGAGCGTGACGGTGGCGCCCAGACGCTTCGCAAGCTGAAGTCGGTAGTCGTTCATATCCGTCACGACGACGTGCCGCGCTCCGGCGTGCCGGACGATCGCAGCCGCCATGCAGCCGATGGGCCCGGCCCCGGTGATGAGCACGTCTTCGCCGAGCACGTTGAACGACAGTGCGCTGTGCGTCGCGTTTCCGAGCGGGTCGAAGCTGCTGAGCACCTCCAGCGGAATGTCAGGATCCGCTGCCCACACGTTTGTGACCGGAATGCTGACGAATTCGGCGAATGCCCCCGGGCGATTGACGCCCACTCCGGAGGTTTTAGCGCAAAGATGCCGCCGCCCCGCGAGGCAGTTGCGGCATCGCCCACAGACGACGTGCCCTTCGCCGCTGACCAGGTCGCCCGGTACGAAGTCGTGCACGTTGCTGCCAACGCGTTCGACGACACCGACGAATTCGTGACCGATGGTCATCGGGACGGGAATCGTCTTGCGTGCCCATTCATCCCACTCGTAGATGTGCACGTCCGTCCCGCAGATGCTCGTCTTCTGCACGCGGATCAGCACATCGTTGATGCCGACCTCGGGGACCGGCACATCGCGGAGCCACAGACCTTCCCGCGCTTCGGCCTTGACCAGCGCTTTCATCGGGAGCCACCTTTCTGTGCGGTTCGACCGGATCCGCAGATCCGCGTCTCAACGACCGGGCACCGCGACCGGACTTGCCGCGACTGAAACGGTCCGTCCGCAGACCTCCAACTCCACCGGCCCCGGCTCCGCCTGGAGCGTCACCTGCTCATGATCCACGCGGACGCGCAGCGTGCGTCCGCGGTATGCGAGCCGGAACTGAAGCGATTTCCACTGCCGCGGCAGCCTCGGCCGGATTGCCAGACCGCGTTCGCTCAGACGCACCCCGCCGAAACCCATCACCGCGGCCATCCACGCGCCGCCGGCGGCCGTTCCGTGCAGGCCCGCATACGTGTCCTTGCGACCGGTCAGTTCCTCGTCGAGATCAGAACCGGCCGACACGAGAAACTGCTGATACGCCTCGTCCAGGTCGCCGACCTCGGCGGCCATGATTGCATTGATCACAAAGCTCATGGACGAGAAGTTCATGCTCTTGGCGTAGTAGAAGTCGTAATTCGCCTTCACCACGTCGGCGGGGAACGCATCGCGGAACATCGCCATCGCCATGAGCACATCCGGCTGATTGAGCGCCTGGTAGGGGGCGACGGTTGCGAACCACACCTTGCGATCCCGCGAGAGCTCCGGTGGCAGCGGCTCCAGCCTGTAGAAGCCCTCGCACTGCTCGTAGACGCGCGTATTCGGATCGTAGAGGAACGTCAGGCGTTCCGCGACGTGCCGCCACCGCCGCGGCTCCGCGGCACCGATGCGGAGGCGCTCGTCGCACCTCGCCCGCGCCTCCGGATCGCGCCGGGCGAGATCGTCGAGCACCTGCGCCGCCCACTCCAGCGTGCGCCGCGCCAGGTAGTTCGTGTAGAAGTTGTTCGTGCTTTCGCAGTGACCCTCGTCCGGGCCCGCCACGTCCGCGAGGTCGTACGCGCCGCGCGCCGCATCGTACCGGGCACGCGACGCATAGAAGCGCGCACATTCGACGAGGATGTCCGCCCCCTGGCCGGCCATGAACGCCTCGTCGCCCGTCGCCTGCCCGTACTGCATCAGCGCATAGGCGACGTCGCCGTTGATGTGGATATTGCGATGCGTGAAGTGCCACCACTTCCCGAGGCACTCCTCGCCCTCCGGCCCGGCCTGCCAGGCGAACTTCGCGCCGGCATAGCCGAGTTCCCGCGCGATCTCCCGCCCGGGGCCAAGGCCGGCGTGCCGCCAGTTCAGGCACGTTCGTGCGATCGCCGGCTGCGTGAACGTGTAGAACGGCAGGATGTACACATCCGTGTCGTAAAACGTGTTGCCCTGGTAGTACTCGCCGGTCAGAAGCTTGACCGGCACGCTCAGGCGGTCCGTGTGCCGCGGGGCGGCCGCCAGCAGGTGGTAGAGGCAGAACCGCAGGTAGCGCTGGGCCGTTTCGTCGCCCTCGATCTCGACGTCGCAGGCGTCCCAGAGCTCCGCCCACGCCCGGCGCTGCTCTTCCAGAGCCGCATCGAAGCCCTGACGGATCGCTGAATCCAGTTCTGACGCCAGGTCCACACCGTTGTCCTGGGGCGAAGCGACGGCCAGCGCGCGATCAAACCCGATTCGCTGTCCCCGGCGCGCGGTGAACATGTATTCGGTGTAGACGGTGTCGTGCTCGATCACGCCGCGGGCCGAATCCGGCATCGGATCGCCACGTAGAGCGTCGGCGGTGATCATCTGAACGGTGATGCCGCGCGCGATTGTCCGTGCATGCAGCGCGCACCGTCCCACCGGTTCGCAGCTCATCCCGGTGACATGAAATTGACGTTCGCGCGTCGTGTTCGAGTGCACCGCACCGCAGATGCCGATCTGGACGCGAATGGGCGCATCGTGATCCAGCGGCGTGATCCCGTACCGCGCGTACACGCGATGGGGATGCTGGATCGGGGCAAAACGGGCCGCAGTCAGACGCGTCGTGTGGCCGGCGGCGTCACGGTACGTGAAGGAGCACGTGTACAGACCGTCTCGCAGCGTGAGCACCTGCCCGAAATCGCTGATCTGCCCGCGCGCGAGCGAAATCTCACGCTCTCCCACAAAGACACGCAGAAACAGCGGGTTCGGCAGATTTGCGACGGCCGGGCTCTTGCCTGCGGTGTCGAAGTGCCGCTCATCCAGGTACCGCCGCGGCTCATTCGACGCCCGGATCAGGCTGAACATGTCCAGTTCGTCATACACCCCGTTGATGATCGTCACGGGTGAGTAGCCGTCGCGGTCTTCGGCGAGATTACCCTTGATCCCGACGTAGCCGTTCGAAATCGTGAACACGCTGTTGTGCTGGCCGAGACTGTGCGCATCGTGCCGCGTGTTCACGATGGTCCATGCGTCCGGAGCGGTCATGACGCGCCCTCCTCGAGCAGCAGGTTGCGCTGCAGCATCAGCTCCGGAAGCCCGCCGTGCACCGTCAGCGTGGCAGCCCGGTAGTCCTGCCGCGACGTGTCGTGATTGGGCAGGGCCACCGCGCAACCGATGCCGGCCGCCCGCAGCGAGATGATCCCCGGCTCGGTATCCTCGAGGCCGACACAATACCGGTACTCGGCCGGCGGTAGCGCCATGCGGCTGAGGGCGATGCTGTAGAGGTCGCGATGCGGCTTGAGCCGGTGTTCGCACGCGTCGGAGGCGTGCACGAAGGCATCAAACGCCGCGTGGTAGTCAGCGAGACCCTGCAGAACGCGTTCGCGGCACGCCTGCGACACAGGCCATCGCTTCGCGCGCTCCGCCATCACGCGAAACACCTCGCGCATCGTGGTGTGCGCCTCGTAGGCGATCGACGCGGTCACCAGCGCGAGCTTTGCGGGGCGGCGCTGGAACCGCACGCCCAGTGACGAAAGGCGCGAAGCGTGTCCCGCTCCACCGGGCAGAAGCTCCGCCAGTTGGCCGGCGTCGGCGCCGAGCCAGCCCTTCACGAGCGCCACAAAAACGTCGTAACCCGCCATCGGCTCGATCAGCAGCCGGCTCGAATCACCGAGCAGCTCGGCCGCGAGCGTGCTGCCCCGTCCCTGCTCAATGAGCTGCATGATCGAGTGGTAACGCATGTAGTAGATGTCGAGCAGCGCGGGCACGAGTTGCGCCGCTCCGTCCACTTCCATTGCGCCGCCGAACTTCGCGAGGAACGGCGCCGCCTTGCGTGCCGCCGTTTCAAGATCCATCGCGCCGTCCCGGCACAGCCATCGGAACGCCGCGTCTTCGAGAAGAGCACCCAGTTCGCAGTTGCGTGCGTTCCGCGCCACGTCGCGCCGGCGCTGCTCGTCCGGCATACTCGACACCGTCCAGCAGAGCGCCTCGATGAAAGCCTGCCGAACCGCATCGGGACGGAGCCGGTCGCGGTACCGTGCGAGCAGGAACTCGGCATGGCGATAATTGCTGTTGCCGATGACGTGCGGGTAGTCCTCGACAGGATTGAGCCCGCTCCATTGCTCTTTCGTGGGCAGGCCTGTGAATCGCCGCACCATGTACTCCAGCGCGTGCAGTGCGAGTGGCTCGGTCGTCGTGCTCGTGCCGTCCATGTCGACGGCCAGCGCGACGATCCGCTCGAGTGGCGGGTGCACGTGCGGCGCGAGGGGGTACACCTCGTAGGGCGAACCGACGTATTCGAGGTTCGGTACGCTGACGAATTCGGTTGCCTCGGTCTGCGCGGCCAATGCGCGGACGGCGTCGGCCGCCTCGTCTGGGCACAGGTAACGGATAGGTTCCTTCATGGTGCGTTCGACGGCTCCGCTGCGAGCACGGGGAATTCGGAAATGCGCAACCGCGTGCTGCCATACGGCACGAGTGCGACCGCCTCGTCAGGCTCACGCGAGGCGACGGGGCTCACCGGAGTTGGCGCGGCCGAGTTGTCCGCCATGCCCCACGACGGGACGCGGCGTGCCCGCGCCTGCAGAACCACCGGCGGTGCGTCCGGCGAAAACGGCGCGTCCGGTATTACCGCTCTCTTCAAGGTCAGCGATCGCTCCGGCGACGAGCGGTCGAGCGCCAGCGCGTAATTCCACGCGGTCGTCGGGTGGATCTCCCAGTCGTGTGCGGGCAGACGCTCGTGATGGGATGCGATCTTCACATGATTCTCGCCAATCCGCAGCCCGAACACGATCGGCCCGCGCAGGATCGCGGCGGCATTGTTCTCGCGCGTTTCCACCCGCAGCGGCATCGGTAGGTGCAGCACAAGCTCGTCCCCCGGACGCCACGCGCGCTCCACACGCGCGAATGTCCCCGGAGCCGGCTTGAGCTCGATCCCGGGGCCGCTCAGCGTCGCACCGGCGGCCCAGTGCGGAATCCGCAGGTGAATCGGCACGGGGGCGGGGCCGCTCGCCTCGACGCGCAGGCGGATCGTCTCGTCGAAGGGGTAATCCGTCGTCTCGCACAGTGCGAACGTCTGACCGGAGCCGAGCGGCAGCGTCACCGTGGATGGCCCGTACGCGGTGGCCGCCAGGCCGCCGTCCGGCGACTGCATCCACAGGTGGGCGACGAACTTCGGCCAGCCCTGGTGCATGTTGGCTGTGCAGCAGCCGAAGTTCGGTTCGAGGCCGAAGATGTTCGACGCGTCGCCGTTGTTGCTCCAGCGGCGTTTGGCTACCGTGCAGAGGACCTGGTTGGCCTGCTGATCATACTGGTGCGCCCAGAAGTCCGGCGTACACGTGCCGGGCAGGCCGTTGTAGGCGAGCATCTCCAGGCGTTCGCCCAGCGTGGCCTCGCCGAAGATCTCCATGAGCTTCTCGAGCGAGAACATGTACTCGACGATCGCGCAGAGCTCGGTGCCCTGAACGGGCGAACGCCCCGACAGGTGCTCGTCACCCGAAAAACGCCCGCCCACCTGGCCGTGGTAGCGATCGAGATTGGCGATCCCCTCGAACACCGCCCGCCGGTCGCGCTCGTCGCCGGCCTGAGCGAACCAGAGCCCCGGGTACTTGATCGCCATCGCGACATTGACGACGTGCGTCCAGTGCCGGAACTGGTACGTCTCCGGCGTGACCGGGTCCTTCTGTGGAAATTCCAGGAAGTACCGCGTCCAGTCAAAGGAGTTGTCGTGAATCGACCGGGCGACCTGCAGGGCTTCGTCATCGCCCCTCCGGTCGTGCAGCCAGTGCGCGGTGACGACGTTCTCCATCGCCCGCACTCCGCGCCACTCCTTGTCCGGCCAGTCCGGAGGAGCATCCTGTAGATACTGGAAGTAGCCACGCACCAGGTCGAGTGCCCGCCCATCCCCGGTCGCCTCGTGGTACTGCGTCAATGCTTTGAGTGCGACGGCGAGCGGCCAGCGGTCCTGGTTCGCTGTCGGTCCGAACCATCCGTCCGCGCGCCGGCTCGCGAGGATCGGTTCAATCCAGTCACGTACCTTCGCCTGCAGACGCTCGCTGCCGGTCAGATATGCCAGCGGTACGAGCCCGTCGAGGTAGTACGGCCCGCGCTCCCACGCGTCCCCCGAGCCGCCTTTCCATGCCGACTCGGATACACTCGGCCAGAATTCGTCGAGGTGGCCGGTCAGGCCTTCGGCCTGGACCTGGAGTTGGCGCTCAAGCCAGCCGGCGGCCCGGACACGGCCCAGGGGGAGAGCACGCAGCACGCGGTTCAGGGTGTGTTTCAACATGGCACTCACATTTGCGGCGGCGCCTGTGACATCCGGCCGAGCCGCCATTGTACGCTCCGGCGCGAGCCGCGTTAACCGGCATGTCCGAGCGGCTGGGTGGGCAAAACCATCCGGAAAAACCGCGTTTCATCGACTGCCATCTCGAACTCGGCGCTCTCGAACGGCTCGGCTCCGCGGGGTGTTTCCCAAGGCCCCGCCGGACCCCGCGCAACGAACGGAACCAGCCGCGTGTCGCCCGGCGCGGTGACCGTCACGCGTCCACCCCCCGGCTTGTAGACCGACACCAGCGGTCCCCGGTGGAACACCTGCGCCGGCTGAGCGGTGTATGCGTGCAAGCCCGTCAGCGCGGCGATCCGCCGCAGGAGCCAGCCCGGCAACAGTGGCGCGCCGCAGAAGATGCTGCGCCACC
>CAZJTF010000287.1:7176-9231 GCA_964548565.1 uncultured Planctomycetales bacterium | reverse complement strand
CCGGCGCGAGCTGCGATTCTATCCCGAGGAGATTTACGACATCACGAAGACGCGGGCCGCCGAAAAGCGGCTCCGTGACACCGGCCTGTTCACCGAGGCGCGGATCGAGCCCACGGGCACGGCTCCCAACGTGCGGGACGCGCTGGTTACGGTCGTCGAGAACCCCAAGACGACGCAGTTCATCGCTGGCGTCGGCGCGAACAGCGACAGCGGGATCGTCGGCAACATCGTCCTCGAGAACACCAACTTCGACCTCTTCGACCGGCCGCGGAGCTGGGAGGAGTTTTTCAAGGGGCGGGCATTCCGCGGCGCCGGGCAGACGATGCGGATTCAGCTCGAGCCGGGCACCGAGTACCAGCGGTTCCGGATCGACTTCCGCGAGCCGTGGCTCATGGACAAGCCGATCGGCTTCAACACGAGTGTGTTCCTCTTCGAGCGGGAGCGCGACGGCTACGACGAGCAGCGGGCCGGCGGCACGTTCAGCTTCGATCGGCGGTTCGAGGACGGTCTGTTGGCGGGCTGGACGGGTGAGATCGCATTCCGGGCGGAGTACGTCCGCGTGGCCGACCGCGTCTCGTTCGCTGCCAAGGATATCCGCGACGTCGAGGGCGGCAATTACCTCTCCACGATCAAGTTGACGCTGCTGCACGACACGACGGACAGCCGTTTTGAGCCGAGCAAGGGTCACCGCTTCGAGACGGCGTACGAGCAGGCCGGCGCGATGGGCGGCGACTTCTACCATGGCAAGGCGACGGCCAGCTACTCGCAGCACTTCACCCTGGCGGTCGACGAACAGGACCGCAAGAGCGTGCTGAGCCTGCGCGGGAACGCCGGGCAGATCCTCGGTGATGCACCCGTGTTTGAGCGGTTCTACGCCGGCGGCATCGGGTCATTCCGTGGATTCGACTTCCGCGGAATCAGCCCCCGCGACGGCCTGCGGAACAACCGTGTCGGTGGCGACTTCACCCTCCTGACGGGCGCCGAGTACTCGTTCCCGCTGTATGCGAAGGCCGTGCGGGGCGTGTTCTTCGCCGACATGGGCACCGTCGAGAAGGATTTCGGCATCACCGCCTGGCGGGCGGCGGTCGGCGGCGGCGTCCGCCTGACGCTCGACATCTTCGGCACCGTCCCGATGGAGTTCGACCTCGCACTTCCCGTCTCCAAGGACAGCGAGGACGACACCCGGATCTTCAGCTTCTTCGTCGGTCTGCCGTTCTTCTGATGCCAGGCTCAACGAGCCCGAAGCGTAAGCAAGGGTCCGATGAGCCCGAAGCATGAGCAAGGGTCCGATGAGCCCGAAGCATGAGCAAGGGTCCGATGAGCCCGAAGCATGAGTGAACGCCAAAACGAGCCGGAAGCGTAAGCAAGGGGCCCAGGACGAACCCACGATGAGCCCGAAGCGTCAGGGGGGCAACGAGCCCGAAGCGTCAGCGAGGGTCAAAAACCGACTGACAACCCGAACGGCATCCATGCCAACCTCCGACCCGCTGGCATACTTCATCACATTCACGACGTACGGAACGTGGCTGCACGGTCGCGATGCCGGCTCGGTGGATTGCGCGCACAACACGCCGGGAACGCCGTTCCTGCCTGCCAACCCCAACCGTGAAGCGGCCCGACGCGGGGCCATGCGGCAGGCGCCATACGAGCTCGACGAATCCCGGAGAACCGTGGTGCTCCGGACGATCCAGGAGGTCGCCAGCTATCGGCGCTGGAAGTTGTGGGCAGTCCACGTCCGGAGCAACCACGTCCATGTTGTGGTGACCGCGCCAGCCGCGAACCCCGAAAAGGTGATGTCCGATTTCAAGGCCTGGGCAAGCCGCAGGCTTCGAGAAGCTCTCGCAGAACCCGCGGACCGCAACCGGTGGACGGAGCATGGAAGCACGCGTTGGGTGAACACGGAGGAAACGCTGGAGGCCGCCATCAAGTATGTCGTGGAGGGACAAGGCGAAGCGATGGCGTGTTTCGATGGAAGGAACCTTCCGGAGTAATCGCGATCGGGTTCGTTGGGCCCTCGCTCTCGTCGTGGTTCGTTGGGCCCTCGCTCTCGTCGTG
>CAZJTF010000287.1:0-7076 GCA_964548565.1 uncultured Planctomycetales bacterium | reverse complement strand
GGCCCTCGCTCTCGTCGTGGTTCGTTGGGCCCTCGCTCTCGTCGTGGTTCGTTGGACCCTCGCTTACGCTTCGGGCTCGTGGGGCTCTTTGACCCTCGCTTACGCTTCGGGCTCGTCGGTTCGTTGTGGGTTCGTTGGGCCCTCGCTTACGCTTCGGGCTCGTGATGGGCTCGTGATGGGCTCGTTTGGGGGCGTTGGGCTCTTGCTGTTGCTTTGGGGTCGTGGCTCGGGGCGGGTGGGGCGCGGAGCTTGCGGAGCGGCGAGTGGGCAAGTCTAATGATGCCGCCCCGCTCGGAGGGGGATCAGACGGCACACAGCCAAGGAGCCCTTCATGACGAACGGCCTCAGCAAGCGAATTGTCATTGTCGCGACCACCGGGGTTTGCGTCCTGACGACGTCGTACATTTTCGGCGCCGCCAAGCAGGCGTCCCCGCCGCCGGAGGGCACGCGGGTGGCGGTCATCGACCTGGTCCGCGTGTTCAACGAGTATGAGCAGACCAAGGTTGTCAACCAGAAGATGCAGGAGCACCGGACAAAGCTCGGGCAGGAAGACGACAAGCGGGCCCAGGAGATCAACGCGAAGCGCAGCGCCCTCGAGGGCTTCACCCCCGACAGCGCGGACTGGTACAAGCGGAACGAAGAGCTCAAGAAGCTGCGGTTCGACTACCGCGTCTGGCAGCTCACCGAGCAGGATGAACTGGGCGAGCACCATCTGCGGTGGGTGAAAAAGACCTACAAGCAGGTGACGGACGAGGTGGCGGCGGTCGCCAAGGCGCGCGGCGCGCAACTGGTCGTCACGAAGGAAGAGCTGGACATGCCGACGAACCAGGACACCAAGACGATGCTCGAGGCGATGTTCCGGCAGATCCTCAACCGCAAGGTGGTCTACGCCGAGCCGTCGATCGACATCAGCGACCAGGTGCTCGAGAACCTGAACGCCGCCTTCCAGAAGGCGGGCGGCGCCAAGACGGTGGACGTGACGAAGTAGCGCACCCGCTCGGGGGACCGGGCGCCCCGGCGTCGATGCGATGGATACAGACACTGTGAGCAAGAGCTTTCCGCTGGCAGAAATCGCCAAGTGGGTCGGAGGCGTCGTCCGCGGCGATGCGGCGCGCCGGATTTCCGGTGTGTCCGGCATCCAGGAGGCGGACGAGACCCGGATCACCTGGATCGCCCACGACAAGTACGCGTCCCTGCTGCGGGCTTCCCGGGCGGGCGCCGTCGTGGTGGGGGAGCAGTTCGGCGAGACGCCCATGCCGGCGATCCTGGTGGCGAACCCGACACTGGCGATGGCCACGATCCTGGAGCGGTTTGCCCCGCCGGTCCCGCGCCCGGCGGAGGGCGTGCACCCGGCCGCCTACGTCGCGCCGACGGCGCGGCTCGGGCGCGACGTGGCCATCGGCCCCAACGCGGTCGTGGCCGACGGGGCGCGCATCGGCGACCGGACGGTGCTGCACGCGGGCAGCTTCGTCGGCGCGGATACGGTGATCGGGCGCGACTGTGAACTCTGGCCCGGCGTCGTGGTCCGCGAGCGCTGCGTCATTGGCAACCAGGTGACGATTCATCCGAACACGACGATCGGGGCCGACGGCTTCGGGTACGTCTTCGCGGACGGCCGGCACGTGAAGATCCCGCAGGTGGGAACCGTCGAGATCGAGGACGAGGTCGAAATCGGCGCGAACTGTGCGGTGGATCGCGCCAAGTTCGGCGTCACCCGCATCGGGTGCGGTACGAAGATTGATAACCTCGTGCAGGTGGCCCATAATGTGCAGATCGGTCCACACTGCCTGATTGTCGCGCAGTGCGGCATCGCCGGCAGCGCCCGGCTCGGGCGCGGCGTGGTGCTCGGCGGCCAGGTCGGGGTGCGGGACCACATCGTTCTCCACGACGGAGCCCAATCGGCAGCGTGCGCATGCATTTCCAAGGATGTCCCGTCAGGGACCACGGTCATCGGCGTACCCGCCGTCGAGCAGGAGCAGTTCATTCGCGAACGGGCCAAGCTGCGCCGGCTGCCGCAGCTGGCGGAGCAGGTGAAAGAGCTCATCAAACGAGTCGACCGACTTGACGCCGCAGCAGACCATCCGTAACTCCGTCGAAGTCACAGGGCGTGGACTCTTCACGGGCGAGCACGCCGTGATGCGGTTCCTGCCTGCGCCGCCCGACACCGGCATCGTCTTCGTCCGCAGCGACCAGAACCCGCCCATCCACATCCCCGCGCGCGTCGAGAACGTGGCCAAGCGGCTGCGACGGACCTCGCTGCGCAACGGCACCGTGCAGATCGAGACGATCGAACACTGCATGTCGGCGCTGGCGGGCATGGGAGTGGACAACGCCTACATCGAGCTGAACGCCAACGAGGTGCCCGCCATGGACGGCAGCTCGCGGGCGTTCGTGGAGAAGCTCCAGGAGGCGGAGATTGTCCCGCTCGAGCGCCCGCGCGACATCTTCCGGATTCCGGAACTGGTGCGGGTGGCCGAGGGCGCAGGCTACGTCATGGCCACCCCGGGCAACGAGAACGAGGACATCCTCGAGATCATCTACGACCTGAATTACGGCCCCGAGACGCCGATCGGCCAGCAGATCTACAAGATCCGGCTCACGCCCGAGGATTTTCAGCGGCAGATCTGCCCGGCCCGCACGTTTGTCCTCAAGCAGGAAGCGGACCAGTTCCGGGCGGCCGGCCTGGGCCTGCACCTGACGTACCAGGACATCCTGGTCTTCGGCGAGGACGGGCCCATTGAGAATGAGCTGCGGTTCGCTGACGAGTGCGTGCGGCACAAGATTCTCGACCTCATCGGCGACCTGTACCTGTTCGGGCGGTTCCTGGCGGGACACGTGTACGCCCGGCAGTCCGGGCACGCCCTCAACCACGAGCTGGTCCGCCGGCTGTGCGAGATCCGGGCGGCGGCCGAACTGCAGAGGCGGCTCACTTCTGAGCCGGTGTTCGATATCCGGCAGATCCAGCGGATCCTGCCGCACCGGTTTCCGTTCCTGATGGTGGACCGGGTCGTGCGGCTCGAGCCCGGGCGACATGCCGTCGGTGTCAAGAACGTGACGGTCAACGAGGAATTCTTCTCCGGGCATTACCCCGGGCAGCCCATCATGCCCGGCGTGCTGATCATCGAGTCCATGGCCCAGTTGGGCGGGCTTCTCCTGAGCCGGGAACTCGAGCACACCGGCAAGGTGGCGGTGCTGCTGAGCCTCGACAAGGTGAAGTTCCGGCGCCCGGTGATCCCTGGAGACCAGCTCATCGTCGAGGCGTCGGCGCGTCGGGTGAAATCGCGGACCGGGCACGTCTTCTGCACGGCGAAGGTCGGAGACGCCCTCGTTGCCGAGGCGGATATCAAGTTCATGATGGTGGATGCGGATCCGGGATGAACGCAAAGTACAAAGTGAGAAGCAAAAGGGAGTAAGCAGGCAGGAAACGCGCGGGACGGCGACAGGACCCAAGGTTAAAACGCGGCGAACGCGGCCCGCTGGTTGTGCAGGCGGGTACGGACTCATTCGGAAAGCATGATTCATCCAACCGCACATATTGATCCGACGGCCGAACTCGGACGTGACGTCCAGGTGGGTCCGCACTGCGTCGTTGACGCGGGAGTCGTCCTCGGCGACGGCTGCATCCTGCATCCCAATGTGACCATCGGCCCACGGACGATTTGCGGTACCCGCAACGAGTTCTACCCGGGTTCCGTGATCGGGATGCCCCCGCAGGATCTCAAGTACAAGGGTGGCGACACGCGGGTCGAGATGGGCGAAGACAACGTTTTCCGCGAGTACACCACCGTCCACGCCGGCACCGAGGTGGCGGGAGGCGTGACGCGCATCGGCTCGCACAACCGATTCTTCGTCGGCGTCCACGTCGCCCACGATTGCCAGATCGGCAGCGACTGCATTCTCTCGAACCAGATTCAGCTCGCCGGACACGTCTGCCTCGAGGACAAGGTGACGATGGGCGGCGTTTCGGCGGTGCACCATTTTACGACGCTCGGAACGATGTCATTCATCGGCGGGTTTTCGCGAATCATCGCCGATGTGCCGCCCTACATGATCACGGAAGGGAATCCCGGGCGCGTCCGGGGATTCAACCTCACGGGGATGCGGCGCTGGGGCATGAGCGAGCGCAGCATCGCGTCCGTCCGAGAGGCGTTCCAGGTGCTCTTCAGCGGGCGGGCCGAACGTGGCGGGCAGCCGATCCTCAAGCGGCTCGAGTCGCTGGAATGCCGGGAGGATCTCAACGGCGAGGTCAAGTACCTCTGCCAGTCGGTCCGGCGGAGCCTCGAGAACGGTGTCTACGGGCGTTATCTCGAAGTCCACCGGCGCGATTCCGATGCGGACCGGCGTTCGTTCTACGGCCGCGATGGCGCGGGCAAGGAGCAGGCGTGAACAGTCCAGTCCCCGTTGCGGTGATCGGCACCGGCCACATGGGCCGCCACCACGTCCGCATCTATCACGAACTGCCGGAGGCCGAGCTGATCGGGATCGTCGATGCGGATCCTGCCCGCGCGGCCGCCCTCGCCCGCGACTTCAAGACCCAGTCGTTCACGTCGATCGAGCCGCTGATCGGGCGCGTCCGGGCAGTGAGCGTGGCCGTTCCCACTGTCGCACATCTGGAGGTTGCACGTCCTCTACTCGAACGCAATGTCGCGGTTCTAATCGAGAAGCCGATCGCGCCCGACAGCGCTTCCGCGCGCGAGTTGCTCGAAATCGCCCGGCGGCACAACGCCCTGCTGCAGGTGGGGCACACGGAGCGCTTCAACCCCGTCGTCCGCGCGATGAAAAAGATGCGGGTCGCTCCCCGCTTCATCGAGACGCACCGGATCAGCCCGTTCACCTTCCGCTCGGCGGATATCGGCGTCGTGATGGACATGATGATCCACGACATCGATATCGTGCTGAGCCTCGTGCGATCGAAACCGGTCAAGGTGGACGCGACCGGCGTGCGCGTGATGGCGCGGTTCGAGGATGTCGCCAACGCCCGCGTCGTCTTCGAGGACGGATGCGTCGCGAACCTCACGGCCTCGCGCCTGGCCCTCAAGACGGAACGCAAGATCCGCGTCTTCAGCGAGGAGGCCTACCTTTCGCTCGACTACCAGAGGAAGAACGGCATCGCGATCACGAAGGACGCCAACCTCGACCTGCTCAAGCTGGCCCGCGAGAAGAACGCCTCTGACCTCTCGCAGCTGGCGGGAACGGACTTCGGCTCGATGGTGAAGGTCGAGCCCCTGCAGGTGGACGATGTCGAGCCCCTGCGGGCCGAACTGCAGTCGTTCCTCCAGAGCGTGCGGACGGGCCAGCCGCCCGAGGTCAGCGCCGAGGACGGCACCGCGGCCGTCGAACTCGCCGAGGGCATAGTCGAGGCCCTCAAAGAGCACCAGTGGGAGCTGCCGCAGGGATGAACCGTTTTCTT
Organism: uncultured Planctomycetales bacterium; assembly: GCA_964548565.1. Classification (GTDB taxonomy): domain Bacteria; phylum Planctomycetota; class Phycisphaerae; order UBA1845; family PWPN01; genus CAYLLT01. Next base: position 1,666 of record CAZJTF010000287.1, on the reverse strand, counting down.
CCTGGTCAGGCCAGCTGCAGTCTGACATGAGCCGCAGGATCATTCGAAAACGCCTGCTCCCCGGTTTCGCGGCAATCTCAGCGCTTCTGCTCCTGCTGAGCGTGGTCATGTGGGGGGCGAGCTACATTCCTCGCCCGCGTCGGCCAAGCCTTACACTCACGGCCAGAGGCTACATCTATCATTTCGGTATGACGGAAGGCAACGCCCACTTTGCCGTTCAACCGCTCTCCACGGCGCAACCCGGTTCCAGGGCCTGGCAGAATGCCACCGTACTGGTGAACGACTTTCCGGGCGGCATGTTTGTACACGGGCGTGCGGGCGGCGGGCCTTTCTGGCGCCTGATGGTGACCTGGTGGTTGCTGTGCCTGTTGTTTCTCGTCTTTCCGCTCATCTGGGTGGTGACGCTTCGCGTCTCGCGCCGCAGGATGGCGGGACTACCCTGTCCGCAGTGCAGTTACGACCTCACCGGCAATACCAGTGGCGTCTGCCCCGAGTGCGGAACGCCTGTGTCGCCGGTTGCCCGCAGCGTAGAATAGGGGGCGAGGTGACCATGTCCGTGCAGCCGATCATCGTCGACGAGGAAGCGGGCGAGTCCTACCAGGGGCTCCGGATGAGCGCCGAGGAGTACCTGGCGCTGCCGGAGACGAAGTGGTACTACGAACTGATCAGCGGCGTTGTCGTGCAGCAGTTCTGGGGTGAGCCGGACCCGGTGGGCGACTATCCTCCCGACCGCGAGATTTACCACGGTCTGCGCATGACCGCCGACGAATTCCTGAACCTCGGACGGACATTTGAGCGCTACGAATTGGTGAGTGGAGTCGTCATCATGTCGCCGAGCCCGACCCCGAAGCACCAGGAGATTGCAGGCGAGGTCCAGTTTCAGATCCGCGCGTTTCTTCAGACTCACCCGATCGGCCGCGTCATGCACGAGGTGGACGTGGCGATGAAAGACGCTCAGGGGCGCGACGTGGTGTACCGACCGGACGTGCTGTTCATCGCGGCAGAACGCTGGCAGTCGGCGGGGACGCGGCTGACCGTGACGCCGGACGTGGTGGTGGAGGTCGTTTCCCGGGACAGCCGCCCGCGCGACAACATCAGCAAGATGGAAGACTACGCCATCAACGGCGTCCGCGAGTACTGGCTGAACGATCCGCTGAAGGGCCGGATGGCGTTCTACCGGCTGTGTGACGGACGCTATGCCGAAGTCGCGCCGGGCCCGGGCGGCTTCGCCAGCGAGGCGGTGCCGGGTTTCGTGCTGGATCTCGGGGCGCTGCGGCAGAAGTTTCACGGCATCTGACGCCACGCGCCTGTGCCGCAGAATCCCCGCGCCCGGGGCGCGGCCGGCGGCGATCCTTCCGTGTTGTCGCCTGTCCGGCGCGGCCCTACCATAGCCCGCGATGAAACGGACGGAACACACCTTCACGATCGGGCTGGTCCAGCAGGCGTGCGAGCCGGACAGGCGCGTCAACGTCGAGCGGGCGATCGCCGGCATTCGCGAGGCGTCGGGGCGCGGCGCGCAGATCGTCTGCCTGCAGGAACTGTTCCACTGGACCTACTTCTGTCAGGTCGAAGCGCAGGAGCGGTGCGACCTGGCCGAGCCGATCCCCGGTCCGACGGTCGAGGGGATGCAGGCGGTCGCGCGCGACCTGAGGGTCGCGCTGGTCGT
>CAZJTF010000286.1:0-9242 GCA_964548565.1 uncultured Planctomycetales bacterium | reverse complement strand
GTGGGTTACAACCCGCTAAAACGAGAGATAGTGCTGATAAGCGACAGTGTCGTAAAGGCATACCCAGCAAGTGGGAGTGTATGTAGCCCCTTTTCGTGGAGCCCGGACTCTTCCCGGGCCGCCTTTTATTATTCAACGCCGCCGGCTGAGGAGGACGTCCAGGAGCACGGTGTCGCCATTGTATCCTTGGATGGAGGCCTGCAGGTCCTCTGCGAACCGCAGGAAGAGACTGCTACGCCATACTCGGGCGCCAAGGAAGTCCGAATCGGCTGGAGTGCAGCTGGCACGTCTGTCTACATCAGCGAGGGTCGGTTGCCGGCAGACGCACCAACGGACATCTATTACCGGCGCAGGTTTAGGCGAAGGGTCGTCACGGTACGTATCGAAGTGGCGTCGAAACAGAAGGTTGAAATCGCCGATGGGGAATTCTCCGATGTGGCTCCCGATGAGAGCTACGTGCTCGTCCAGAGAACATCCGGCCGGATTGGGGGCGACATGTTCACCCGCTGCTTTGTGAGAGACCTAAGAAGCGATGCTGAGCACCATCTGGCAGAGGGTCTACGATATCCAAAAATATCCCCAAGCGGGCGTTTGGCTGCTTGTTTGAAAACCGCAGAGAGTATCGTCTGTTTGAGGACCTCAGACTGGCAACCCGTGGGGAGCCCGGTCTCCAATGCCGCAGCCCGGATTCCAACCAACAAATGGGCAACTGAATTCCGCTGGATCACTGCTGCGGAGTCAAACTCGAAACCAGCGGAGTGAACCCGCAACAACCATTTCACGCCAGAACACACAAGAGTTCCCTTTGAGGACAAGACGACCACGGAAGCGCCGGCGGACGTGCCCTACCCGCAACTCGCTTCAAGCGATCAGAGCGCTGCTTGTTTTGCGGGTCCTACAATGTGCAGTGGATGGTAATCCATCGCCTGGTCGGTGATGAACACATTTGCGTTGGATTATCTGAGGTCTCGAGATCGTAGACGGCACGGCGAGGACGAGTTTGCGATGGGAATTTACCCTCTCCTTCCAGGCTCCTCCCGCCCAGTCTGGCTCGTGTCTATCGAGTTTACGCACCACCTCAGGCAATCTGCCGAGGTTACAGCGGCCAGCAAATGGGGATGAGGATGCTGGCGGCGATCCAGAGCAGCAGGTCGAGGGGGACGCCGACGCGGGTGAAGTCGGTGAAGCGGTAGCCGCCGGGGCCCCAGACCATCAGGTGGGTCTGGTAGCCGATGGGCGTCGCGAACGCCGCGGAGGCGGCCAGGGCGACCGCCATCGCGAACGGGCGGGCGTCCACGCCGAAGGCCTGGGCGGTCGCAATGGCGAACGGGAAGACCAGCGCCGCCGAAGCGTTGTTGCTCAGCAACTCGCTCACCAGCACGGTGACCAGGTACACGCCGGATAGCGCCACGACCGGACCGAGCCCGCTGATCCCTTCGAAAAACCACCCGGCGAGCATCGCCGCCGCGCCGGAGTTCTCAATCGCCTTCCCCAGGCCGATGGAGGAGGCGATCGCCACGAGTGTCTGCCAGTCGATGCTCTGGCGGGCGTCTGAGGCCGAGATGCACCGCGTCGTGACCATCAGGCCGGCCGCCAAAAACGCGATCAGCACTTCGGCTTCGGGCATGATGTTGACATATGTGCTGACGCCGAGACCGACCACGAGCAGCCCGAGCAGCACGACCGACAGCACCGCCCGGTCGTGCCGGACGGGGCGCGCCTCTTCCACGCCGCTGACCAGGTAGAAGTCCGGATTGCTGCGATGGGCACGGGCAAAGTGCGGGCCCGTCTGCAGCAGCACCGTGTCGCCGGGGCGCAGGACAATGTCGCCGATCCGCCCCTGCAGGCGAGTGCCGCCGCGGTGAACGGCGATGATGGCCGCGTTGTAGAGGGCGCGGAAGTCGGCATCGCGCACCGTTTTGTTCAACACGGGCGACGTGGCGGAAATGACCGCCTCGGAGAGGCGCCGGTCGCGCTGCAGGACCGCGTCGCTTTCGTAATGCCCGTCGGCGGCTGGTTCGAGCCCCGGAATGCGCTCGAGGTCGACGATGGTACTGACGGCACCGGTGAACGTGAGACGGTCGCCGGTCTCGAGGATCTCATCCGGCTCGACGGGCGAAATGACGCGCTCGCCGCGCACAATCTCGACGAGGAAGAGCCCGGGCAGGTGCCGCAGGGCTGCCTGTTCGACTGTCTTGCCGATCAAGCGGCAGCCGGGCTTGATTTCCATATCCACGAGGTACTCGCGCGACGATTCTCCCCATTGCTCGAGGAGGTCCTTGCGGTCCGGCAGCAAACGGCGCCCGATCGTGGTCAGAAAGACGAGCCCGACAACCGCCATCGGCAGTCCGGCCTTGCCCAATTCGAACAGGCCCATCGGGGCCAGCTCTTTGACGAGTTGGGGGTCCGGGTGCGTGCTGGCCCACATGGACATGAGCCCGTTCACCAGCAGGTTTGTGCTCGTGCCGATCATCGTGCAGAGCCCGCCCAGGATTGCCAGAAACGACAGCGGCATGAGCAGCCGCGAGGGCGAAATGCGGTGCTTGCGGCACCAGTCGGTCACGACGGGCAGGAACATCGCCACGATGGGCGTGTTGTTCAGGAAAGCGGAGGAGGGCAGCACGGACGCCGCCAGGCGCAGCAGCCCCGAGAGTTCGGTTCGGGCGGCGCCGAGAATCCGCCCGCCGATCAGATCAAGACCGCCGGTTTCCCGTAGCGCCGCCGCCACGACGAACAGCGCGCCGACGGTGAGCATGCTCGTATTGGCGAAGCCGTGGAATACTTCTTTGGGTGAGAGGATCCCCACCAGGCCCGACAGCACGGTCGCGCCGAGGAGCAGCCCATCCGGCGGCCCCCAGTTTCGGGCCAGGCCGATGAAGATGACGGCCACCACTCCAAGCATGAACCAGGCCTGCCACTGCATGCCGAACGTGGACCTCCAGTGCGTGCAAATCGGTACCCGCCCGGCAGCGCTCCCCGCCGGGGTTCTCCAGCCGATTGGGGGAACATGATACCGCAAGCCGGCGGGGCGCGCAAGAAGCTCAGCATGGAGAGCGCGTTGGTCCCGGCGATCCGCCCGGTGGGCCGGGGCCGAGGATGACGAGCAGAAGTTGATCGGCCCGGAGCGGGGCGTCGATGTCCGGAGGGCACTGGAGAGAGCCGTCCTCGTTCTGGACCGCGATGACCTGGGCACCGTGGTTCCGGCGGAAATCGCTCGCCCGGATCGACTGCCCCACGGCCTCATCCGGCACCGGGATCCGCTGGATCGTGTCAGGCCGGGGGGCGGCGATCCCGATGACGAGCTGATACAGCTGTTCATCCTGCTCGATCGCGACGAGACCGGCGTGCTCGTCGTGCAAATACCCGCGGATCTCCTCCATCTGGCGCCGTACCGCCTCGTGGATGCCGTGCCGTGTCAGCATGCCAAGGAACGAGGGCTCGCCGTGCGGACTGACGACGGGGATCACCTCGTACCCGCTCGTGCGGAACGTCTCCAGCACGTCGTACACGCTCTGGTCCGGTGCGGCGACCGTGAGATCGGTCGTCATCATGTCCGCCGCAATGACCAATTCGGAGATGCCCGGCTCGGAGAGCATGCGGCTGATGTCGGACACCGAAATGAGGCCGACCAGCCGCCCGCCGTCCACCACCGCGAATACGGGCCGGGAACCCGGGTTCATGCGCGTCGCCATTTCACCCAGCGTGGTCGAAGGGGAGATGACGTACGGCCAGCGGGGCTCGACCAGGTCGCGGACCCGCCACGCCTGGAGCATATGCACGAGGGCGTCGCCGGCGTGAGCGGGGGACTCGGATGCCGAGCGGACCTGCGCTGTGTTGAGTCCCCAGCGACGCCCGACCACGTAGCTGATTGTGCACACCAGCATGAGCGGCACGATCAAACCGTAGCTTCCGGTCATCTCCGTCACCATGACGATGGCCGCCATGGGGGTCCGCATGGCCGCGGCGAGTACGCCGGCCATCCCTGCCGCGAGAAGACTCTGCCGCAGCGGATCCGGGGCGTCTCCACCGGAGAGCGCCTCGATGGCGGCCCCGACGCACGCGCCCGCCGCACCCCCGATGAAGACGCTCGGACCGAGCAAGCCACCCGCACGGGCGGAACCCACGGTGATGGCGCTGGCAACGCACTTGACGACCGCCACGAGCCCGAACAGGGCCGCCCAGTGCCACCAACTCCGCGTCACGTCCTCGTAGAGCGAGCCCGCCATCGCGTGCTGGAGGAACTCGTACCGCGCGTCCATGACCTGCGGCAGCGCACACCCGAGCGCGCCAACGGCCAGTCCGCCGAGGCCCGGGGCGAGCCAGGCGGGGATCCCCATGCGCCGGAGCGGCCGCGACTCGATGAAGTGCATGCACTTGTACAGCAGCATTCCGAGCAGCCCACAGAACACGCCCAAAATCGCGTACGCGGGCAGATCGAGCGCCGATGCGAAGACCAGGCGGTCCGCGCCCTCCAGCATGTGGTGTCCGAATCCCCAGAACGACATGTAGGTCGAGTAGCTGATCACCGAGGCGACGAGCGCCGGAACAATGCTCTCGGATTCGAACTCCGGCTCACGGTACAGCACACTCGTGGCGAACAGCGCGCCGCCGAGCGGGCAGCGGAAGATCGCGCCGACGCCTCCCGCGCAGCCCGCGATCAACAGGAGGCGGCGCTGTGTCGGCGTCAGGTGCAGCGCACGTGCGAGCGACGAGCCGATCCCGGCGCCGAGCGCCGCGATCGGGCCCTCCGGCCCCGCGGAGCCGCCGAACGAGATCGCACCCACTGCGGCAACCGCTTTGACGGTGGGGCTTCCCAGCGGCATGTTCCCGCCGCGCCGATGGAACGCCGCGACCATCTGGTTCGTGCCGTGCTCCCGCTCCTCCGGGTAGAGCCAGTTCAGCAGCAGACCGGCCAGCAGTCCGCCGAATGCCGGTAGCAGCAGGATGCCGAGGTTTGGTGTGAGAACTGCGGCGCCGCTGACGTGCCCGAACCGCCCAATGATGTTCTCGACGCCCCGATCCAGTCCGTATTCGAGTGCGGCGGCCGCCAGCCCGGACAGGATGCCCACGGCCCCGCTGAGGAGGAATGTGCGACCCCAGCGGGTAATGGGAAGGTGGAAGTAGTCGCGGATGGCAGCGAGTGAAGCCATGTTACCAGTCGAAGCGGGCCGCGATCTCCTCGAGGGAATCGACACGCGGCTCATCGCGCCGAACCTCGCGGAGCGCGCCTTCCGCTTGTCGCCGCAGTTCGATCGCCTGCTCGGCGGCTGACACGAGCGCCAGCACCGAGCCGGCGTCCGGCGCACGGCCAATCTTCTGCCGGATTGACGGGCTGTCCAGCAGTTGGCTGGCGTTGGCGAGGATCCGCAGGTGGTCCGAGACACGGTCAACCGGGCCGGCGATCATCATCACAGTGTCCACCGGGTGCCCGTCGCTGTCCCATGGGATCGGGCGCCGGATTGCCATGAGGCCGATGCCGAAGGTCTTCAGTCCGGCCAGACGGCAGTGGGGGATGGCCGCCCCGTTCGGCAGCGCGGTCGAGCGGGCTGCCTCGCGTGCATTCACGGCGGCGGTGATCGTGCCCGCGGGCATGCGGAGCGGCTCAGCCAGGCGCGCGGCCAGCGTCTCAACGACCGCCGGACGGCCGTCCACGCGATCCACGAGCACGATCGCGCTGTCCGGGAGGTTTTTCGAGATGAGCAACCGCGGGACTCCACGTCTGAGGTCGCCCCGGACCGGGGCGGCAAACCGACAACTATAGCCGTCAGCCTGCCGATGACAACCGACCGTCGGGGCGCTTCTGCAACCTGGACTCCCGGTGCCTCGCCCGCAGCCCCGGTGGAGTCTTGGGTGCAGGCCGAGGCTGGATTAGGATGCCGCCGAACCGCTGACCTGGAGCATGATGCATGATTGCCACAGTTCTGGCGCTATCGTCTGTGTGTCTGGCCGCCGCGCCGAAGAACCCGCGGATCGATCTCGCGACCTTCGCCCGCGTGGTGCGGTATGAGGGCAATTCGCCGGAAACGCTGCAGGTGCGCGAGCTCCAACGGGGCGTGGACGGCTGGACCGCCTGGAAGGGCGAAGACGGCCAGTACATGATCGGCGTTGAGTGGGACGAGCCGCGCGACCTGGCAGAGGTCAACATTGAGTTTCGCCACGCCATTGCCGATCGCGAGCAGATCCGCGTCCAGTACTGGCGGCACCACTGGCCCGACATCGGCCGGGGAGGCTGGGCGAGCCTGGATGATCCGTTCCACGGGGACTGGCAGACGGTCAAGGTCGCGGACTGGTGGGCGGGCGATCGTGACGTGACGTTCGAGTTCGCGCCGTACAAGCAGGAGCAACCCGGCGACAAGGCGCCGGACGTGCGCTACCGCCGGACGTACCGGCTGCGGTTCCTCATCGGCAAGGAAGAACCCCCGCCGGTGCGGTACATCCGCGCGTATAGCCCGGCAAAGCATGCCGAAACAACGTTCGAGGTGCGGATCGACGAGAAGAGCACGATTCAGGCCCCGGTTGAGCTCTCTGTCGTGAATGGCCACCTGCTCGAGCAGCCTGGTGGTGAGCCCGTTGAGTCCATGGAGGCGCGGAACGCCCCGCTCCGGTTCCTGGTCCGGTATGCACAGGGAGACGTGGAGACCCAGACCCGCACGATCGTGACGGTGCGGGACGGCCGCGCGCCACTCCGCGGGTTGTCGTTCCTCCCCATGGAAGCGATCGAGCGGGGCGTCATCCGGGTGCCGGCCCTCGGCGTGACGATCGCGCATGTCGACTCCGAGAAGGACCTGCAGGTCGGCATGCGACCGGGCATGTCGATCATGGACCGTGTGACAACCGAGCCCGAGCAGACGTGGGAGCGGGCGCGCCGGGAAATTCCGGCCCTGAAAAAGACCACCCAGCGTCCCGTCCCGCTCTACCTGCCCCTCGGTCCTCCGGGTGCGCGGCAGGAAATCGGCGTCTCGTATGACGGCAGCTTTTTCCTGCACGCAACGGCCCTGAAGGTGCCGGCCGCAGACAGTGCACGCCTGCAGTGGCCCGGCGACGGCCATTGGCGCCTGCGGCTCAAGGGTGGCCCCGCCGATTTCGATCAGTCGGCGGAAGGCGCAGTGAAGCAGTCGCTGCACGACGGCTATCTGCCGGTCGTGGTCAACTCCTGGGAGGCCGGCGGTGTTTCCTACGAGCAGACGTGTGTGGCGACATTCCTCAACGGCGACCCGAAGGAGCTGAAAGGCGATGAGCCGATCGTGTTGCTCATGCGGCTGCGGATGAAGAACGCGGGTACGGCCAGGGCGACGGCCCGCGTCGAACTCTCGCCGGATCCGGCCGAGACGCTCACGATTTCGCCGGCGGGGCAGGTCCTGGCGACGGCCCGGGCCAAGGAAGGTAAGGCATACGAGCAGGCGCGACATCGCTTCCACGTGCGTTCGCAGGACAGCACGGCGTTCGCGCTCGCAGCGACCCCGGGTGAGGCCACATCCGTCGAAATGCGCCGCGAACTGGCGCCGGGTGAAGCGTGCGAGGTTCGGCTGGCCCTGCCCTACATTACGCTCTCGGAAAAGGAGCAGGAGCAGCTAGCCAAGCTCGATTTTGATGCCGTTCTGAACCACGAGGCGGACCGCTGGCGCGCGATCGGTGCCCGCCAGGCCGCGATCGAGGTGCCGCGCCCGCTTTTGAGTGATTTTTATCGCTCGAATTTCACGCACATCCTGATCAACGCAGACCGCGACCCGTTCAACGGTACATGGGCCCTGCCCGCCGCCACGTACGGCTACAACGTCTGCCTGAACGAGTCCTGCCACCAGATCCGCTCGCTCGAGATGCGCGGCCTGCACGATGAGGCCCGCCGGTACCTCGACGCCATCGTGGCGGGGCAGTCATCCATGCCGCTGCACGGACGCTACACCGACCAGAAGGGGGTCTTCCACGGCCTGCCGAGCGCCAAGGGCAACTACCAGAGCTTCCGGTACAACCTGGATCACGGGTTTGCCCTCTGGATGCTGGGCGAGCACTACCGATTCACGCGGGACAAGGAGTGGCTGCGGAAGAATGCCGATGCGCTGATCGCCGCCTGCGACTCCGTGGTTCGCCAGCGGAAGCGCCCCGAAGAATCGGATACGCTCGGCGTCTCCGATCAGCGGTGGGGCGAGGGGCTGCTGCCGCCCGGGCATCTCGAGGATCCGCCGGAGTGGCTGTGGTGGTTCGCGGTGAATGCGTACGCCGCCCGCGGTATGAACGCCGCCGCTGACGCGCTGACCGAAGTCGGTCATCCCGAGGCGGCGCGGATCCGGCGTGCGGCCCAGGCCTACACGGACCACCTGCGCGAGTCCTGCCGCGAATCGATGGTCCGCGCACCGGTGGTCCGCCTGCGGGATGGAACGTACGTCCCGCACCAGCCGACGCGGAGTCGGCTACGCGGGCGCGACCTGGGCTGGATCCGCGATGTCCTGTACGGTCCGATCCACCTGATGGACTGCGGCGTCTACGAAGACGAGTCCCCCGAGGCGGAGTGGATCCTGCGCGACACGGAAGACAACGTGTTCATCGGTGAGGATCGCGGGCGAAAGCTGACGGATTTTGACAGCCAGTGGTTCAGCTGGGGCGGTATCACGCTGCAGTCTAACCTTCTGCCGAACCCGCTCGTGTACATCCGCCGGAACCAACCGAAGCACGCGATCCGCGCCTTCTACAACAGCCTGGCCGCCAACGTGTACGAAGACGTCCGCACGTTCACCGAACACCCGATCCAGTCCTACGGCATCGGGCAGGGGCCGTTCTTCAAGACTCCGGACGAGTCGGCATTCATCGTGTGGCTGCGAAGCCTCCTGATCTGCGAGAACGGTGACACGCTCGAGGTGCTGCCGGCGGTGCCGATGGAGTGGCTGGCGGAGGGGAAGAAGATCACCGTCAAAGGCGCCGCGACCTGGTTCGGGCCGATGGACCTCGCGGTTTCATGCACGGGTGATCAAATGGATATCACACTGCAGGCGCCCACGCGCAACCCGCCACGTGCACTTCGTCTGCACGTGCGGCGCCCGGACAGCGTCAAGACAATCGTGCTCAACGGCACGCCCGTCGCGGAAGCGTCGATGACGAGTGGCGCTGTGATCATGGAGGCAAAGCGCTGACTTGCCCAGCGATGGAGCGGGACAGGCGCCGACGTGCTTACCCGGAGCCAGCGTACCGCCGGACGCAGTCGAGCAGGTGGCGGTAGGACTGCAGCGAGACCGTGGGCGGGACCGAGT
>CAZJTF010000285.1:0-9251 GCA_964548565.1 uncultured Planctomycetales bacterium | reverse complement strand
GCAAGACGACCCTCTTGCGATGCATGGCCGGTCTTCAGATACCTACGTCGGGCGACGTGTATTTCGAAGGAGCAAAGGTCACTCAACCACCCGCACTCATGGCGGTCGTCTTCCAGGATTACGGGCGCTCCCTGTTTCCGTGGATGACGGTGTCCCAGAACGTCGCTTTCCCTTTGTCGAGCGCGCAGAAATGCTCCAGGGATCAGCGCACGCAGGTCGTTGCCGACGCCCTCGCCAGCGTCGGCCTGGAGAAATTCGGCAACGCCTATCCCTGGCAGCTTTCAGGCGGAATGCAGCAGCGAGTCGCCATCGCGCGAGCCCTGGCCTTTGGCTCTGATCTCCTCCTCATGGATGAGCCGTTTGCCTCGCTGGACGCGCAGACACGTGCAGAACTCGAGGATCTGACCCTTCGGATCAATGCCGATCAGGGGGTGACGGTGGTCTTCATCACTCACGATATCGACGAGGCGGTCTATCTGTCGGACAAAGTGGTCGTGCTCAGTACCCCACCGAGCCGGGTCGATGCGGAGTACCCGGTGGCATTGCCCAAACCGCGCCATCAACTGCAAACGAAAGGGCTGCCGGAGTACCTGCGGCTGCGCGCCGAGATCATGTCCCGTATTCAAGGGAAACGCTGAACGACGACCGGGTCGCGTAACCCGATGAGCCGGGATCGCGTTGGCGCAGGGGTCGAGTGACGAGGAGAAGGATTTGAACCGCAAGGAACTGATTGTCGACACGGGTGCGCCGAACGAGGCTACGGAAAGAGATCGGGGCAGCAAGGCGGCGAGTCCGGCTGCGAACGGCGTTGAATCGGGAAGTCAAGCGGAGTTGGACGTCATCTGCAACTTCCTGGGGATGCTCGATGCGGTCGGCGAAGGTGATTTTCAATGGAGCGATGGCGCGACCACCGTCAGTGCGGTGAAGCAGTCGCCCCCGAGGTCTCGGGCAGGGCCCCGAAGCGACGCCGGGACGGAGAGATGAACGACAGGTTCGCCGAGTACATCGGAAGGCGGGACAGATGAGCGAATTGAAACTGATCGACGTATCCATTCGCGACGGTAACCAGAGCCTGTGGGGTGGAATGGGGATGTCTACGGGTGCGGTCTTGCCAATTGCCGCCGCACTCGATCGTGTCGGCTATCAGTCGCTGGACTTCATCAACAGCATGATGATGTGGGCGGCCGTGAAGTTCCACCGGGAAGATCCGTGGTTCCGGATTCGCGAGATGGCCGCACGCATGCCCAATACGCCTTTGGGGGCGATCACGGCGACCCAACGCTTTATTACGTGGATCACGCCGCCGGCGGTCCACGACCTTGCGCTCGGGATGATGGTTCGCAACGGGATACGGAAATTCTGGATCACCGATCCGTCGAACGAGATGGACAAGGCAATCCGGTTGGCGAAAGTACTGAAGGACAGCGGCGAGGTCGAGGTCGTCGTTGGGGTCTGCTACACCCACAGCCCTTGTCACGACGACGACTACTTCGTCGCCAGGGCGCGGGAACTCGCGGGCGACCCCAACATCGATGCAGTCTATTTCAAGGACGCGGGCGGACTGCTGACCCCCGAGCGAGTACACCAGTTGGCGCCGAAGTTGAGAGCAGCGCTGGGCAGCACACCGTTACGCGAGATCCACACCCACGCGAACACGGGGCTCGCACCGCTTTCGCACCTGGCAGCCCTCACGGAGGGAGTCACGACATTTCACACGGCCACGGCGCCCCTGGCCAACGGCACCTCTCATCCAGAGGTCGTCGCCACTGTGCGCAACCTTCGCAGTCAGGGGCACGACATCGACATCGACCTGGATGCGGCCGCAACCGTGGAGCGACACTTTCGCCAGATAGCGCGCCGCGACGGATTCCCGCTCGGTGCTCCCGCCGCGTACGACAGCAGCTACTACGTCCACCAGGTTCCCGGAGGTATGGTCTCGACCATGGCTCGGCAGTTGGGTGAGTTGGGAATGCGCCATCGCCTCGACGAGGTGCTGGAGGAGATTCCCCGCGTGCGTGCCGAGTTGGGGTATCCGATCATGATCACGCCGCTGTCGCAGTTCGACGGGACGCAGGCGATGACCAACGAGGTGACGGGCCGCAGGTACTCGGTGATTCCCGACGAGATCATCTATTACGTCCTTGGCCATTTCGGCCCGCCGGTCGGCCCCATCGACCCGGAGGTTCTCGATCTGGTTGATCGCCATCCGCGCAAGTCCATCATCGCGGAGCAGATGGAGGTCAACGACGGCGTCCAGTTGATTTCCGACCTGCGCTGCCGGCTTGGACCGGGCGTGAGTCATGAGGAAATCGTGCTTCGGGCGCTGATGTCGGATGCCGAAGTGGACGGCATCATCCCGAGTGCGTACGGATCCAGGGAGAACTCCGCGCTGGCACCCTTGCGTTTCCTGCTGGAGGGAATTCGTCGACGGCCCGGCGTACAACGGTTTTGTATCCAGACAACGGACCTGAAGATGACGGTCTGCCGTGACCAAGTGCACGTTGAACGAATCAGCGTGTCCTCAATAGGAAATCGATCGTGAACGACCTGGCTGGAATCAGTATCTCGCAGATCATCGAGGACGTGAAGAAATCGGACTTCACCGAACTCCGGATGGCGTATCGGGGCCTGGAACTCTGGATCACGCGCCGCAAGGGGGGCTTCGATGTCCGCACCACGCAGACCTGGAGCGAGTCGACGGACTCGCAAGAGGACGCTTCCACGCCCCCGCCGGTTGCACTTCGCGCGGGAAACACCCGGTCCCGGCCGGAGGCCGGGGCGCCCGTCGAGGCCGCTGCGCCGGCCACACGGGCTCTCGAAGGCGCAGGCACGAAGGAGGGTCTGGTCGACGTGCCTTCGCCCATGCTGGGTACGTTCTACGTGGCGCCCGAGCCTGGAAAAGAGCCGTTCGTCACCGTGGGCGCCAGGGTCGAAGCCGATACAGTCGTCGGGATCGTCGAGGCGATGAAATTGCTGACCCGGGTCCACGCCGGCGTGGCTGGCGAGGTGGCGGAGGTGCTTGCTTCCAACGACACGCTGGTGGAATTCGGCCAACCGCTGTTTCGGATCAGGCCGGCATGAACACGAAGACACGCCGCAGCGGCATCCACCGGGTGCTCGTGGCCAACCGTGGCGAAATAGCCGTTCGAATATTGCGTAATTGCCGGTCCCGAAACAGGGAGACTGTCCTCGTTGCGTCGCAAGCCGACCTTGACAGCCTGCCGGCCAGGCTCGCCGATCGGGTGCTGTGCGTCGGTTCGCCCAGATCGTCCGACAGCTACCTTCGCGCCGAGGTGATTGCCCACGCGGCCTCGGCGACGGGGTGCGACGCGGTACACCCCGGAATCGGATTCCTCTCCGAAGATCCCGGCTTCGCTGCGGCTTGCGCCGAGGCAAACGTCGTCTTCATCGGGCCATCACCGAATGTGCTGCGCCTTTTCGGGGACAAGCTTCAAGCCCGGGCCGCCGCCAGGAGCGCGGGGTTGCCGATCCTGGCGGGGATGGAAGTGCATTCCGCCAACGACGCCGGCAAGGTGCTTGCCCAGACCGGGCTGCCCGCCATCCTGAAAGCCAGTGCAGGCGGCGGCGGAAAAGGCATCCGGCTCGTGGAATCGCTCGAACAGCTTTTCGCGGTGTTCGACAACGCTGCCGCGGAAGCAAAAGCGGCATTCGGAGATGGGCGCCTGCAACTCGAAACCTACCTTGCCCACGCTCGCCACATCGAGGTTCAGGTTGCCGTCGACAGATTCGGGAACGGCATTCATCTGGGCGAGCGGGATTGCTCGCTGCAATACCGTTACCAGAAGGTTCTGGAGGAGGCGCAGGCGCCCGGCCTTGACGATGATCTGCGCGAGCGGATCTGCAACGCGGCGGTGCAACTCCTGGTTTCGCATGGGTATGTGGGCGTCGGCACGGTGGAGTTCCTGCTCGATGCGGACGGTGACCGGTTTTTCTTTCTGGAGGTCAATCCGCGACTGCAGGTCGAGCATCCGATCACCGAGATGGTCACGGGCGTCGATCTCGTCGACCTGCAGTTTGCGATCGCGGAGGGCGCTGCGCTGCCGCTGCGTCAGGAGGAGGTCAGCTGGAACGGGCATGCGATCGAGGCGCGCATCAATGCCCAGGATCCAGCTCATGACCTACGGCCTACGCCGGGTAGGCTGTCATCATGGCAACCGCCCGAACAATCCGCGTCGTTACGGCTGGACACGCACTGCTTCGAGGGTTACCTCGTTCCTCCGTACTACGATTCGCTGCTTGCCAAGCTGATCGTGCACGGCCGCGATCGTGCGGATGCGTTGTCCAGACTTGCAGACTCGCTGGGTGATTTCCGGATCGATGGCGTTCCGACGAACTTGCCGCTACTCGTCGATCTATTGAAGACCTCCGAGGTGCGGGACGGCCGGATCACCACGCGCTGGCTGTCCGAATACATGGAGCGTTCGGCCCCGGTCTCGTCAGTCTGAAGGACAAGTCAAGCGTGTTGACGCGAATCGTGGCCGGAGGACCGTCCTGTGCGTAGCAACCTGGTTCTTGGTCAGGTGTACCCCACTGTGCTGCACATGCTTTCGGCAGCCGTCGTGTCGGCGCCGGAGGGCATCGCAATCACAGGAGACAACGGGGATTGCGTTTCGTACGGCGAGCTATGGCGGCGAGTCAACCGGGCGGCAGCCAGCCTTGCCGCGCACGGCGTGGCCGGCCAGCGGGTCGGGGTTCTGGGCGGAAACACGATCGAGACGGTCGTCTCCTATTTCGCCGTGCTGTCGGCGGGAAGCCAGCTGCTTCTGCTGAATCCGCGCTACACACCCCGGGAGCTTGCCGGAATCCTTGCCGATGCGACGCCTGAAGCCTTGATTGCCGATGCAGCGTGCCGTGACAAACTCGATACAGTGCTTCGGGATTCGGGGACCAGGGCCACTGGACTGGCCGCAAACACGCTCATCACGAATTCTGCAGCCGAGCGGGCAGCTGGCGACGTTCCGGAGATCGATCCGGATTCGTTGGCCTTGCTTCAGTACACGGGAGGTACCTCCGGAAAGCCCAAGGGCGTGAACCTGACCCATCGGGCGATCGCGACAAACGTCGCGCAGCGGGAAGCCCTGCTGCCGACCATGTCGGGCTGTGAACGAGTGCTGTGCGTGATGCCGATCTTCCATTCATACGGCTTCTGCATGGGCGTCCTTCTGGCATTCAATGCACGCGGCACCCTGATGCTGATGCAGCACTATCACGCACAGACCGTGTTCGACACGATTCGCCGCGAGGGCATCACGATCTTTCCCGGTAATCCCGCGATCTACACGGGTCTGCTCAGCGATGCGGGTTTCGATCCCAGGGATTGGTCTACGGTACACACGTGCTACTCCGGTTCCGCCGCCCTGCCCGAATCCACCTTGAACCGCTGGCAAACAGCCACGGGGATACCGATACTCGAGGGGTATGGCCAGACCGAGGCGGGTTCGATCCTGACGTTCAATCCTGCCGGTGCCCGGCAGAAAGTCCGTTCCGTTGGAGTTCCGGTGGCGGCCACCGACGTGGAGATCGTCGACCCGGAATCCGGAACGCAGGCGCTGGGCGTGAATGAGCACGGCGAGATTCGCGCCCGCGGGCCTCAGATCATGGCCGGGTATCGTAATCGGCCGTCCGACACGGAGCAGACCTTGCGCGAAGGATGGCTCTATACGGGCGACATTGGTTACATCGACAGCGATGGTTATCTCTTCATCTCGGATCGGAAGAAGGACCTGGTCATCGTATCGGGATTCAATGTCTATCCGCGGGAAGTCGAGGACGTGCTGCATTCGCACCCCAAGGTGATCGAAGCGGCCGTCATCGGCGTCCCGGATCCGGACCGGGGCGAGATACTGCGGGCATTCGTCGTTGTCCGCGGCGACGCCCCCGACCTGCTCGACGACATTGCGAAATATTGCCGCGCACAGCTTGCGGGGTACAAATCCCCTGCGGTCATCCTGGCGCTCTCCGCGATGCCGAAGACCGCCGCGAACAAGACCGACAAATTGGCGTTGAAGAAGCTGGACTCGAACGACGCCCTGGCGGTGTATCGAGCGAAGCGATGAGTCGAGAAACCATGACACCACCGCGTCCCAACATCATCTTCATCGTGGCCGACGACCTCGGTTATGCCGACCTGGGTTGCTACGGCGGCCGTCACGCTGAATTCGGTCCGGTCTCTCCCGTTCTCGACATGCTGGCCAGCAACGGCTTGAAGTTCACCCAGGGCTACGCCAACTCACCCGTCTGCTCGCCGACACGGTTTGCCATGATCACGGCACGCTACCAGTACCGTTTGCGCGGTGCGGCCGAAGAACCTCTGAACAGCAGCCAGAGTCGTGGCAGCACCACGCTGGGCCTGCCGCCCGAACATCCAACCCTGCCATCGCTGCTGCGCGCCAACGGCTACCGCACGGCCTTGTTCGGCAAGTGGCACCTGGGATTTCCGCCGGCCTTCGGACCGCTGCGTTCGGGCTATGAGGAATTCTACGGCCCGCTATCCGGCGGCGTGGACTATTTCACGCATTGCAGCAGCGGCGGTATTCACGATCTCTGGTTGGGTGACGAGGCGCAGCAGGAAGAAGGCTATCTGACCGATCTGTTGTCCAGGCGTTCGGTCGACTACGTGCACCGCATGGCCGCAGGCGCACGCAGCGGAACACCCTTCTTCCTGAGCCTGCACTACACCGCACCGCATTGGCCCTGGGAAACACGGGACGATGCGGGCCTAGCCATGAGCGTGAAGGACAATCTGTTCCACCTGCACGGTGGCAACATCCACACCTACTACCGCATGATTCATAACATGGATGAAGGCATCGGCTGGATCGTGGAGGCGTTACGGCATGAAGGCATCCTCGACAACACGCTGATCGTGTTCACCAGCGACAACGGCGGTGAACGTTTCTCGGACAACTGGCCGCTGGTGGGCGGCAAGATGGATCTGACCGAAGGCGGCATTCGCGTACCCTGGATTGCCCACTGGCCAGGCGTCATCGCGCCGGGCGGCGTGAGTTCCCAGCACTGCATGACCATGGACTGGTCGGCCACCATGCTCGAACTCGGGGGCGCCGCGCCCGCTCCGGGCTACCCGCTCGATGGCGTGTCACTGGTTCCGGCCATGCAGGACGCCGAACACTGCTTCGAGCGTCCGATGTTCTGGCGCATGAACCACCGCGGCCAGCGCGCCTGTCGCATGGGTGACTGGAAATACCT
This sequence comes from uncultured Planctomycetales bacterium, assembly GCA_964548565.1. Lineage (GTDB taxonomy): Bacteria > Planctomycetota > Phycisphaerae > UBA1845 > PWPN01 > CAYLLT01. The sequence goes on along the minus strand of CAZJTF010000285.1, from coordinate 2,024 downwards.
GCGCGTGGACCTGAATGACTACCTGTTCAACGTCGCGACCGACGAGCGCGAGCGCGCCAACCTGGGGCTGCACCAGCCCGAACGCCTGGTGAGCATGCGGCAGGCCTGGGAAGCCTGGGATGCCTCCATGCCCGGTATTCCGACAGACGCCAAAGTCAGTCTCGGCTATTCATACAAGGACATGCCGCAACGCTGAGCATGTGCGGGCACCGACGATCAGCCCTCGGCGAGACGTGACGACAACACCAGGTAACCAGCTGAACTGGTTCGTGTCTTGACCGGACACTGCGGTCATGTATCCCGACGGCATCGCGAGTCGGCAGGGTGCCTTCGAGTCGGCACTCGTGTCGCAGGTCGATTTCACCGGGATCGTCGCGGCCGCCGGCGGCCATGGCGAGCGGCTGGACGATCCGGACCAGGTAGAGGCCGCCATCGCCCGCTGCCTGGCTGCGCACGATGGCGGTCGGTCGGCGTTGCTGCACGCGGCGCTGCTTCCGCATTGAGCAGGGATGCCGACGGATGCAGTCGCCGTGCCCGACTTCCACCTCTGACGGACTATCGACATGATCGAAGCCATCTCCGACGCGGGCGCCCCGGTCTTCGTGCGGTGTAATCCCGTCACGGGCGAGGCGGCGACGCGAGCGCATTCGGTGTCGCCGACGCCTTGCGGGCAACCGATGCCGCGGCTGCCGCGTGGCCAGCCTGGGCAGCCACCGGTCCCAACGCACGTCGCATCATCGTCACCCGCGCTGCCGACCTGCTGGCCGACCGCGCCGACGCCTTCGTGCAAGCGATGATCGCCGAGACGGGCACCTCGACCACGTGGGCACAATTCAACGTCCGTGGTGCCGTGGGCGCGTTGCGCGAGGCGGCAGCACTGGCCACGCAGATCGGGGGCGACGTCATTCCTTCGGACAGGCCTGGCTGTCTCGCGATGACCGTGCGCCGTCCTGTTGGCGTCGTGCTCGGCATGGCGCCGTGGAACGCGCCGCTGCTGCTGGGCGTGCGGGCGGTCGTCATGCCGCTCGTCTGCGGCAACAGTGTCGTTCTCAAGGCATCGGAAGTCTGCCCGGGCACTCACTGGATGATCGGCGAGCTGTTTCGTGACGCCGGTCTGCCACGGTCGGTGCTGCAGGTGATGACCCACGACGAAGACGCCGCTGCGGCGCTGGTCGAGGCACTGATCGCGCATCCGCGCGTGCGTCGCATCAACTTCACGGGCTCCACCCGTGTCGGGCGCATCGTCGGCGAACAGGAGGCCGGCACCTGAAGCCCGCGCTGCTCGAACTCGGCGGGAAGGCTCCGCTGGTCGTTCTCGAGGATGCCGACATCGACCAGGCCGTCTCTGCGGCGGTCTTCGGCGCCTTCGTCAACCAGGGACAGATCTGCATGTCCACCGAGCGCATCGTCGTGGACGAGCGTATTGCCGACACTTTCGCGCAGCGGCTGGCAGACCAGGCCATCGCGCTGACGGCGCCGACCAGGGACGAAGGCATGGCACGCTTCGGGCGCATAGGAAATTCAAAGGTCCCCGCAAGCCCCATTGGGACCTGGGTTGGCAGCTGATACCGGCTTGACGGGACCTGGGTTGGCAGCCGATACCGGCTTGACGAGCCGGGAACTGGCGCCTGAGCTGTTGCCTTGTGCGGATTCGAACGATTCGGCCCGCCTCGACGCTTCGGATCGGGCCTGGCAGGCTTTGATCCCCAGGTCGATGCCGAGTCATCCGCGTCGAGCCGACATGCGGCGCAGTATCGCCTGCGGCTGGCGCCAGGCTGCGCAGCCGGTGTTGTGATGTGTCCGCTGTCCGGGAGGGCCGGCGTACGGCCGGCGCAAGGTCGCTTCAGTCGTGCCCCGCCTCGCGCGCCCGGCCCCTGGGCGGGGGCTGCGGGTCCAGTCCCAGGTGCGTCAGGACCTTCTGGATCACTGGTCGCTGCAGGATCGCCGCGATGATCTTCAGTTCCCCGGCGCCGCAGTTCGGGCAGTGCTGCATGTCGATGTCGAAGACCCGCTCGAGCAGCCGC
>CAZJTF010000284.1:0-9254 GCA_964548565.1 uncultured Planctomycetales bacterium | reverse complement strand
GCGGGCATCATAAGCGGACCGGCCCGGAGCGACAAAGTCTCCGCTCCCGACGTCTTGCGATGCACGCCACGGACGGCCATGATACGTTCCTGAGACCGGAACCATGGGCACGAGGGAGGATTCAAAATGACCGAAATCGAAACAATGCTCGCCCTGTTGAAGGCGTCGCGTCAGCGGACCCTCGACACCCTGCAGAAAATCGAGGCGGAACCCGACCCCGGTGCCGTCCTGCGCTGGCGGCCGGGCCCCGGACGCGCCAACGTCGCCTGGCAGCTCATGCACGCCGGCGCAACCGAGGAGCTCTTCGCGACGGAGCGCCTGATCCCCGGCTCGAAGGCAGCCTTCGGCGACCTGATCCCCCGCTACCAGGGCGGCAGCACCCCGGACGACAACGTCCCGCCCCCCGCCCAGATCCGGCAGTTCCTCGGAGACACCCGGGCTCACCTCGAGGCGACGCTGCGCCGCTATCGCGACGACCAGCTCGACCAGATTCCCGAGCCCATCGCCGAGCGAGGTTGGACAATGCGGACCGTGCTGCAGGTGCTCGCCTGGCACGAGGCGCATCACCAGGGCCAGGCGCATCTGACGTACAACCTCTGGAAGGCGCGCACCGCCTGACGAAACAACCGAGGCCGGCGGCGACCGCCCTCCTCCACGAATCCTGAGCCGCGGGACTTTCACCGAGAATCGAGGCCCCATGAACCGGTCCCTCCAGCACGCTGTGACTCTGCTCCTGGTCGTCTCCTGCCGCGCGATCGCCGCGGAAGCGCCCGAGCCGCCCCGTGACCCCCGCAACATCCAGTATGGCAGTGTCATTCCCGACGAGGGCTACTGCGATCAGCCCTACATCGTGGTGACACGCGAGGGGCACTGGGTGTGTACGCTGACGACCGGCAAGGGCATCGAAGGCCAGGGCGGCCAGCACGTCGTCTCGACCATCAGCCGCGACCAGGGCCGCACTTGGTCGCCGCTGGTCGACATTGAGCCGGCCGACGGCCCCGAGGCCTCGTGGGTCATGCCCCTGATCACGCCGTCGGGACGTATCTACGCGTTCTACGACTACAACGGCGATCGCGTCTCGACCCTGAATGACAAGCCGATCCGCGCCGACATGCTCGGCTGGTACTGCTACCGCTGGTCGGACGATGGCGGCGCCACGTGGTCGAAGGAGCGCATGCGGCTGCCGATCCGCGTGACGGCCGCCGACCGGACAAACGACTGGAAGGGTGACGTCCAGATCATGTGGGGCATCGGCAAGCCGATCACCTTCAACTCCACCGCCATGTTCGGCTTCAGCAAGCTGGGCCGCTACATGCTGGACCTCGGCGAAGGCTGGTTCATGCGGAGTGACAACATCCTGACCGAGCCCGACCCGCACAAGCTCAAATGGGAGATGCTCCCCGACGGCGAGCACGGCCTGCGGCACCCCGACTTCGGCTCGGTCCAGGAAGAGCACAACATCGTCTGGCTCGGCGGCGAAGATCTCTACTGCATCTACCGCACGACCCAGGGACACCCCTGCCACGCCTACAGCCGCGACGGCGGGCGGACCTGGACGACGCCGGAATACGCGACCTACACGCCGGGCGGCCGCCGCATCAAGCACCCGCGCGCCTGCCCGCGCCTGTGGCGGACCTCCAGCGGCAATTACCTCCTCTGGTACCACAACCACGGCGGGCGGAGCTTCGAAGACCGCAACCCCGCATGGATCACCGGCGGCGTGCTGAAGGACGGGCGCATCCACTGGTCACAGCCCGAGGTCCTGCTCTACGACTCCGACCCGCGCGTGCGAATGAGCTACCCGGATCTGATCGAGCAGGACGGGCGGTGCTGGATCAGCGAGACGCAGAAGTCGGTCGCCCGCATCCACGAGGTCGATCCCTCCCTGTTCCAGGCGCTCTGGAACCAGGGGACCGCCAAAACTGTCGCGACCGAGGGCCTCGCGCTCCAGATGAACGACGTGAAACAGCCGACCACCGCGAACATGCCGCGACTGCCCCTGTTGCAGCCCCTCAGCGGCTTCTCGATCGACCTGTGGCTCACCTTGGAGGACCTCGCCCCCGGGCAGATACTGCTCGACTCCCGCAACGCCGCCGGCAAGGGCGTCGTCCTCGCGACAACCGATCGGCAAAGTATCGAGATCACCCTCTGCGACAGTTCCACCCGCGTATCGTGGGACTGCGACCCGGGCCTGATCCGCGAAGGCGTGCGTCACCATGTCGGTATCGTGGTGGATGCCGGCCCGCGGATCATCACGTTCGTGGTGGACGGGCAGCTCTGCGACGGCGGCGAGGTGCGCCAGTACGGCTGGGGGCGCTTCCCCGACTTCCTCCGCGACGTAAACGGCTCGCCGGATCTCCGCGTCGCCCCCCGAATGCGCGGCACGATCCACACCCTCCGGATCTACGACCGCTGGCTCCGAAATTCGCAGCTCGTGGCCAACTCGCGCGCCGGATCGACCGACTGAGCCCCCTTGGTGGTGCCTACCCGCGCGCATCCTCCGGGGGCGCGGCAGGCTTCTCCGCGGCCTGGCGGATGCCCTCCAGCATCCCGCGGAAGACGATGCCATGCAGCGGCAGGACCAGGTACCAGTAGACAAGCCCGGCAAGCCCCTTCGGGCGAAACCGCGCCGTCTGCACCAGTCGCGTGCGGGTCGCGCCCGTGGCGGGCGGCTCGATCCGGAATTCGAGCAGCGCGACGCCCGGAAGCTTTATCTCCGCACGCAGCGACACGCATGCTGATCAACAACTCCCGTCTTCTTGGCGTCCTTGGCGCCTGCGCGGCTATTCTTTCTACAACGTTGGGGTTTCGTCACCGTGGCACCCGTTTTCAGACGGTGAGCTGTCGCCGGCGACTGCCGCACCGCGCGTGGCGCACAGGTTAAAACGGATCTCCGGTCACATCGGAGCGGCTGGCAAAGCGTGCTCGATCTGAACAATTTCCCTGGTGACGTCCGACGCGGGCTCAGCCGCGATGGGCCGTCCAAACTGCAGGAACAGTGCAGGCACAACGAGCATGTTGAGGAACGTGGACGACAACAGGCCGCACAGGATGACGACGGCCATCGGCGTGAGAATCTCACGGCCCGGCTGTTCACCGCTGATGGCCAGTGGGATCAGTGCCAGTCCCGCTGCGAGTGCCGTCATCAGGATGGGCGCCAGACGTTCGGTCGCCCCGCGGCTCACCGCCTCCTTGAAGTCCGTCACCCCTTCATAGCGCTGAAGATGCCGGATGTGGGACACCATCATGATGCCGTTACGGGCGGCGATGCCGAAGACGCTGATGAAACCGATGACCGAAGCGACCGAGAGAATCCCGCCCGAAACGTACACCCCGGCGACACCGCCGATGAGGGCCAGCGGCAGGTTCACCATGATCAGCAGCGAATCGCGGACCGATCGAAACACCAGGTGCAGCAGGAAGCCGATACCCAGGATCACCAGGACGCCAAGCACCGCCAGGCGCCGGCGCGTCTCCTCTGCACTCTCGAATTGACCGCCGTACTCCACGTAGTAGCCCTGCGGCAGCTCGACCTGCTGCGCGATCGCCCTCTGGATGTCCGCAACCACGCTCCCGAGCGCACGATCGGCCACGTTGCACATGACCACAATCTTGCGCTGGGCGTTCTCGCGGCTGATCATGTTCGGACCAAACTCCGGGCTGATCCGGGCCAGCGACTTGAGCGGCACCTTGGCTCCACCCGGCGTATCCACGAGCACGTCTCCCACCATGTCCGGCGTCGGCGGCATCGAGGCGACGGCCGGGGCGCAGGCCCGCACCACCAGGTCAAAGGCATAGCGCCCCTCGAGGATCTGGGTGATGGCTTCGCCGCGGAAGGCAGTCTGCAGCGCAGCGGCCGCATCACCGACCTGCAGCCCGTGGCGTGCGAGCGCGTTGCGATCGAACTCCACGCGCCGCAGCGGAATGTTGTTCTGCTGCTCGGTGGACAGGTCCACGACGCCGGGGATCTGCTCCATCACCGCCTCGGCCTGGCGGGCCAGTTCCCGGAGTCGCACCAGGTCCTCGCCGAAAATCTTGACCGCGATGTTAGCCCGCGTCCCCGAGAGCATGTGGTCGATGCGGTGGCCGATGGGCTGCCCAAACTGAGCCCGGACGCCCGGGATCGCCCCCACGTCCCGCCGAATCGCCTCCAGCAGCTCGGCCCGCGTTCGCCTCGGTTTGCCCATGCGTGTGGGAGCGTCCATGTCCAGAGTGAGATCGATTTCGCTGCCTTCGGTGTTCATGCCGTGTGCATCCGCTTCCCCGCGCCCAGTGCGCCGCCCGATCGCCGCAATCTCCGGATGCTGCATGAGCGTCGTCTCCACAAGGTTGGCGAGGCGATCGCTCTCCTCGAGCGACGTACCCGGAACCGTCACGAGGCCGACCACCAGGGCTCCCTCGCTGAACTCCGGCAGGAAGCCGGAGCCCATGTGCGCCGCTCCGAACACCGCGGCAACGAGCAACACGACCGTTGGCGCGACGACCCACCCCGGGTGCCGCATCACGAACTCCAACGGGCGTGCGTACAGTCGCTTGAGCACACGCACCGCGGCGGGTTCCTTCGCCTCGCGCACTGTCTTGCTGCCGGGCAGCAGGTAGTAGCTCAGCGCGGGCGTGAGCGTCAGCGCCGCCAGCAGCGACACGCCCAGCGAGACCGCGAACGCAATCCCCAGCGGCCGCAGAAGCCGGCCCTCGACGCCTGACAGGAACAGCAGCGGGACGAAGACCAGCATGATGATCAGGGTGGCAAACACGATCGACGCCCGGACTTCCACGCTGGCCCGGAACACGACTTCCATTGCGGATCGCTGCTCCTCGACCGGCAGCGCTGCATTGTCTCGCAACCGTCGGATGATGTTCTCCACGTCAATGATCGCATCGTCCACCAGCGCACCGATCGCGATGGCCATCCCGCCGAGGGTCATGGTATTGATGCTGGCCCCGAACCCTCGCAGCGTCAGGATCGCCGCAACCAGCGACACGGGGATGGCGAGCAGCGTGATGAAACTCGCCCGCAGGCTCACCAGGAACAGCACGACAACCAGGATCACCATAATGCCGCCATCGCGCAGTGCGTGGATGGTGTTCGTCACCGACGCTTGGATGAAGTCCGCCTGCCGGAACAGCCGCTTGTTGATGACCATGCCCTCGGGCAGCGTTGCCTGGATCTCATCGAAGGCCCTGTCGAGCAGTCGCGTGACTTCCAGCGTGTTCGCATGCGGCTGGCGGAGAACGGCCATCACGACGCCGGGTTCGATGATCGGCTCCCAGTTCGGACCACGGCGCGATGCCGAAGCCGTCCCCCGGCGAATCGCCGCGCCGATCACGACCGTACCCAGGTCCGACACCTGGATGGGGCGGCCGCTGCGAACCTCGATAACCGTCTGCCGGATGTCTTCTTCGGATCGGATGCGCCCGATGCCTTGAAGAATGGATTCCTCGCCGCTCTGCACGAGAAACCCGGCGGCCACATTCTCGTTGGACTTGCGCAGGGCCTCCGTGACGTCGCCGATGCTGATCCGGTAGGCGCGCAGCCGTTGCGGCGAAAGCACCACCTGGTACTGCTTGATGTCGCCGCCAAACAGGGCAACCTCCGCGACGCCCGGCACCGACAGGATCCGGCGCCGCAGGTTCGTGCTGGCCATCGTGTGAAGATCGAGCAGGCTGTGCTTCTGCGACGTGACCGACGCGAAGAAGATCTCCCCCATCACCGAGGACATCGGCGCCATGATCGGCGGCTCCACCTGCTCCGGCAGCTTGTCCACGATGCTGGCCAGACGTTCGCTCACCGTCTGGCGGGCTCGATGAATGTCCGTGCCCCACTCGAACTCCACCCAGATGGTGGAGAAGCCGACCGCCGTGGACGATCGGACGCGCCGCACGTCGGCTGCGCCGTTCACCGCCGTCTCGATGGGAAACGTGACCAGCGTTTCCATCTCCTCCGGAGCCATGCCGTGCCCCTCCACGAGGATGGTGACCGTCGGCGCAGTCAGATCCGGAAAAACGTCCACGGGCATGCTGAGCGCCGAGTAGATGCCGCCCAGCAGGAGAACAACGGACGCGATGACGATGGCCAGCCGGTTTGCCAGCGACCAGCGGATGAGTGCATTGATCATGACAGACGCTCTCCTTGCTCAGTGGCCGTGGCCATGACCGAACGCCGCTGGAGCGAGCGACGACAGCTTCACTGCGTACGCACCCTTCGTTGCCACGCGCTCGCCGGCCTGAATCCCCTTGACAACCTGCACGAGACCGTTGTCGCGGATGCCGATCTCCAGGTCGCGACGCTGGAAGTGTTCGCCGTCGCTCAGCACGAACGCGACCGGTCGGCCGTTGTCCAGCACGACAGCCTCCTCCGGCACCGCCACCGCATCCACGACGGAGTGAGTCTCCAGGTGAACGTCGACAAACATCCCCGCCCGCAGGAGCCCCTCGGGGTTGGGCAGCTCGTAAATGATGGGGATGCTGCGCGTCTCCGGCTCGACGACCGTGCCGAGGTGCACCAGGCTTGCCCCGGCCTCGCCGGGTACGCGGATCTGCTTGTCGGGGAGCGCGGCCAGGACGATCGTCGCGCCGGGTTTCGCCGGCAGGCCGCCCAGGTCCGCCTCGGGGATGTGCGCTTCGATCCAGACCCGCTCCGTGTTGACGATGCGGAAAACCGCCTCCGTCGCGGCTTCCACGTGCTCGCCTTCGCTCCGTCCCGCGCTGACGATCCGGCCTGAGATTGGCGCTCGCAGCGGCAGCTGGAGCGAGCCGGCCGCGGGCACGCCCGCGGGTGCCGTGGCGGTCTGCGAGCGCAATCGGTTCAGCCGTTCCCTCGAAATCTCGGACGCTTTCTTCATGGACTCGGCGGCGGCCACTTCGGCTTCAGCAAGCTTGAGGTCCTGCTCGGCCTCGTCATACTGCTTCTGCGAGCCTGCGCCGCCCGCACGCACCTGGCCGGCCCTCTCCAGCGCGCGCCGGGCGTATTCGAGCCTCGTATTCGACTGGATCACGGCTCGCTCGATCTCCAGCACCTTGGTATCCAGGTCGAGCTCGCGGAGATTCAACTCCATCTCCAGGGCCTGCACCTGTGCCCGGTTGGCACTCAGCTGGTACAACTCTGTCGCCGGCAGCGGCGGTTCGACGAGCGCCAGCACCTGCCCGGCATCGACACGATCACCGATCCGCGGCAGCGTCCCGCCGGCTGGCGGAAGAAGCCGGCCTGAGACCGGAGCGCTGACCAGGGCCGAACCGCCTTGGACAGTCGTAATCTGGCCGGGAATCACAAGCCGCCGGGTCAACGTCTGATTCCTCGCCTGCCCCAGGCACAGGCCGATCTTCCACTGCTGTTCCATCAGAAACGAGACGAGATTCGGCTCCTCCGGTCGAGCGGCCTTGGCCGCAGCGTGTTCGGCCGCGGCAGCGTCTGCGTACACCTGCAGTTCGCCGACCTCGATGGTCTCCCGGACCTGCGGGCTCTCCACTATGAGCCGTAGCTTGTATGTGCCGGGGACATCGAACGTCGGCGTCGGCACGAACAGCCCGTCGCGCCTCGGCGCATCGAGCCTCTGTGAAACGACCTTCCCATCATCACCAGTCGCTTCAAAGACGAGCGTACCCGTACGTACTGGCTCGCCCGTTGCCAGCACGCTGAAGTGAGCCAGGAACTCCGCCTGCTCACCCCCGACGAGCTGTGGATACTCCATGAACAACTCGAGTTGCGGCGTGAACAGCGTGACCACCACCGGTTCAGGCCCCTCCGCATCACCATGAGCATGATCTCCGCCATGCTCATCGTGCGCGGAAGCGCCATGTCCGTGGTCGTCCAGGCCGGCGGGGGTCTTCCGGTCGCAGCTTGTGATCACTCCGGAGGTCAAAGCGGCGAGAAACGTCAGGGTGAAGTAGAAGGATCTCATGGTTCGGTCCTGAGCTGATGGAGATTCGGGAAAACGGCGACACAGTTGCCGAGCGTTTCGCGCGGCGGTGCCTGGAAATGAGGGGGTGAGGCGGGAGGATCAGATCAGAAAGGCGTGCCCGTTCATCAGGAGCGCAGCGATCCTGTCGAGTGCGCGCAATGCCGCCAGAGGAGAATCGCTCGCCACGAAATCGGCGGCAGGCAGAGCCGTATACTGCGTCGCGATGCTCGCCACAGCGGCAGGTGGCGACGCAGGCTTCGCTCGGACAGCCGCCGATCCCGCCTGCGGAGAAACGCGCGTCAAGTCAGGAACCGTCAGGACGAGGTGAGTCCCCGCAGCACCCTCGAAGGTTCCGTTCGGGTGATCGTGCCCGCCGGAGAGTCCGGATGCACCGCAGGGGCCTGGATGAACCCTGTGGGTGTGAAGATCCTCTTCGTGGTGATCGTGAATGACGATTGTGCCGGAGCCCAAGGGACCGAACAGCAGCACGGGAAGGAGACTCGCCGTGGCAAGCATGCAGCCGATGCGCCGCAGGAGCACCCGGCAATGATGCTGCACGTCCCTGTACTTTGTTGGAGGCCTCCGGCTGCTCATCGATGCTATCGTAGTCGTGCGTCAAGCTTCTCGCCACAGGCCGCGGATGCGGACGGCCCGCGAGAAACGAAGCCGGGCCTTCCGCTCCTCGACCCCCGTTGGGGCCAAACGACAGCCGCCAGGCTCACCGAAGCCTCGGCCCCCAGCAGCGTTACCCCCGTGTGGCCCGGTTTTCCACCGGTGGATTGAACGGGAACAGGTGTGCCGCAGCAATGTGGCACCGGATCAAAGTACGAGCCGGAAGGCAGTGATCGAAGCACTCGGCCGACTCGCCCTGCTCCGCGCGTCCGCAAGGAGAACGGAGCACCCGCGGTGTTCTCCCGGGCAGGAGGTGCCGCGTTGAAAACACTGCTTCCGAAGGGGCATCCTGCGCTGCGGATCTTCCTGGCAACTCCTCCCCCATTGGCACACGCCCGGCCGCACCCCGTGACACTCGGCCCACCCGCATCCGTGCTCCGGACGAACGCGCAGCCCAATGCGCACAGCGAAGCCAACCAACCGAACGCCCCTGCTCTCGCCCCCGCTCACCCACTTCCCCCGCTCTCCCCTTCCTGCCACCCTCCCGTCGCCGAACTCACGGGCCGACCCCCGCGCCGGAGCAGCCCGCGCGTTTCTGCGTCTGGAGAGTTCCCCCTCGAGGGGAGCCCGTTCTTTGTCATCTGAAGAGCTGCCCGGCCGGGGATAGCCGGGGATCGGCCGCCCACGTTGGCGGCCGAACTCCTCAGGGTACACGGTTTCAGGTCCTTCCCTGGAGAAGGAGTT
>CAZJTF010000283.1:0-9261 GCA_964548565.1 uncultured Planctomycetales bacterium | reverse complement strand
CGGTTCGCTTCACAATCAGGCCGAGTACACGGTTTCAGTGGATACCGGGGTCCACGGCGACTTCGATTACGACGGGGACGGGGATGTGGACGCCGATGACTTCGGCGTATTCCAGCGCTGCATCAGCGGCCCCGCCATCCTTGCGGACCCCGAGTGCCGCGGGCTGTGATGAAGCGCATTCAGGCCGCCGTGAGCCGGGCGGGCAAGCGGTGAGTATCCGGCAGGGTGCGACGCGGGAACAGCTCCGAGTCGCCGCCGGCCTCGACAGCTCCTCTACCATTTTTTGGGGGGCGGGACCCAGGCCCCGTCCGGTTTGGGCCAGCCTTTCATGTGCACGTGACGACGCCGTGCGGGACGCCTCACGGCTTCTCCCCAGATGGCCCGGCGGATATGGATCACGAGCAGCCAGATGGCGCAGACTGCGCTACCGCCGAACACCAGGATACTGAGAAGCGTGAAGATCATTGGTTGCTCCTGTGCCATTTGGCTGTGGCACGTCCCGGCGCAGCACCAGTCATCGGGTCCCGGTCAACAAGACCCCTCTCGTGGGGCAGAAACGGCTTGGCTCGAAAGGCTGTTGGATCACGGGAGGGAAGTCTGCCCTGTATGTCGGGGGCTTCCGGTACTGCATACTAGGATATGCAGAGTCATTGAGCAAATCTCAGCCCGCTTTCTGCGGGCAAAAAGGCGGAGCCCCTTTACGGACCGAACCGACGGGTAGAAACGCTCCCCGCCAGCCTTTTCAACCTTGCCACGCACGTTTTCGCAGGAAAACGGAACCAGGCTCTTCGTTTGCGGCCGGGTGCCCCCTACCATCTCTGTGGAGCCTTGGCAGGGCTGACCGGGCTCACACCTGCTCCTACACCGCAGGCGAGCTGAATCTGGCCATTCGGCTCGTGCGGAAGACTCATCCAAAGAAACGGACGTGCCAGAACAACCGAGGCGCTCTCCTGCGATCGCGGCTGCGCCGGCGTACACTCCATGACGAGGCAGACGATGCACCAGGTCATTCAAGCAACGACAGGGCAAGGTCTTGAGATAAACGATCAACCAGCCTGCGGGCGGGAGCCGGAAACGTACTCCATCGCACGCAGCCTCTCCGGGCGAGCGGCAATCCTGATCGCCGTCGTTCTGCCGTTTGTTGGTCTGATCGTGGCTGTTGCACTCCTCTGGGGGTACGGATTCAGCTGGCTTCAGCTCGTCCTGCTCGTTGGCATGTATCACCTGACGATGCTGGGCGTCACGCTCGGGTTCCATCGTCTGTTTACGCATCGTTCGTATGAAACGACCCGGTGGATCCAGGTGATTCTCGCAGTCCTTGGCTCCATGGCCGTGCAGGGGCCCTTGATCAAGTGGGTCGCCGTCCATCGACGTCACCACCAGTTGAGTGACAGGCAAGGCGATCCGCATTCGCCTCATCTGCACGGTGTCGGGATCTTCGGCGTCCTGCGTGGCATCTGGCACGCACACCTGGGCTGGCTCTTCGAGCGGGATGCGCCCGATCTCTACCGATACGTGGGTGACCTCCTCCCGGACCGTCTGCTCCGCAGCGTGAGCAGACTCTTCCCACTCTGGGTGGTGATCGGGCTGATCGCGCCCGCAGGGGTGGCGGGCCTGGCGACCCGCAGCTGGTGGGGAGTATTGCTGGGATTCCTCTGGGGCGGGCTCGCGCGAGTCTTCCTTGTGCATCACACCGCATGGAGTGTCAATTCGATCTGCCACCTGTTCGGCCGGCAACCTTTTCGCTCGGCGGACGAGAGCCGCAACAACTTTGCCTTCGGCGTCCTCGCGCTGGGAGAAGGTTGGCACAACAACCATCACGCGTTTCCGACATCCGCACGCCACGGACTCGGGTGGTGGCAACTGGATGCAACGTATCTCGTGATTCGGGCCTTGTCTGCGGCTGGCCTGGCGTGGAAGGTGCGTTTACCCGCTCCCCAGGCTATCGCCGCCCGCCTGCAGCCGAGATACGAGCACCGGGGCGCCTCGGGGATCATCTATCCGTATGAGGAGCAAGGATGAAACGTAAACACCGCAAAACCGTTACATCGCAGGAGCCTCTTCCCAGGAAAGGGAAGCGCCCGTCGCGGGGACAGCGTATCCAGCGGCGCAGGCTGCTTGCCGAGGAGCGACGGCGGGATTTGACCGATGTCGTGAGCTCACGGGGCTGAGTGCACGCTTTTCTCCCGGATGCGAGCGTCAGAGAACATCATCTGATTCGCGCTCCGTCATCGCGCCCGGGCGGCGCGCACCGAGGACCGAACATGTTTGAGTCGACACGTTTGTACGGTGAGCTTCAGGCGCTTCAGGCGGCTCTCGCCCTGATCGGCAGCCCCGTGAAACCAGGGCAAGTGCGTACGTCGGCGGCCTGCGCAGAAGGGGCAGAAAAGCTGTTGACGCATATCAAAGGTGCACAGCGGGCCGTCGGCACCAGCACACTGAAACCGCACCTGCTGCAGGAAACGTCTGTTCTGCTGTCGAACATACGGCGGCACGCAGAGGATCTCATCCGCGCGGTAAACGCGGGCAGTACGACCACGGAACCGACGGCTGCCGCGGACGCAGGCGTCATCGAGCAGTGTGACGACCTTCGGGACAAATGCTGCTATCCCGTCATGGATGTCCTGGGGCGCATGGCGACCGCGATGAAAGCCGCACCTCCACCAGCTGATGCGATCACCCCGGAGCTTGCCACGCGGCTTTTCTGCGTGACCAGAGCCGACCTCAGGGAGGCGGTCAACGCCGGAACGATCCAGCCTTATTTGTGCGGAGATGAGTCGAATGGTCGGCGCCGCAGGTTTTCGCGCGCCCAGCTCGGGCGATTCTATCCACGGCGCGACCGGGGCGGCGCCGCGCCTTCGGGAGGGGTAAACCGGGCCTGCGACTGACACTCGCGGGAGAGCCCAGATGCGCAAGTCAAGGCAACAGATCATCGAGGACATCACCGCCCACATCCGGAACTCCGGCGGGGGCTACGACCAGTGGTACATCGGCACCAGCGTGGATCCAATGGGCAAACTGTTCGACGGTCATCAGGTGCTGCGCGAAACGGATGACTGGATCGTGCGCGAGGCGGAGTCGCCGCAGGCCGCCCGCGATGTCGTCGCTTTCTTCGAGACGACATACGGAATGGATGCCATGCGTGATCCGCGGCATGGTGCGGGCAGCATGGTCCACGCCTACCGGAAGTCCGCTCACACGGACCCCTGACCACCGGCAGGCCCGACGAGCCTACTCCATGGCCGGAGCGGTTTCATATTTCGACAGCGCAAGCATCAGAGCGTCGCGGATTTTCCGGGTCCGCGCGTTCGTGCGAGGGGCGAATCCGAACCGCTCTTCGTCACGCGGAAGCTGATAGCGTGCGATCCGCTTCCAGCCCTTGTTCATCCCGTGAATGAACATCGCGCTCGTAAGGCTGCGCGTCATCCAGAGCGTGCGGAGCGTCCGGAGCCAGACCCATGGCGTAGTCGCCGCGACGTGACGCAACTCGTAGATGACCTCGTCAAGCCGGTCGGCGGACATTCCGCGCGGGTGGTAAACCGTTTCGACAAACGTGTAGCGCTCCCAGTCCTCCGGATAGTTCGTCGCGAAGATTCGTCCCTCGGCCATGAAGCGATCGTACATCGCGGTTCCCGGCAGTGGCGTGAGATTGGTGATCTGGATGGTGTCGATACCGAGCTTGACGGCCTGGATGGCCGTGTCGGCCACGGTTTCCTCGTCGTCCTGATCAGCGCCGATGATGAAGCCGCCGAAGACCGAGATGCCGGCGCGGTGGAAGCCTTTCACGAGCCGCTTGTACCTGCCGATGTTGTTGCGATTGATGCCCTTGTGGTATTGCCTGAGGGAGTCGAGGTTAAACGTCTCGAAACCCACGAACATCCCGCGGCATCCGGCCCGGTACGCCAGTCGGAGGCCTTCGAGGTCATCCCCCATGTTGATCGTCGTCTGGCTGAACCACAGACGCTTGCGGCCGTCGCGAATAATGGCGCGGAGCAGTTCCTTGGCCCACGCGGCGTGTGCAGGTCCGACACCGAAGAAGTTGTCATCCACGACGAAGATGAAGTCCTTCGGCGTGGTATTCCACTCCTCAATGATGTCGGCGATGTCCCGGCGCCGGATCAGGGCTCCGTTAAACCTCGTGACGCTGCAGTACTCGCACCCCACCGGACAGCCGCGGGAGGTCTGTATGCTGGAGACCTCGTACGTCCCGTTGATCGGCTGGAGCTGCATCGCGCGGCCTACGCCGGGGCGCGCGATGTCTGCCGTACTTCCGGTGTAACGTGGCCGAAGGCCGCCCTCGTTCACCTCGCGCACGATATCCGGCCAGATGTGATCACACTCACCGATCGCCACCGAATCGAAGAAGCGAGCCGCCTCGTCGGGCAGCGCCGACGCGTGCGGGCCGCCGATGATGCAGGGGATGCCCTCCCTGCGGCACTGCGCGGCGATCTCGTAAGCACGCGTTGCCCCGCTGGAATAGCTCGTGACGCCGACGAGGTCGTAGCGGCCCCGCCGGATCTCCTGGCCGGTCGCGTCAACTCCGAAGATCTCGTCGATAATCTCGACCGTATGAGGGGCGGGTACGCCGCGGGCGAGCACCTGAAGTCCGAGCTGGGGGATCTTGCTGCCGATCGTATGGTAACCCTGGCACCGACGGGCCACCGGGTTGATCAGTGCAATGCGCATTCGACAGACTCCCTTCTGTCTGTGTTTTTGCCCGTCAACGCAGCGGCGCTGCCCGGGCCGACCGCCAGGGTGGCGGCCACCATTCCATGGGCCGGCTGCACGGGCCGGCAATGGGTCGCTTTCTACAGCGTCTCTTCCGCTGCCTTCCGAAAGGCGTACACGAAGTCCGCAGTCGTCTCAGTGGCCTGCAGAGCCGACGTCTTCTTCAGGATCCCGGCCAGGTCGAGAGAGGCCTCCCGCGCGGCCTGCGGCGATTCGGCCCGGCGGACGATCCAGGAGTCCCCCTTCCGGACACGGTGATCGTCAAAGAGACGCGCCCGCTCGTTCGTACCGAGGGCAACCTGCCACTCGCCGAGTTCTCCGCCCCTTCTGGCGATGTACGACCTGATTTCATCGACGATCTGCTGTCGGGGCTTGCCCATTGAAGTGGCTCCTCGAGAGTGACCCTTCGAATATATGCGTGACGGGCGGAGGGCCGAAGACCGGGGTCACGCTGCAGTTCGTCACGCCTGGCACACGGCCATGACTGACCTCAGGACGATGACATAGAACGGCAACAGAAGCCGCATAGCAGGAATGACAGGGACTGTGTCGCCCGTTCAATCCAGATATTAACAGAAACGATCTGCAAAAGCCAGCCGCGGCTGAAAAGCGCCCGCCGGGCACCCACCGCCGGCAATCCGAGCCGCATCACCGATTGCCAGCACATGTGGTGCAATGGAAGACGCTTGCACCGGTCAGCGCCGGCATGAGAAATTGCACGGCTTGCCAGGACCCGTGCAGCGCATGAGAAAGGGAGGCCCGGGAGCCCCCCTTTCCTGCGTTGCCTGTGATTTTTTAGTAGCGGCGGCCGCCACCACTGTAACCGCTGCGGTTTTCGCGCGGCTTTGCCTCGTTGACGGTCAAGGCGCGCCCGCCGCTGTCCTTGCCGTTCAGAGCGTTCATCGCCGCCTGTGCCTCGGCATCGGAGCTCATCTCGACGAATCCGAAGCCTTTGCTGCGTCCGGTGTCACGATCCGAGATGACCTGCGCGCTGCTGACCGTCCCGTGCGCAGAAAACATCTGCTGGAGCGTGGTGCTGTCGACCTCGTAACTGAGATTCCCGACATAAAGCTTTTTGCCCATAGTTTCCTCTGCATTTCAGGCGACGACCGTGTGTTTTACTTTCAAGGTCGAATGAAAGGGGCTTACGTGAGCCCGCAAGGGAAGGAAAGCGGATCGGGTCAAGTAGGGCAGATTGCGGATCTGTCGCTAAAAGACAAGCTCGACTTGCCAACCGTGATGACCATCGTAGCGTGGCGCAGCCACAAAGTAAAGAACAGGCGTCAGGACGCATCCATGCGCGACTGCGTAATGTGCCCGTTTGCCGTGTGCGAGAGACGGTTGCGGCAGGCCCCGTGATCAGTGGCCCGGCACGGAGCCGGACCCTTCGAAGGAGATGGACGTGCCGAAGATGCTGCTGACGTGCACACGGTTCACCTGAATCTGTGCATCGCCGGCCATCAGCCGCAATGTGTAAGCGCCAACCTCGATTCCATCAGGAAATCGCGTCAGCGCTCCCATCCATCTGTCCAGAGCGGGCGCCGCTGACGATTCGATCACGTCGTAGAACCCTTCCACGCCCTCGGCGACCAGGGTCCCGTCCTGCCAGAGCGAACCCTTGAACTCGACCATGCGCATCCCTCCACCTCAGTGGCACAGCGTACCGCCATGAAACTGGCAGCGACCGAAGCTCCGAATTCCGTCACCGGCCGTGCCGTCAGAACCTGCACCGTGCGACTCACGTTCCGTGCGCCGCAGGTGGTGACCGCGGCACGAGCATGGCACCGGGTACACTGCTGTCACCCTCGCCCGCTCATGAAAGGAGGCGCGGCAGGAGCATCGTCCCGCCTGCGGTCGCTGTGACACTCATGTGCGCTGGCTCGCCGGCTGAGGAAGCTGTGTAACGGCAGGACGCGCGCGGCCGTTTCGCTTCTTGTGCATGCGACGGTTCCCGAAGGAGCCCTTGAATATCTTACCTTTGTGCGTTTTCCTGTCACCTCGACCCATGCACTTTGTCCTTTCTGAGTGAGTTTTGGCCCTGACCAGCTCGTTCATACGCGAATACCGGGGCACAAAAAAAGCCGGCGTGATGGCACCTCGATGTACATCGGGCACCGAAGTTTGTGAGCATCACGGCCCCGACAAAGGCGCCGCGGTGGAACAGCAGCGTTCGTGTGAAAAACTTCCAGTATTCACGCCCGGCCGCCCGGGTGGCGGCGATGCTGGTGGTCTGCTGAGACGTTGCACGCGCACGGCGGGAAAAATTGCCCGCCGACAGCCGCTCTTGACTTCTTTCCTGGTCACACACTCCTGCACATCACTCAAGAGCGACTGCGGCAAGCAATGAAGGATACGCGGAATGAAGCGCACGGACAAACCCCGAAGCCGGGCAATCGCATGGTTTCCATGCAGAATCACGCTGCGCGACGCACAAAACCGCATTGCTGGGGTCAGCAGGGGCATTCTTCAATCAAATTCTTTTTTGCGGGGCGCGAATACGCGAGTGGGGTTGCGACGCACCGTGCCTTCCGTTCTGAACATGCACACGGTGCGTCGGGCGACGAATCCGACCCGGTTTGCGCAGCCGGTCGGGGCGGGTGGCGCGTACATCACGCAAACCGCTGCCCGAGTCCGATCCGACCGGTTCGCCCGTTGCGGAGCACTCCAGAGTTGCCCTTCCTGCTGGAAGGGGTTAGTGTCTCGCCAATCTGGCCTCAGTGTTGAGGCCCCACTCGCAGGCACCTGAAGGCCGCTTGCCCGGAAGCAACAAGGAGCGCACGCATGGATAAACCGAAACGCTCGTACTATCTGCCCGCAAAGCTCGTCAATGCGTTCGGTGCGGATTGTGGCAAAAACGGGTTCGTCAAGGAGAAGGTGGTTGCCGCCTCGATGCTTTCGTTCCTCGAAAGCGACCCGGCCACCCGGTCGAAACTGTTCGAGCGCCTGGAGGGGTTCCTCTCCAGCCCCAAAAAGAGGTAGCACGCGACTTCGCCATCCCCGCGGAACCTGAGTGCCGCGGACTGTGACCGAGTGCGTTCAAAACCGCAACCATCCAGGAGCGGGCACGTCGTGAGCGGGCCTGCCGTCTACTTGTCCGCGGGGCGGAGATATTCCTGCCCGATCGGATCGGCGCCCGCTTCGGCATACTTGCCGAACCAGGCGAAAAGCCGGGTGCGAAGCTCCTTTTTTTGCTGCTGATGCGCGGGGTCGTCCGCCAGGTTCGTGTTCTCCCCGGGGTCGGCCGCCAGGTCGTACAACTCCTGCGGGCCGCCGTTCGCGCGGTGGACGTACTTGGCGCGCGGCGTGCGGATCATGCGGGCCTGGCCGTACTCGCCGTAGACGGTATCCGTCCATTCGGTCTTTTCACCCCGCAGCAGCGCGGCGAAGCTCTTTCCCGGCAGGTTGCGCCCGGGCGACGGGGGCAGGTTCAGCCATTCCAGCAGCGTCGGCAAGAAATCGTAGCTGCTGACAGGCGCCTCCACGGTTTTCCCCGGGGCAATCCGCCCCTTTTGCCGCAGGAGCATCGGAATCCGCATTGAGGTGTCGTACATGTTCCGCGGGTTCGACGCGTTGCCTTTGCCCCAGAGCCCGTGATGCCCCACGTTAAAGCCCTGGTCAGTGGTGAAAACCACCAGGGTCGACTCCGCCAGCCCGAGCCGGTCGAGATGCTCGAGGATGCGCCCGACGGCGCGGTCCACACCCGTCACCGAAGCGAAATACTGTGTGGTCGTGCGCGGGCGATCGAACGTGTCAAAATTGAAGGCCGACCACGGATGCGTCGGCACACGCGGAATGGAGTCAAACGCACAACCGCGGTACTGCGCGAGCAGATCCTCGGGGTGTCCGTCCCAGGGGCTGTGCGGCGCGTTGAACTCCACGTTGAGGAAGAACGGCCGCTCCCGGTTGGCATCGAGGAACTCGATGGCCGCGTCGGCGATGCGGTCCGTGAGGTAACCCCTGGTCTGGACAACTCGTCCGTCGCGAATCATGTCGGCATCGTTGTAGCGGCTCGACCCCTCGGGCATCGCGAACCAGAACGTGTAGCCTGCGTGCGGATGGAGGCTGTCGCCCAGGTGCCACTTGCCCGATAGTCCGCAGGTGTAGCCGTTTCGGGCGAGGATCTCGCTGAGCTGCACCTCGTCCGGGTCCAGGCAGTAGCGGGCCCGCGGCCCCATGTTCTCGTGTTTGATCCAGTCGTGAATCCCGTGCTGCGAGGGGATCCGCCCGGTCCAGAAGGTGGCCCGGCTCGGTGAGCAGACCGGGATGGTCGCGAAGGCGTTGGTCATCCGCACGCCCTCGGCGGCCAGGCGGTCCAGGACGGGTGTCCGTGCGTCCGTGCCGCCGTAGCAGCCGAGGGACCAGATCCCCTGGTCGTCCGTCATGACCACCAGCAGGTTGGACGGCCTGTCGGCTGCAAAAGCAGCCCCCGCCATGCACCCGAATACGAAGATAGCCGCAAGAAAGTGCCGCATCGCCCCTCCATCCCTGACGAAGCGCGAGATGATCGCGTTCAAGCGACCCACGGTCAACGCC
>CAZJTF010000282.1:0-9308 GCA_964548565.1 uncultured Planctomycetales bacterium | reverse complement strand
TCGCCGGCGCCCAGGAACGCGGTGTCGTTGCCCTGCTGGCCGTCGATGAAATCGTTGCTGTCGCCGCCGATCAGGAGGTCGGCGCCGTTGCTGCCGAGCAGGGTGTCGTCTCCGGCACCGCCATCGACGGTGATCTTGATGAGGGCGGCCAGGTTGCCCGTCGCGCTGAAGCTGTCATTGCCGCCGTTCGCGTTCAGCACAAGATTCTCGCTGGTGCCGATGTCGATGGAGAAGGGGGCGGGGTCGAGCCGGTCGAAGCGGACGCGCGCACCGTTGGCGGTGGTGGTGAACTGCTCGGCGCCGTTGCCGCCGTTGACCTCGACGGTGTCGATGCCTGCGCCGCCTTCGTTAAGGTCGGTGTCATCGCCGGGATTCCAGACCATGCGGTCGTCGCCGGTTTCGCCGAAGGCCTGGTCCTCCGCGTCGCCGCCGGTCAGCGTGTCATTGCCATTCCCGCCGAACAGGAAGTCGAGACCGCCCTTGCCGAGCAGGGTGTCGCTGTCGACCCCGCCGAAGAGGAGGTCGGCGTTCGAGCCGCCGACGGCGGTGTCGTTTCCGGCGCCGGCGTAGAGGACCGCCGCCGGCAGGGCGCCCTGCGACTCATCGAGGACAAGCGTGTCGTTGCCGTCGCGCCCGAAGACACGGATGCGCGCGGTATTGGCGACAGTGGCGCCGGGGATGACCACGCCGTTGGACAGGAGCTGGCCGCCGGCGTTGCGGCTGATCGTGATCGTGTTGTCGGCATCGTCTCCGAAGATCGTGACGACGGAGGCTGTCGGGCTGATGCCGTCCTGGAGGACGACATTCTCGTTCAGGCCGCCGTCGAGCACGTCGACGCCAGTGCTGCCCAGGAGCACGTCATCGCCGTCGCCGCCTTTCAGGACGTCCGCGCCGGCGCTGCCGACCAGGATGTCGTCGCCGCTACCGCCGTCCATGCTGATGCTCGGTCCGCCGGTCACGACGGCGCTCGCGTCGATCACGTCGTGGTTGCCCAGCCCCAGGAACTGGATTGAGTCGGTCGCATCAAAATGACTGATCGTGACGTTTGCCGAGAGGTTGTTGACGACGACGTTTCCGCCCTGGAGGGCGGCCAGGAGGATGTCGTTACCGGCGGTGCCGTTGAAGATAACCGTGTCGAGCGCGCCATCACCCGATGCGCCGCCGAGCGCGCCGGCGAGGCTCACATTGAGCTCCACCATGCCGGTGCCGGACAGGTCGTTCACGGTGAGCACATCGATGCCGCCGAGGGCGTTCAGATCGAGTGCCTCGACGTCGCCCAGGTCCATCACGATGCTGCCGAGGTTGCGCGTGAACCGCACGCGCTTGCCGTTGGGCGCGACATCGAAGTTTTCGCCGCCGTTGCTGCCGTTGAAGAGCAGGGTATCAGTGTCGCCCTGGCCCTCCACGGTGTCGCTGCCATCGCCGGGATCCCACTGGAACACGTCGTCGCCGGCGCCCATGAGGGCCGTGTCGTTTCCTTGCTGACCGTCGATGAAGTCGGCGCCGTCGCCGCCGAGCAGAAGGTCCGTGCCGTTGCTCCCCCTGATCGTGTCATTGCCGTCGCCGCCGTCGACCGTGATCTGGATGAGGGCGGCCAGGTTGCCGGTCGCGCTGAACGTGTCCTCGCCGCCGTTTGCATTCACAACCAGCTTTTTCACAGGCATTGATGTCCAGCGCGAAGGGGGCGGGATTGAGGCGGTCGAAGCGGACGCGGGTACCGTTGGCGGTGGTCGTGAAGTCTTCGTCCACGTCGCCGCCGTTGACTTCGACGGTGTCGGTGCCGGCATCGCCCTCGATCAGATCAGTGTTGTCGCCCGGGTTCCAGATGAAGCGGTCATCGCCGCCTCCCATGAAGACGACATCATTTCCGGGGCCGCCCTCGAAGGTTTCGGAGCCGCTGCCGCCGGTGAGCGAGTCGTTTCCGGTTCCGCCCCGGAGGGTCGTGGCTTCGGTGTCGGTGAAGACGCCGTTGAGTTCATCGATCAGGATCGTGTCGTCACCACCGCCGGCATTGACGACGATGCAGTTGAAGTCGCTGCGGCCGAATACAAAGTCCGCGTATCCATCGTTGCCGATATCGACCTGGAGGATCGTCGGGGCGCCCGTGCCGATGATCTGCAGGCACCCGTTGACGATCTCGGCGGAATGGGTTCCGCAGTTGGCGCTGGCGGGGACGTTCGCTCCGCTGAAACAGCGCTGGAACCCGCCGTAGTCGTCCATGTCCACGTCCTGGTCGAGATCGAAGTCGAAATCCTGGCGGCAGGCAGCGGTGGCGGAGACGGTAGCGCCGGTCCGGCAGGCGGAGAAGGCGGCCAGATCGTCGAGGTCGACGTCTCCGTCGCGGTCGTCGTCGCCCGGGATGAGGGCGGGGCATCCGACCGAATCGACGGGAGCGTAGGGCACGGTGTTGGGGCAGAGGTCCACGTTGTCGCAGACGCCATCGCCATCCGTGTCGCTGATGCAGGCGGCGGGCGCGACGGACTGGATCGCCAGCCAGGCACCAACGAGACAGAGCAATGCGGCGCGTGCGTTCATCCTTCGTCCTCCTCGTGCGGCAGACAGATAACAGGTAGACAACGGCCGTGCCCCGTGCGGGCGACCGTACGTGCTCCTCGTTCGCAGTGGCTGAGTTCCGCGGTGCCCGGCCCGGGCATGCCGCGTTAACCGGGTTCCCTGGCCGCGTGCCAGTCCGGCGAGCGTTCACACGGCGACGGATTTCCCTCGCGCCGTAAGGATTCCCCTCCGGCGAAGCTGAACAGTGATGTTCGGGCGTCTGCGGCGCGGAGAACCTCCGCGGGCGGAGCGCCCCGGTGCGTTCACATGCGTTGGATTTCGGCCCAGATCCATCTTAACGCAGAGCGGTCATGGAGAAAACTGGTTTAAGAGGTGTTTCGGGGTGCTCCATGCGGTCAATTTGCACGGGTGCAGCGGAAGTGAGACACGCCCGAGGCGGATTACGCCTCGGCAATAGCCCGGGGCGGGCATCGGGTTCTTTAATCGCCTGTGGCAGAAGAAAGCCAAAGAGATCTATATGCGGGTTAGATTCTCCGGCGGCTGGCCAGCACACGCGAGGTGGTAAAGGGGGCTCGCCATTCAGGTTCTCGGTGCGCTTCGTTCGCTGCTGCGTCGTCTGCACAGCACGGCAGCGGTTCCAATCAAGATGCCGACGTGTACGTGAAGATGCTGCCGATGGGCCCCATCTGGCCTGGTATGCAGGTAGTTCTTTGGTTCCTTCCCTGCCGCCAGCGTCTCAGCCGTTCCTGAATCAGCCGCGGCCAGGTTCAGAACTTCCCATGGCTTCCATGGAGAATAATGTCACGCCCCAGTACGGATCGAAGGCGCCGATGTAGACTCCGGCCGGATCGGCCACCGGTCTCCACAATGTGTTCGGATCTGGCGCGCCAAGGTCCACTTGCGCACTCACCTTCAGTCCAATCAGATCATAAGCGATCAATTTTCGATCCGCTGTCGTTACGAGAAGTAGTCCGGCTTCCGCGACACATGTCATGCTGTAAACACGCTGGAACCACTCGCCTGGAAGCTGTGCTTTGGAGGACAGTGACGGTACATCGTAGATAACGGCACGAGATTGACCGTTCGCGGACTGGACACTGATCCATAATCCATGCTTCCAATCAATGGCGCTTCGCCGCGTTCGCACCCCGGGCCCCAACGGCAGACTCTTGACAACTTTGAGCTCCCTCTTCTCTCGACGCAGCAAGACGATGTGATCACACTGCCCTTTTCCAATGTGCGACACGGTGCCCACGAAGGTGTGTTCATCAATGCCGCCATGTATTGAGATGTGCTGAGACCGCGCCCCACGCGGTATCGCAAGTGTCTCAGAGGCGTGTGAAGCTAAACCGAGGACGATGATGCGGTCACGCTCCGTGCATTTCAGCAAGAGATGATCCGCACCGATCCAGGGACTGTCGTGCAGATCGCTGCCGGCAATGATCTGGCTCCGACGTTCGCCGAGATCGATTCGCAGAACCGAGTCGGTTCGTTCGACATATGCGCAACCACGCACGAAGTCAAAAACAGAATCGCCGTCACTGACTATCATCAACTGCCCCGGGTTGGCTTCCGAAGCAATAGGGGCGCCATCGATGACCCTGCCTGTAGCAATATCATGTCGATAGATGCCCGTCGGCTGGCCCATTTGACGTCCCGTCCACTGCCGACGATGGACGTACATGAGTCCGGATCGACCATTTACAGCAACATTCTGTAGACCCACCGGTGCTTCAATCGACTCATGCGCTGGCAATGGCGTGGGATCAACAAGCCGATACGAGTATGTTGTTTCGCTGTGCTCGGACGAGGTAAAAACACCGTTTCGGCAGTCCGGAGCACCCTGCAGCAGGGAACACGAGTTGCAGAGCAGTATCAAAGCGGTCACCGTTCGTTCCTCCATTTTTCCGGTGGGAACGGCGCATTGGCTCCGTAGGACCCGTGGGCTCCGCGGGGTCGGGAAGCGGGGCAACTCGGCCGTGCCGAGCGGGCGCCGTGCACGCACGAGATGCCCAGGAGTTCTCTACAACAGAATTGAGCGGAAGGCAAGCAGGAACTGGAGGAATGCACATCTGAGCGCATGGCCGACGACGGGCTGTCCCACGACGTCTGGTGAACCGGGGCCGGGAGTTCTAGTCCATAGCATGGGTTGCGCAACGTGACCGACGAGGCTTGCGACGCGGCGATTCTGTATGACGACCGGTCAGTCGCAGGGCGAGCGCCGGGTTGCTACGGGTGAGGCCCCACCGGGCCGGCGGCGCGCTCCACGTGGCGGAGGGCCCTGCGCGGGTGGGCTGGCATCTGGGCGACGTTCAGCACGTAATGGGTGACGGGAATCCCCAGCAGCATGCCCCACACGCCGAAGAGCTCGTGGCCGACGAGCAGGATGATGAGCACGATCACCGGGTTCAGGTGGAACCGGGCCGCGTAGATCCGCGGGTTGAAGACGTAGGCCTCGAACAGGTGAACGAGCGTGATCAGGGCCACCGCGAGCAGCGCCCGGTCGAGGCCGTGGTCGTTGAAGGCGATGAGCACAATGGGCACGGAGGAAATCCACACGCCCAGGACAGGGATGAGGCCGAAGAGGAAGACGATCGTCGTGAGCAGCAGCAGGGGCTGGATGTCGAGGACGAACAGCCCGACGCAGGTGATGACGGTGTTCAGGAGCGAGACGGCGAGCTGACATTGAAAGGCCGTGCCGACGACGTTCGAGAATTCGACAACGCTTGCCGCGGCTTCGTGGAAGAACCCCCCGACGGTGGTGTTCCGCCAGGAGTAGAGCTCAGTCGAGAGGTGGTCGAAGTCGAGCACGATGAGGAACGAGAGCAGGATCGCCAGCAGGAATCGCAGCGTCCCCCCGACAAGGCCGATGACGAACTTGCGGACCAGGTCCTGGAGCGGGTCGCCGGGGCTCGCGTCGGACGCGCGGGGGAAGAAGCCGATGATGATTTCGCGGAGTTTGCGGATCATCGCGTCGGTGCTGATGAAATCGGGGGCAGGGCGACTCGTCAACGAGGCGTCCGCCTCGGCGGTGTCGGATGCGCCGGCCGCCTGCGTCGTCGGGCTGATGTACCGGACCAGCAGGGGCTCCATGCCGTAGCGGGCGGCCGTCTGGCGGACCTCGCCGGCGAATTTCTCGAGCAGACCGGGGACCGCGCGGGAGAATTCGGCTGCCTCCAGGGCCACGCGGGGAACGGCGGTCGCCATGAGCAGCACGAGCAGCCCGACGGCCACCAGGTAGGGACCGACGACGGAGAGCCAGTAGGGCGAGCGGGTGTTCTCGGTCACGAACCGGGCGACCTTCCGCATCACGAAGCCCATGATGAAGGTCAGGAACATGAGGGCGAAGAACTCGCGGAGCAGGAGCAGGATCGCGAAGAACACGATCCACATGAGGAAGCGGCGGTTGATGTTGTAGAAGCGCTGGAGATCCAGTTCCACGGTCAGGAATCCTCGCGTTAAACGCGGCGAATCATACCGGAACCGTCGGAGAGCGTCACCGATGCCCCGACCGGGTGCGGCGTCCAGGGCGGAGGTGCTACCGCGCTTCCGGCGGGGCCGGCGGCGGTTTTCGACGCGAAATCCGGGGGATCTCAGGCCCGGGGGCGGTTTTTCCCGTCCACCAGGACGACTTTTGGCTTGAGACGCCGGGCTTCCTGATCGTCGAGGTCGCAGTACGTGAGGATGATGACCGGGTCGCCGACGGCGCCGAGGCGGGCGGCGGGGCCGTTCAGCATGATGGTGCCGGAGCCCGCGGGGGCGGTGATGGCGTAGGTGACCAGGCGGTCGCCGGTGTTCACGTTGAGGACGTGGACCTGTTCGCCGGGGAGGATGTCCGCCCGCTCGAGCAGGTCGGTATCCACGGCGATGCTGCCCTCGTAATTGAGCTCCGTTCCGGTGAGGGTCGCCCGGTGTATCTTCGATTTCATCATGTAGCGTCGCACGTGCCCGCCCGTCCTCCAAAACTGAGGTTCCCGGCCAAAGGCCACATTATAGCATGACTAGCGTTCGCCACACCCGCTGGACGGTGTTTCAAGCTGATTGCAGGCGCACGCGAATGCCGGTCCGGGAGCGCCCCTGCGAGCGGATCGCACCGAGCGGTTGAGGCGCGTCAGCTGGGAGGCAACAAATCTACGAGACATGTGCGTGGGGTCGCTCGCAGCGCGAGGCACGGCTCCTCAAACAGCGAAGTGGGTGTGAAGTGTCGACTGAGATGACGCCAATCCGGTGTGCCCCGCAGGGTTTCGATGTCGGCGTAGCCCGGTGCAGCCGACAAAACCGAGGGGTGCTGGGGCGTGCGGGGTGTAGTGGTCATGAGTTATATTGCCCAGCTTCGTGTTTGCACCTCGGCACCCGCACGGACGGTCGAATCAAACCTCCCCTTGTTGTTTTTCGACTCTACCCCCTTGTACCTAGGAAGCGCCCAAGATACACTTGTTGCAGCGTTGCTGTTGAGAATCGGTTACGGTTTACAACGAGACGCTCATGCCTGCAAGAGGAGGAGAGAGAGGCCGCTTGGCCTGCTACGGCAGCATCCCCGGTGCAATACTATTGCTCTTGTGTTCCGTCTCCCGGGGAGGGCTGTCGGGCGTAGCGCCTACATACTCCCACGCGAATGAATCAGATCATTTTTCTGCCCTCCTGTTCAACACTGACTACACCGTTCCTTCAGATGCCCCGAGTCCATACGATCCTGTGCTGGGGATTTGGCTGGCACTACCCTCATCCAGTCAAGCGAGTCCAGCAGTTGCCCCGCCAGAGCACTTCGTTCGCGATCTCCCGCCCCCGCCTGGCAGCGCGACACTCGTCCTCTCCGGGTTGCTGACTCTCAGCGCATGCAGTCTGGTTCGTTCCGTCCAGCGCGTCGACTGGGCGGCGGTGCCCGACTGGTATCATGAGCACGCCCCTGAGCAGATGGGGTGTGAGACCCTATTCGACCTGGTGTTTGACACCCCGCTAGTTTGCTGGTCTGCCACCATGTCTGAGAAGGGTTCACTGCCGCTGGCGGGCTTCGAATTCTGGCGTCAACTCTCGCTGCACTGTCATTCCCAAGCCCGTCCCCCTTCCGTCGCCGCTCGCGCCCCGCCGGTTTCCTCTCTGTAGTCCGCAAGTCACAAACACAGCTGTTGCACGTGATGCGGAGGCATTGAGCCTGCGCGACTAAAGAGTGAACAAGCTCAGCATAACAATGAGGGAACACCATGAACGGCACCAAACACATCTCAGCATTAATACTCTTGATCGCCTGCTTCGCGTTCTGCTTTGGCGCCTCTCAAGCGGCGGTCACCGTGACCGGCAGCGATGCGGCCGGCCTGGTCAATGAAATCCTCGGATCGGGGATCACTGTTTCGAATATCAGTTACTCGGGAGCCCTCGCAGCATCGGGCAAGTTCTCGGGTGGAGCGGCCTCTGGAATCGTTATTGACAAGGGTGTCATTCTGACCTCTGGGTACGCAACAAACGCACAGGGGCTCAACAACAGCGATAATATCACTGGTATTTGGGGGAGCGGCGGAGATAGCGACTTGAACGGCCTCGTGCCAGGCTATCCTACTTATGACGCTGCAGTCCTTGAGTTTGACTTTGAGTCGGCAGGGGGAGATCTGTACTTCAACTACGTGTTCGCCTCGGAAGAGTACAACGAATACACCAATACCCCCTACAATGATGTTTTTGGGTTTTTTCTGGACGGCGTCAATATCGCCCTGATCCCCGGCACGTCGACGCCAGTTTCAATCAACAATGTTAACGGAGGCAACCCCTATGGTTGGGGTGCCTCGAATCCACAATACTACAACAACAATGACCTCAATGATGGTGGCCCCTATTACTCTCTTCAGTACGACGGCTTCACTGATGTGTTTACAGCGCAGTTTCTGAACCTGGCTGCTGGAACGCACCACATCAAACTGGCGATTGCTGATGCCGGCGATACCATCTTGGATTCAGCCGTGTTCATTCAGGCCGGGACATTCTCGGATAATCCCACCCCGCCTGAGCCCACAGTTCCGGCGCCGGGAGCGGCCGGTCTCGTCCTGCTCGGGATGGGACTCACTGGCTGGCTCAGACGCCGGATAGCGTGACGTGTTCCGTCGGTCATTGGACGATGTCAGCGGCGCAGTACTATTTGACTCTGGTATCGACACGGTGACCTTCCAGCTTGTCGGCAACGAAGATCCACCCCCGCGGTAGGCCATTCCGCGGGGGTGGTCTCGTTTGTGGGAAGCCCTGGCACCGAGCCGACGGGATGAGCCGAGCAGCTTGCGCCAGGGTTGAGGTCGCCGGCAGTGTGAGCCCAAGTCGCCTCTGTGCCTTGACACGCCTGTCGTAATTCCAGAAGCTGCGGCGATGCAGAATGTTGCGTCGACTCCGAGCGTTGATCTGAGTGTTCGGCTGGGCCGGCTGACGTTGAAGAATCCCGTGCTGACGGTCTCCGGTACGTGCGGGTATGGCGACGAGTACGCCCCGTTCATGGACCTGTCGCGGCTGGGGGCGTTCACGACGAAGAGCGTCACACTGCACGAGCGTAAAGGCAACGCGCCGTGGCGGATCGTGGAGACGTCGGCCGGGATGCTGAACGCGATCGGGCTGGCGAACGTCGGACTGGAGCGCTTCCTCGCGGAAAAGGTGCCGGTTCTCGCGCGGCTCGACGTGCCGGCGATCGTGAACGTCGCGGGCCATACGATCGACGATTACCGCATCGTCTGCGAGCGACTGGACAGCGTGCCGAGCATCGCGGGGCTCGAACTGAACGTGAGCTGCCCGAATGTGCGCGACGGCCTGGTGTTCGGGAC
>CAZJTF010000281.1:0-9320 GCA_964548565.1 uncultured Planctomycetales bacterium | reverse complement strand
ACGGCCTGCAGTGCGGCGGGGGCGAGGTATACGACATGCCCTATCTCTGCGCGCGTGGCCGCGGCTCCTTTATCGGTGCGGCGGTGATGGTCCGCAACCCGACGCGCTACATCACGCTCGGCGGCGGCTGGTGGGGAGAGGGCGACGAGAAGATCTGGGCGGATGATGGCGTCTCGCCCGCATTTTTCGGGACCGGCAGCGAGGACTACTTCAACTACTCATGGAGCACCACAACGCGTTTCGCTCACGCGTTCTGCGCACAGCCCATGGTCACGGGACCCGGGACGATCGGCTTTACGTCGAATCTCCGCATCCACATGCTCGACCGGATTCCGTTCAATGAGCGGTTCGATTTCTTCATGGAGCTCTTCCACCACACCCCGACGACCGACCTGAGCTATGCCCGGATTGCGTATTTCTACGCGGGGCCCGAGACCATGGACGATGCACCGCGGATCATGCCGCACCACGTCCGCTCCGGACTCGAACACGTCCGGGGCTACGCGCCCCTCGCCGGCGGTGCCGACAAGAACGCGACGTTCGTGCAGGCCGAGAGCGCACTGGTCCCGGATCAACCGGGAGCGACGCTCGTCCGCACCATGGGCGCGGGTGAGGGATTTGTGCGTTTCTCCCCGAAAACCGATGGCGATGCACTGACCTTCCGCATTAACGTAGAAAAAGACGGGAAATACCAGATCCTGGCTGTTTTCGCGGAAACGAACGACTCCGGCCGGGTCGCGCTCGCCGTGGATGGCGTCGAGTCGCCGAAAGTGGCCGATCTGTACACGCCGCACCTGGACCGGATGGACCCGCGCTCTTTCGATGTGCTCGAACTCGCCGCGGGCCCGCACGAGTTCAAGCTCATTTCACGAGGGAAATCCGATGCCAGCCGCGGCACGGCCATCGGTGTCGATTTCTTCGGGGTAAGCCCGCGCTGAATCGCGCAGGCGCTCTGCAGGTGCAGAGAGCGGAACTCGGCGCGTTGCCGGTCAGTCGCCGCGGCCCGGCTCTTGCGTCAGGACGCCCGACTCGACAACCTTCTGCGCAAGCCGCCGGTACGCCTGGACGAAGTCGCGGCAGATCAGGTCCATGCGCTGGCGGAGGTCCCGGCGTTCCCCCACGATGCGTGCGGTCACCCGCCGCAACCGGCGATGCCGGATGCGTTCACGCCGGCGCCGACGGGCCATGCGGGCGTACCGCTCCACGGCTTCCGCCAGTTCGACCATGTCGAACGGCTTGCACAGCACGTCCAGGACGCCGAGGCGGATCCCCTCGATCAGTTGCTGCGGCCCGGGTGCGTCCGCCAGCAGAATGAACGGTCTGCACTTTCCGCGCAGCTGGCGGATCAAGGCGAACCCATCGGAGGTATCCAGCTGCAGCGACGCGATCACCAGGTCGTGGCGGCAGGTCAGTTCCTCCCGGAGCGCCTCCTCGACGGAGCGTACGTGCGTCACCCGTGCGGTGATCGCCGTCGGGAGATGCGACGTGATCATCTCGGCAAGCTCTTGGTCGTCGTCAGCGAGAAGGATCTCGAGCGGTCGCTCAGCCATGTCGTTTCCCACTACCGAAAAGCACCAGGACGGCCTCGAGCGGCCGGCAGGAGCGCGCCGGTCCAATCCGGGCGGCAGCGCGGCATCTGGATTCGTCGATGCAGTCAGGAGGTGAAGGCGCTCTTCACTGCGGTGCGGCCGGGAGATCGACCACCACCGTCGTGCCCTCCCCTGGCACGCTGGACAGCCGAATGCGTCCGCCGTTGATCTCGGCATACCGGGCCGCACGCGAAAGCCCCAGGCCTCGCCCGCGCCCGGCCGGCCGGTGTGAGAAAAACGGATCCGTCGCCCGCTCCAGCACATCCGGCGTCATTCCGCATCCGTTGTCACGGATCCTGACGACGACCCTGTCATCGGCCAGATCAGGATCGCAATTGACGATGATGCGGGGGCTGGCCGTCTCGCGCATGGCCTCCCAAGCGTTGCGAATGATCTCGTCAAATAACATCCGCGTTTGCGAAGCATCCGCCAGCACGCTGGGCACGTCGTCCGATATGGTGAGTTCGATGTCCCCGCCGCGGAGGGCGTCCTTCTCGAGCCATTCGCTGCGGATTCGCCCCAGCATCTCCGCCATCGACCACGCACTCGGATTTGGCGGGGACGGCTTCGCGAAATCCATGAGTTCGCTGACGATTGCACTCGCGCGGTGCGCGTGCTCGGCGATCAGCGATGCCCCGCGCCGGGAATCGTCCGTCTGCGCCTCGCGCGCCAGAAGCTGCGCGCGTCCGGAGATCACCGCCAACGGGTTGTTCAACTCGTGCGCGGCGCCGGCCGCCATCTCGCCCACCATTGCCAGAGACCGCATGCGCGCGACCTGCGCCTGCGTGCCCACCAGCAGCCGGTTCATCTCCGCGAGTTCCTCGTTCAACCGGCGTGAATCCGCACGCGATTCGGCAGCACTCAGCCATCCACCGACCGCTTCGGACAATCCCTGCATCGACTCGGTCGGCTCGAGCCGCGGGTCCCCCGCCGCCAGAAACATGCCACACAACCGCTGCCGGAATCGGATGGGCCAGCACCACGCCGGCGGCTCGCCCGTTACCGACGCCAGCGTGTCCCGCACGCCTGGTGGCAGCAGTGACGCGCTGATCCAGCCCGTTCCCACCTCTGCCACCGAGCCGATCGCCTCGGCCGCCGCCGCCGGCAGCACCTCCAGCCCGCCGGGATGATCCGGCTGCGACCAGCTGATCGTGCAGAGCCCCCGGCAGGGCGAGAGCGCCACGACTGACATGCGTCCGCCCGGCACCAGCACGGCCCCCGCCTGGACGGCCGCGCGACAGACTTCCTCGTGCGTCGGATCTTCGCCGCAGGCCCCGTTCAACTGGCAGATCGCGTCAAACGCCCGCGAGCGATGCTCCAGTCGTCGATTGGCCTCCGCCAGCGCCGAATTCATCCGCGTCAGTTCGGCGTTCGCCTCGGCGAGCGCCTCCTGGTAGACCTCCCGTGACGTGAGCCGCTCCAGCCCGATCAGTTCCGCACGCTGCTCGATCAGCGCGGGCAGTGCCGTGGCGGCCTCCTTGAGGGCATGCTCGGCAAGTCCGGCCTCGCGCGCGAGCTGCGCGCTCGATCCGTCCACGGCGTGGTTGCCCGAGTAGCCGATCCGCATCTCGCGAACGAGACGGTCCGCAATCTGCACAATCTGCACGATCGGCCGGTGCCCGATCCGCGTCGGTGTGGAAGCCGGAGTGTGGTGATGCAGCCAGATTGTCTCGCGGATGTTTTCCGGCAGCTTCCAGTGCGTCGCCAACCGCTGGCCGGCGATCGTGTGATCGAGGCCGAAAACCTTCGCCTCAAGGTCCAGGATGCTGCCCCGCGAGACCTCGACCGCCGAGACCACGCGGTCGTAACTTTTCGGGAAGCACGCGTCGAGGACGACTTTGCCCAGGTCGTGCAGCAGCCCGCAGACGAAGGCCTCCTCCGCCTTCACGCCTGTCCACTGCCGTTTCGCCGCCTCCGCGAGCAGCCGTGCCGCGCAGCCGACTGCCAGTGAATGCTTCCAGAAACCAAGTCGATCAAACCGCCCGCCAGACCGCTCCACGCGGTGTGAGAATGTTTCGAACACCTGCACGGACAGAACAAGGCTTCGCACGGCATCAAAACCGAGCACGATCACCGCGCGGTCGATTGTCTCGGCCGTTGTACCGAGCTCCGCCCGGCGGGCCATGGAAAGCACCCGGGCCGCGAGGCTCTGGTCGGACGACAGGAGCTCAACCACCTCCCGCAGGCTCGAAGATGTGTCGCTCGTGAGCTCCAGCAGGCGCACCGCCATCGCCGGAAGCGTGGGGAGACTCTCGATCTGCGTCAGGATCATCTCGGCCTGAGCGGGCTCGCCGGGAGGCCTCGTCGTCGCTGCCAATGCTCACCCCCTGCAAGAATGCAGGCCATCCCTGCTCCGCCCGGAGTCCACTCGTCTCCGGTGGTGGACGGCTCACACCTGCACAAGCTGCAGGAGCCGTGCAATCAGTTCATCAATCTGGAACGGCTTCTTCAGGAAGTCGTCGGCGCCGGCCTGACGAAGTTCGGCGATCTCGTCCGGGTCGGCCACGCCGCTGATGATGATGATCTTGGTGTTCGCGAAGCTGGGATTCGCCCGGATCGTCCGGCACACCCGGTTGCCGTCGATGTCCGGGAGTTTGTAGTCGAGCACGATGGCGTCCGGCTGAAATTGCTGCGTCATCATGCCCGCTTCGTACCCGCCCCGGGCGACCCGGACCTCGAATCGCCCGTCGCGCTCCAGCAGTTCGACGAGCATCTCGAGGATGGCTTCATCATCATCCACCGCCAGGATCCGCTTTTTTCCGGACTCCAGGTTGTCGAGCGGAATCGCGTTTTCCTTCATGAATTGAAGGAGGCTCTCGCGCGGGATACGCCGAAAGCGCGAGCCGGGGACTCGGAAGCCGCGGAGTTTGCCGCTGTCAAAGCAGCGGATCACCGTCTGCTGGCTGACCTTGCAGATCTCCGCCACTTCCCCTGTCGTGTACACGCTCTTCATGAGAGTGGCCTTCCCTTCGATGGGAAACCGAACTGTATCCCTACAGCCTAGCGAAGTTACCCATCTTCGCCATCTTGCCTGAGTAATCTACCAACCGTGTCTCCGCGCCGTCAACTAAAAACACGAAAAGACGCGTGAATTCTGAATTGCAGGGTTTTATCGCCCCGTTTTTGAGGAAAGCGGGTATCGGACGGGACGCCGCCGCGACTCATGGCTCCCGGCGTCGGCGAAACAGATAGAGCGAAACCGTTGCAATATCGGCCGGACTGATGCCGCTGATCCGGGCCGCCTGGCCCAGGCTGCGGGGACGAAAACGTGACAGCTTCTCACGTGCCTCCGCCCGCAGTTCCGGGATGCTTGTGAAGGAGAAATCCTCGGGGATCGAGCGTGCCTCGAGGTGCCGGTGTCGCTCGATCTGGCGCTCCTCGCGTTCGAGATAGCCGGCGTACTTGACCCGGATCTCCACCGCCTCCAGGACGTCCGGCGCGATTCCTGGCGAGCCCTCCGGTCGAATGCCCGGCAGCAGGTCCGCCAGCCGCGTCTCCGGCCGGCGAAGCCGTTCCGTCGCCGACTGGCCGTCTATCCTCGTAATCGCCAGGAGATGTTCAAGACTCTGGATGCACTGCCGCTTCCAGTCAAACGCCTCCCATCGACGATCGTCCACCAGCCCCATCGTTCGGCCGATCGGCGTCAGTCGCGTGTCAGCGTTGTCGCTTCGCAGATGCAGCCGGTACTCGGCCCGCGAGGTGAACATGCGGTACGGCTCGTCCGGCGGACGCGTGACCAGATCGTCGATCATCACCCCGATGTACGCCTGCTCCCTCCCGAGCACAACCGGCTCGCGCCCCCGCACGCGCGCCGCCGCGTTCATCCCGGCGATGAGCCCCTGGCCCGCCGCCTCCTCGTAGCCGCTCGTCCCGTTGATCTGCCCGGCCAGGTAAAGCCCGCCGACGCGCCTCGCTTCGAGTGTCGCGTCGATCTGATCCGTCGGCACCCAGTCGTACTCGACGGCATACCCGTACTGGACGATCTCCGCGTTCTCGAGCCCCACGATCGAGTGCACGACCGCGTTCTGCACGTCCCTGGGCAGCGACGTGCTGATGCCGTTGCAGTACAGCCACGGATTGTCGTATCCCTCGGGCTCCAGGAACACCTGGTGCGATTCCTTCTCGGCAAACCGCGTCACCTTGTCCTCGATGCTCGGGCAGTATCGCGGGCCGCGGGACTGAATCTGCCCGGAATACATCGGCGCACGGTGCAGGTTCGACCGGATCGCCTCATGCGTGGCGGCGTTCGTGTGCGCGATCCAGCACTCGACCTGCGGCTGCCTGATCCCCGGCGTCAAGAACGAGAACGGCACCGGCGGCTCGTCACCCGGCTGCGGCGACAACCGGCTGAAATCGACTGAATCGCGGTGGACGCGCGGCGGCGTGCCGGTTTTCAGCCGCCCCAGCGCGAACCCCAGCCGACGCAGATCGTCGCTCAGCGTCACCGCCGCCTGCTCGTGGATCCTCCCCCCTTCCGACTTCTGCTCCCCGCAGTGCATCAGCCCGCGCAGAAACGTGCCCGTCGTCACGATGGCCGCCCTGCAACGCAGTTCGCGCCCGTCCTGGAGCCGAATCCCCGAGATACGGAGCGCCCGGTGGGCCGGGCCACCGAGCCCCGCTCTCCCACTCCCCCACTCTCCCTCTCTCCCGCTCTTCTTCTCTCTGCCCCCGCCCTGATCGTCCACCACCAGCGAGGCAACCACGCCCTCGAGAACGTCCAGCCCGGCGACGCCATCCAGCAACCCCTGCACCGCCTCCGCGTACAGTCGCCGGTCCGCCTGCGCCCGCGGCGCCCAGACCGCAGGCCCCTTGCTGCGGTTCAACATCCGGAACTGGATTCCCCCCGCGTCGATCGCCAGCCCCATCAGCCCGCCGAAGGCGTCGATCTCACGGACCATCTGCCCCTTGCCGAGCCCCCCGATCGCCGGATTGCACGACATCCGCCCGATCGCCTCCGCGGACATCGTCACCAGCGCCACCGAGCAGCCCATGCGCGCGGCCGCCCACGCCGCCTCCGTCCCGGCATGCCCTCCGCCGATCACAACGATGTCGTAGTCCTGGTTCGTCAACTGCATACCCAATGCTGCCGCCACACCGGAAGTGCACGGCGTCGTTGTCGGCGCCGGCAGACCGGATCAGGTCAAGGGTAATGGACGTCTGCGTATCCGCTCTTCCGTCACGGCGACAATCGCGCCCTGAAGAAGATCCGCCTCGATCAGCGGCAAGACCCGTTTCGGAATGCCGTTGACGTGCTCGACGCGCGAAGAGCCGAGCCGAAGCGAGATGAGTGACGGCCCGTTCCGATGCGATAGTGCGATGATGGCGGAGAAATCCAGGTCTTGAGTGAGAACCACCCGATCCTGCCCGGCAGCGGCCGCGACAATCGAATCGTCGGAACAGGAGGCGGAAAGGACCTCCTGAACGCGGATCACGTCATGTCCGAGCCCTCGGAGAAACGAAACGGTAGCGAGTGAGATGTGTATGTCCGCGAGGATTCTCATGCGATGACGGATGTCTTCTCGCTCGCAAGCCATGCTCCGTAGCGCACGGCTTCATAGACGTCCTCGGGCTCGAGTTCCGGATAGAGCTCCACGATCTCCTGGGGCGTGTAGCGATCCCCCAGCAGCTTCAAAACGAAGTCCACCGTAATCCTCAGGCCCCGGATCGTGGGCTTTCCGCCGCAGACGGCCGGGTTGACCTGGATCCGTTCAAACATGGTCATCTCCTCCTCCCATTCTAACATCTTGGCCGAACAACGGAAACGAACCATATGAGTGCCTCGGCCGTTGCTAAAAAGCCCTGGCACGCGGGGGCCGGCGGCCCTCTGGATGATGGCGCCCTCAGTCCAGTGTGATCACCCCTCAGCCCCGTTTTGTATAGAATCGACCCATTCCGCCGAGGGTTATCCGTGATCACCGCACTTGGAGGACAGAACTCGGGCCCGCTGCAATGCCCGAAATGCGGCTGCGCGCTCATCGGCCTTCCGCCTGAGCACGCCTGTCCCGAGTGCGGCCAGGCCTACGACCCCCACATGCGCGTGATCCGGCTTCGCCGCCACTCGTCCGTCTACCTCTTGATGGGCGTCTGCGGATTGATCATTGTCTCCATGCTCGGAGGCGTCGGAGCCGGCCGCTCCGCAGACGCATGGCTGCTCGGTCTCCTCGTCCTCCTGATGCTCGCAGCAGCCTGGCAGGTTCTGGCGGAGCGTCGACATAGTGGCGTCCTGATCATCAATAGACAGGGCATCCGGTTTGACCAGCCGCGGCTCACAACGCTGCTGATCCCATGGTCCGAGTTCGGCGAGGCTGGTTACGGTTGGCTCACCGGGCGTTTTCGCATCCGCGACGCCGCCGGCTGGACCGTCTTCGCCTGCCGGTACTCGGATCTCGGCAGCGCTCGGATCGCACGCCTGTGCGCGAATGAAATGAACCGCCTGCACGGGGCATACGCCGCCGGCGCGTGCTGATTGAAAACCCCGAGCTGCGCCATCTGGCCCCCCGCGACGCGCCCGGCTACCATACCCCCGTGCTCACTGTCGTCGATCGGATCTCCGGCGACGGCACCTTCCGTGCCCTGCTGGCCCGGATCCGCGAGATTCCCGTTCCGGTGCCCGAAACCGAGCAGGGGCCGGGGGGGGTGGTCATCGCGGACGGGCTGTGGGGATCCTTTGCCCAGATTCTGGCCGGTACTCTCGCCTCGACGCTGCATCGCCCCCTGCTGTACGTCACGGCGCATCTGGATCAGGCGGACGAGGTCCGCGACGACCTCGAGCTCTTCTGCGGGCGCGAGTCCGAGTTGCTCAGCGCCTTCGAGACCCTCCCGAACGCCGGCGCGGCGAGCGATGAAATCCATGCCGAACGCGTGCGCCTCTGCTCAGCTCTGCAGGACGTTTCCCGGGCAGGCGGG
This sequence comes from uncultured Planctomycetales bacterium, assembly GCA_964548565.1. Lineage (GTDB taxonomy): Bacteria > Planctomycetota > Phycisphaerae > UBA1845 > PWPN01 > CAYLLT01. The sequence goes on along the minus strand of CAZJTF010000281.1, from coordinate 825 downwards.
ACCAGCCCGAACCTGACCGTCATCGCACCGATCCAGGCGTTGATGCAGGCGGTTCCCTCGCCGGCCGCCCTGGAGGGCGAACTGCTCGGCCTGGCCGTGGGTGATCACCGCGAGCCGCAGGAAATCGCCTCATGGCTCGTGGAGCGTGGCTACACCCGGCTTGATCAGGTCGAATCCCCGGGTGACTTCGCCCTCCGGGGCGAAATCCTCGACATCTATCCCCCCGCGGAACTCGACCCGTCCCGGATCGATTTCTTCGGCGACACCATCGAGTCGATCCGCCGGTTCGACGTGAGCACCCAGCGATCGATGCAGGACCTCGACCGCATCCGTATCGCCGCGGCCGCTGCCCGCCCTGAGAGCCTGCCCACCCGCTCGCGCAAGCGTGGCGCGCCGATCGACGATGCCGGCATCACAAGCTTCTTCAGCTACCTTCCGCCCGAGACGCTTGTTGTTTTCGCTGAACCGGTCGAGATTCAGGAGCTTGGCCGCACCTTCTGGAATCGCCTCGGCTCGCCTCGCGGCATGATGCCGGTCCATCGGCTGTTCCAACGGGCGGCCGGATTCACGCAGCTCCACGCGTACGCTCTGGCCGCTCCCGGCCTGCCCGACCGCTTCACGTTCGGCGTGCACAGCCTGACGCGATTCGAAACCAAGGCTACCGAGGCGATCGACGAGCTCGCCCGGCTCGCCGGCGAACGGGATGTCCTGCTCTACTGCGACAACGAGCCCGAGCGTCAGCGGTTCATCGAGCTCTGGCAAAACACCCTGGGCGTCCTGCCCCCCCGCCTGCACATGGCCCTCGGGCTGATGCACCACGGCTTC
>CAZJTF010000280.1:0-9324 GCA_964548565.1 uncultured Planctomycetales bacterium | reverse complement strand
CCCGCCGGCAGGTCTTCCCGGCGATGCGCCTGCTGATGACCAATCACGCCCGTTCGGACCGGGCGCACCGCCTCAAGCACCTGCTGCTCCTCCTCTGCCGCATGGGCGTGCTCGCGCTGGTGGTGCTGCTGCTGGCAGGAACGCAATACACACCGGCGCAGTCGGCAACGGGTCACGCACCTGCGCTGGTTGGCTCCGCCCCGGTTTCCGCAATCTTCTGCGTGGACACCTCGGCGAGCATGGGCTATCGCTATCAGGGGCGCACGCGGCTGCAGTGGGCCCTCCAGGCGGCCGCGCAGCTCCTGGCCGACGGGCGTCATCTTCCCGCCGGCTCCGAGATCGCCGCCGTCAGCGGGATGGACACGCCCGGCACCTGGCACGAGAATCCGGCCGCTGCTCGACGCGCCCTCGATGCACTCCATGCGGAGCATCACGCGGCGGGCGTCGCATCCCTGCTGGAACGGGCCTACCGCACGTTCGACACTGCCCGGCATGACCGGCGCGAGGTGTATGTCTTCACCGACCTGATGCAGGCCGCCTGGCAGGACACGCTCCCAGAAGCTCCCACCTCCGTCGACGGGGTATACGTAATCGATGTGGGGCAGACTGAAAACCGCAGCACGGCACTCGGCTGGCCGGAGGTGTCCGCCCATGTGATCCCGCGGGACCGTGCATGGGATCTGCGGCTGATGATCCGCACCGGTGACGCGGCCGACGAGCCGGCGGTTGAGCTCCGCGTCGACGGTCAGCCGCGACTCCGCCAGGCCGTTCCGCCGTTGGAGCCCAACACCGAGAAGGAAATCGCGCTCCGCATTCCGCCGCTGCCGGCCGGCCTCCACGGAATCGAGGCACGGCTCGAGACGGACGATGCCCTCACCGTCGACAACCGCCGGTTTGCGGTGTTCCAGTGCGGCGAACCGCTCCGGCTGATCATCGCCCGGCCCGAGAGCCGTGGCGAAGTCGCGACGCTGACCGCCGCCATGATTGCCCCGCCGGCACAGGATCCGACTGAGCGGCTCATCGACGTCGAAGTGGTTTCGGGCGAGGAACTCACCGCAGATCGCCTCCGAGCCGCTTCTGCGCTCATTCTCGCCGACGTCGACCACGGGATCGAGTCACACTGGGATGAAATCCGGCAGTACGTCTCGCGCGGAGGCTGGCTCTTCGTCCTCCCGGGGCCGCTCGTTCGTCCCGAGGTGTATGCGAGTGCCGCCGATTTCCTGCCGGCACGCATTGTGGGGGTCGCGGACTGCCCGGACGGGACCACCGTGGCCGCATCCGATCTCACGCACCCGTATCTCCGAGCGTTTGAGGATCCGGGGAACGATTCGATCAACTCCCGGCGGGTCTTTCGTCGCGTTGAGCTCGAACGATCGGCCGCTGGCGCGAGGGTTCTGGCCCCGTTCTCGACCCGCCACCCTGCTCTGCTGCTGCGGCGCGTCGGCCAGGGTCAGGTCGTCCAATTCGCGTTCTCGCCGGCCCCTGAGTGGAGCCAGTTCGGAACACAGGCCGCCCCCATGATCGTGCTCCTTCACACGATGCTGCAGTCCCTGTGGCCCCCGGCAGACCAGGCGGGAGGCTTCTCCGCCGGCGGAAACGTCGCCCGCAGGCTGCCAGCCGGCAATGCACGCGAGGTCTACGTCGCCGGCCCATCCTCCGGAGGCGCTCGCGCCGTGGCGGTCACTGGCGGAGCGGCATTCCTGCCCGCCCCCACTGCGGGCATCTACGATGTCTCGCTCGACACGGCGGGGAGACAAATCCTTATCAAGTATGGCGTTAACGTTCCTGCTCGCGAATCCGACGCCGGTCGGATCGCCCCCGAGGCTGTTCTGGAACTGCTGCCGAAAGATCGCGCCCTTGTTGTGAGCGATCCCCGCCAACTCGAACGCCGGGCAGCCCCCGGGCGCTACAGCCGCGAGCTCCTGGTGCCGCTCGGACTCGTCCTGCTCGGGCTCCTGATGGTTGAAAGCCTGTTTTCCAACTGGTTTTACCGGCTGGGCTCCGGACACCGCGTTGCTGAACGCAACCCCGGAATTTGAGCGAAAAACGCGGTTCGGACCTTTGCATGCGCCGGATTGCTCTGATAGACTCCCGCGGGCGCTCAGCCTTCGGCCGTCCCCGGGGGCGCCCGGCCTGTTGGCGCGGGCAGGCAGTGAGTGAGTTCCGGCTTTGCGAAGCGGAGAGATGACATGCAAGAGTACGAAACGCTGAAGAGACTCGTTGAAGCTGCAGCAGACGACGTTGCCAAGGCCGAAGGCGGCAACAAGGCGGCCGGGACCCGGGTCCGCAAGACGATGCAGGAAATCAAGGCCGCCGCCCAGGAAGTCCGCAAGAAGATCCTCGAAGTTCGCTCGTCCGAAGAGCAACCAGGAACCTGAGCTCCCGAACGACGTGATGACGTTCTGAGAAATTGCGCAGGCTCTGCCGGGATTTTGAATCTCGACCTGCGAATATGCGCCCAACCTCAAGGGCAACCTGCGGGTAAAAATGCCTTCTCCCCTCATTCTCGACCTCGGTACGATCGACCTCGAACGGGTACTGATCACACGCGAGCAGATATACGAACGCCTGCCCCACCGGTACGAGTTCATGATGCTCGACGGCATCGTCCACCTGGATCGCGAGCAGCTGCTCGCCGTGGCGGTTCGCCACGTCCGAGAGGACGAATGGTGGGTTCGCGGCCACATTCCCGGCAGGCCGCTTTTTCCAGGCGTGCTGATGGTCGAGACTGCTGCCCAACTTGCAGCCTACGTGTCGATGGAGGTCCAGCCGAGCCACCGGTTCATCGGGTTCGGCGGGATCGACGCGGTGAAGTTCAGGGCCGCGATCTCCCCACCCGCGACGCTTTACATCATCCTCAAAGGCGTCGAGATTCGACCGCGCCGTACGATCTGCGATGTGCAGGGTGTGGTGAACGGTCAGATGGCGTTCGAAGCCCGGATCACCGGGATGCCGGTCTGATCACGTTTCCGCAAAAGCGTCGTACTGCGTGCGGAGCGCGTTGCGATCGACCGGCCCTGCTGCAACGACGACCCGATACCGCAACCGGACCGACTCGCCTTTCGGCAGTTTCCACCCCTCAGCGCCGAGCCAGTTGAACGGCGTCGGCGACGCGAAGCCGTAATCCCGCGTAAACCAGCGGCACGGGGACCACGGATTTCGCGGGTGGTCCATCAGGACGAGCGACTCGATCTGTCCAAGTCTGTTGCCCTGGAAACCGCACCAGGAGGCCGTCTGCCCGAATGTGGCCTTTTCTCCCGAGCGGCCTTCTGAATCCAGGAGTTGCCCCCCGCCGGCCGGCGTCAGCCCCGCGGCCGCCCGAATGGCAAAAAGCGAGTGGTTGGTCTGAGCGACCTGGATGCCCGCCAGCGCCTGCAGCGTGATGTCTGCATCAATGATGCGTTGATCCGCGCTGGGGGCACTGAGCGTCCAACGCCGGCGGTCCTGGATGATTGGATCGTTCCCTGGCAGGCGCCAGTCGCACTCGTCCTCGATCACGATGGTCCGCCCGCTGATCGTTGCGCTCGGGCCGCGGGAGACGATCTGGCCGCGGTCGAGGCCCTCCTGCCAATAGTTGCCCCCATTGACGCGATCGCAGCCCAGAAACAACGAGCGGTGATGCGGGTAGAGTTCACCTGCCTCTTCCGTCATCGGCAGCCCTGTCGCCGGGCCGAGCACGGGATAGAAATACGGGTATTTTTGCGCGGTGGTGGCCCGATAACACGTGAACGGCTGCCCGCCCACGCGACACCAGACCCACGGTCCGAAAACACAGGTGGACAGCGCGAGCGGGTCGGAAGCAGGTCGGGAAGCCGCGCTTCCTGGACGACGCGCCCCCGCATGAGCCAGCGGAACGGCCGCCGCGGCAGCACCGGCCCCGAGGGCTCTCAGAAGGTCACGTCGCGAGGAATCCCCGCGCGTCATGGCAGGAGAACCTCGTAGCTGATTCTGAAGCCGTCCTCGCTCTCCTCATCGAGTTCGAACGTATAGACGACCAGGGAATCACACTGGAATTCGACACCCTGGAGCGTCACGACCCCCGTTGCGCGCCCGGCGGTCGGCTGGTCGGCGTCCTCGGAATCCAGCGGCTGGTCCGAGAATGCGATGCCCGGCTGCAGCGCTGCCGGGTCGGAATCCCCGACGAGATTCTGGTCGCGAATCAGCTGGATGAGGCGGTCGCCTCCGACGCTGATCGCCCGGCCGCACGTGAAGGTGATCGTATCGCTCTCGCTATTGCCCTCGAGCCGCGTCGTGCTGTCGGGACCCGCGGCGAACTGGCCGAACTCCGGCCTAAACTGCGGGTTTTGCGGGTCGTAGACACCGTACGTGAAAATCGCCCGGAACGGTGTGCGATTGATGAAGGCAATGCTGATATTGCCGCGGGAACCGGGCGTCGTGCCCCCCAGCGTGGTGGTGTTGTTGATGAACGCCGCCGGCGTACAGCAGAGGGTCGCTGCACTGGCCAGCAGGGCGTAGCAGGCCGGCCTGCGGAGCAGACGGGATCGGAAAAGCCGTGTGAGTTCCCGGACCATAGGCGGTTTACCTCATGAAGGCGAAGACGCGCCCGGCATTAGAACCTGCGGCCCGAACGCGATCAACTGCCCGCGCATCCATCGGCGGCCCCGCCGGTCCTCCTTGAGGCCGGGGTGCGCAACCGGCCTGATAATCGCTCCTTCGGAGCGTTGCGGAAGCCGCCCCCAGTGGCTATCGTCCGCCCCCATGGAGCCGGCGGGCCCTCAGATCATCTTCAACGACCGGGCGCTGCGAAACCCACGGACGGGCGTCGGGCATTACATCACCGAGCTACTGGGAGCCCTGCCCGGTGTCGCGCCCGACATCCGGGTGCTCCCCTTCTACGAGAAAATCCTCCGCCGAGCCGGCCGGACCGACCGCGGAACCCGTCCTGCCGACGCGCCCGCCCGGCGACCGGCCGCGTGGACACGCCGGCTGGCCCAGGAGCTCTACGCCGCCGCCTTTGAGGGCGCGGGCACGCTGGGAGGATATCAGCTCTATCACGAACCCAACCACATCCCAATGCCCTGGCACGGTCCGATCGTCACCACCGTGCACGACCTGTCCGTGCTGCGTCATCCCGAGTGGCATCCGGCGGACCGCGTGGACTGGTACGGGCGAGACTTCGAGATCGGCGTTGCACGTACCACCCACTTCCTCAGCGTGTCGGAATTCACGCGGCAGGAGATGGTCGACCTGCTGGATCTCGATCCCGATCGCATCACCGTGATCCCCAACGGCGTGCGTCCGATCTTCCATCCGCGTCCTGTCCAGCAGGCACGCCGCTGGCTCGGAACAGCCGGCCTGCCCGAGGGCTTCATTCTGTTCGTCGGGACAATCGAGCCGCGCAAGAACCTCGAAACTCTGCTCGCGGCATTCGCCGGCTTGCCACCGGGGCTCAGGAGTCGTCTCACACTCGTGGTCGCCGGCATGACCGGGTGGGCTCGCGAGGGCCTGCACGCCATGGCACAGCGGCATGGGGTGGCGGATCGTGTCCGCGGCCTCGGCTACGTCGGCGACGAGGACCTCGCCTGGCTGTACTGCGGCGCCCGCCTGCTCGCCTGGCCCAGCTTGTACGAAGGCTTCGGCCTGCCGCCCCTGGAAGCCATGGCGTGCGGAACACCCGTCATCACCAGCAACTGCTCCGCCATGCCGGAGGTTGTCGGTGATGCGGGCCTGCTGGTCGATCCCCGCAATCCTCGCGGCCTTCGCGACGCGATGGCGGCCGTCCTCGAACAGCCCGATTTCGCTCAGACCCTCGCCCACGCCGGCCTCGAACGCAGCCGCCAATTCACCTGGCAGCAATCCGCGGCCGCCCACGCCCAGATCTATCGGCGATTCGCGACCGCCTGACCGCTGACTTGATCCTGCGCCGCCGCGTGCGATGATGGGGCATCGCAGTTGCCCGTCGACGAAAGCTGACACTGGAGGACCACACATGTCATCACGTACGAACCGCCCTCGCCCCAGCCGCCGGACATTCCTCAGATGCGCGGGTGCCGCCGCGGCCGGTGCTGCTGCCGGACGCACCCTGGGCAAGGCCGCCGTCGAAACGCTCGCGATCGCCGGAGGCGCCAAGGCCGTCACCGTTCCCCACGCCGACGCCGCGCGCTGGCCGCTCTACGGCCCCGAGGAAGAGCAGGCCGTGATCCAGCTCCTGCGCAATCCCGGCTACGGGCCCAACGACGCACTGGAAAAGGACTGGCAGACCTACTTCAAGGTCCCGTACGTCAAGACCTTCTTCAACGGCACCAGTGCCCTGGCCGCCATGTTCTTCGCGCTCGATCTGCCTGAAGGGAGCGAGATCCTCGTCCCGAGCTACACGTTCTTTGCCACCATCGTGCCGATGCGCCTGTTCGGCCTGGTCCCGGTGTTCGTGGACATCGACCCGCGATCACTCAACATGGACCCGCAGGACGCCAGAAAACGCCTCACGAAAAACACCCGCGCGATTCTGCCCGTTCACTGGATCGGCAACCCCTGCGATATGGAGGCCATCTGCGATTTCGCGAAGGAAAAAGGCCTGACTGTGCTCGAGGACTGTGCGCACGCGCACGGTGCGTCGGTCAAGGACAAACTGACGGGCACGTGGGGTGCGATGTCGATCTTCAGCTACCAGCAGACGAAGCCGCTCCCTGGTATCGAGGGCGGAATGGGCATGTACCAGGATCGCACGCACTATGAACGCGCCACCACTTTCGGGCACTATGACCAGCCAGGAAGCTTCCCGTCCGAGAGCGCCTACCGCAAGTACGCAGGTTCGGGGCTTGGACTGAAACTCCGCATGCACCCGGTCGCCGCGGTGCTCACGCGCATCCAGATGAAGAGCCTCGATCAGCGCAACGCGGACGGTGCCGCGCAGGTCCGCTCGCTCAACGACCGGATCCTCGAGTTGCCCGGGCTCTACGAGCAGAAAGCCGTACCAGGCGCGAAACGCCTCCACTATTCATGGAACATGCTGTTCATCGACGAGAAAGAGGCCGGCATGAGCCGCGCTGCCGCCGTCAAGGCACTCCAGGCCGAGGGCGTTCACGCCCGCGCCCACACTTACACCCTGCAGCACAAGCTGGCGATGTACAAGGAACAGAAATGGTGGCACCACGTGCCGGAGATTCCGAATTTGCCGGGTTCGGAGCAGGCGAACGCCACCGGAATCTCCCTGCCCTACTTCACGAAGCCCGTGCCCGAACTGGTCGACCAGTACGTCAAGGCGTTCCAGAAGGTCTGGGCACACCGCAAGGAACTGCCGTCGGCGTAGGCACGCTCAAGCGGCCAGCGTCTGGCGGACTCGTCAGTGCGTCTCGCGCGAAGCTCGTTGTGCGCGTGATGCCGGCGGCCACGACGCGCGGCGCGGATCCTGGTACAGGCCCATTTTTTCGATGGGCAGCGGCTTGAAGCCGATCTTCGTGAATGCCGGCGAATCCTCCCGCAGCCGGTAATTGCCGCTGCCCGCATCGACAAAACGCGGATCCTCGTCAACCAGGTTGTTTTCGACGCGGACGATCTTGTCGGTGAGCTTGTCGTGCAGGTCGAGCCACCGCCCCCCCACGCAGATGTTCCGCGTGATCACGTTGCCTTTCGCCACCGCCGGCTCATCCTGGTAGAGCGTCAGGAGCTGCGGGTAGCGCGACTTCCACGGGTCCTCACGATAGGGCATCGCGCTCAGGCGGTCGGTCAGGGTCGTGGTGGTACCGTCAAAGTAGTTCTTTGCCCACCCCAATCCGCGTGAATCGACGTGGATAGCCGGGCGGCAGTCCACGAATACGTTGTTCTCCACGATGGTGTCGCGCCCGCCTCCGACGAGCAGCCCCCGCGAGCCGCGCACGACAAGGTTTCCCTCGACGCGCGTCCCACTCGCCCAGTCGTCGAGGTAGATCGACTGAACGCCGACGTGCCCCTTGTACTGTCCGATGTCATGCCAGTAGTTGAAGCGGACGACGTTCCCGCGCTCCGTCCAGTCCCGCCCCATGTAGAACGCACCGGCATCATCGGTATCCATGCAGACGGTGTGCACCTCGTTGTACTCGATCACGTGCTCGTTGCCGCCGAGGTACATGGCCATATGCGGCGCGTCGTGCAGCAGGTTGTGCGCGACGCGGATCCCCACGCCGCCGATGCTGATCGCGGGGCGATAGGTCGGGTCCCAGCGACCGAAGTGCCAGATGTCGTTGTTCTCGGCCACGTGATTGCACGGAGCCAGCGTCTTGCGGTCGCCGCCCGTCATGGAGACCCCGCCGTCGCCGGTTTCGCTGATGTCGCACCCGATGACGCGGTGACGCGTCCCGCCGGTCACCGTCACCGCGAGATTGCCGATATTCCGCAGCGTACATCCGACGATCCGCACGTCCTCGCCGCCCTCGACCGTGATCGCCGTCCCGCGGACAGCCTCAATGGCCAGGTGTTCGAACGACACGTGCGAAGCGCCCTTGACGGAGATCATCTGCTCGAGAACCGAGACCAGAACCTCTCGCCCTTCGATCGGATCTGGCGGCCAGAAGTACAGCACCCCTGTCGTCCGGTCGAGATACCATTCGCCCGGCTGGTCAAGCTCCTCAAGCACGTTGAGGAAGTAAAAACGCTTACCCGGCGCGTAGCCATAGACACCATGCGGCGGCGCGGTCGTGATCTGCCGTTTCTCACGATCGAGCGATGCGACCCTCTCATACGAGTCGGCCCAGTCCCACGTCCAGTAGCCGTGCACCCAGAGGTCATCGGACGTTGCCCACCGCTTCGGGCGATCCCCTTCGTACGTGAAGACGCCGCCGCTCGGGCCGGCAGGCGCCCCCGTGGTCTTGATCCAGCCGTCGCTGGGCCAGCGAGCGAGGGTCATCGGACGATGGTCGAAGAACAGCTCCAGGCCGGCGGGGATAACCGCGCGCCCGAACCCGCGCGAGGTCAGCTTTCCGAAATCAGTGACGCCCGCAGCCTTGAGATCGACCTGCAGCACCTGCCCGCGCGCGGTCGGCTCCAACCGCTCCAGGATGGCCGGATGACTCACCGGCTTGAACCCGCCGATCCGGCGCCCGCCGATCAGTCGCACCGATTCGCCCGGCACGGCACGATACGTGATTGTGGCATCGGGCGCCCGCCCCCCGTCGTCCCGGCTCAGTTCGAAGACACGATCGCGGAAGTAGTCGCCGCCGCGGAGTTCGACGACGATCGGCCGGGATACGGAGTCCCGTGCCATCTGAGCCAGTCGCACCAGATCCCGCGCGCGTTCGAGCGTCGCCACCGGGCCGTCGGACTTGTCCGCGTTTGGGCCTGGCAGCGTTCCGTTCCATGTGTCCCTGCCCTCCGGAGCGATGTAGATCG
>CAZJTF010000279.1:0-9326 GCA_964548565.1 uncultured Planctomycetales bacterium | reverse complement strand
CACCCGGACTGGCGACCGCCGGCACCCATCGAACCGCCTCGCCGCCGGCACGGGCATTCGTCGGCGGATTCACACTCCACGCCGCGAACCCGAAGGCGCTCCTTTACTTCGGGTCGCTGGTCCCCCAGTTTGTCAATCCGTCGCAATCGCTGGCGCCGCAGCTTGCCCTGCTTGCCTGCATCCACCTCACGACCGCCAGCCTGGTCCTGCTCAGCTACAGCGCGATCTCCGCGCGCCTGCGTCGCTCGACGACCGGGGCACGCGTCCGCCGGGTTTTTCATGCCGCAACTGGTTCGTTTCTGGTGTGCGCCGGCGTCAGCCTCGCCCTCGCCCGGCGGACGGCGCGGTAACCAGAATAAGGCACACCACTCTATCTCCCTGTTATGGCTCGACGAGCCCACACGCGCGGAGCTACCATAGCTCCGTCGCCTTTCATCTCCCCAGACACCGGGAGCGAACTCCCGACTGAACCTCCTTCTAGAGGAGTCCATATCATGCCAATCGGTCGTCGTGTTGCCGCGGAGTTTCTGGGCACGTTCTGGCTCGTCTTCGGCGGCTGCGGCAGCGCGGTGCTGGCCGCGGGGTTCCCGGAACTGGGCATCGGCTTTGTCGGCGTATCGCTGGCGTTCGGGCTGACCGTGCTGACGATGGCCTACGCAATCGGCCACATCTCCGGCTGCCACCTCAACCCGGCGGTTTCCGTGGGTCTGACCGTCGGCGGACGTTTTCCGGCCGCCGAACTCGTGCCCTACATCATCGCGCAAGTTCTGGGTGGCATTGTGGCGGCGGCTGTTCTCTACGCTGTGGCGAGCGGCAAGGAGGGCTTCACACTGGCCGCCGGTTTCGCGTCCAACGGCTACGGCGAGCATTCCCCGGGCAAGTACCCGGTGTCGTCAGCCTTCATTATCGAGGCCGTGCTCACGTTCGTGTTCCTGATGGTGATCCTGGGGTCGACTGATCCCCGGGCGCCGCAGGCGCTCGCTCCGGTGGCCATCGGCCTGTGCCTCACGCTGATCCACCTGATCAGCATCCCCGTCACGAACACGTCGGTGAATCCCGCCCGCAGCACGAGCCAGGCGCTCTTCGTGCGCGGCTGGGCACTCTCGCAGCTGTGGCTATTCTGGGTGGCTCCAATTCTCGGGGCGATTATCGCGGGCGCGGTGCACCGTGCCGTGATGGCGCCCGAGGAAACCCCGGCGCGCACCACCGCGGCCAAGGCCGTTCCGGCGGCGGTGTAGGAACAGCGAGCATTTGGCGGCCGGGTCCCGGCGCCCGGCCGCCGCAGCCTGCCGCGACGCGCGCCTCCTCCACCGGGGCTATCGCGCCCGTTTGGTGCGCGCCTGCGGCTCCAGCGTCCAAATCGTACACAGTTGTCAGAGCGTGTTAGAACTGAGCTGAGGTCACGCAGGGACGGCCGCCTGCTTTGTGGCGTCCCACTTCATCAGCTTGCGCTCGAACCACGAGAGGTTCGCCATCCGCACCGCCACGACGCCGTACAGTCCGAGTTCGGGCGGGCATTTCAGCGGCACGTTGTCCCGAATCGCGGCGTGGTGATTGCGGTGGTGGAGGAACACGTCCTCGGCGCCGGTGCGCTTGTGCGAGGCAACGACGGGCTTCCCCTTTGTCTCAGCGAGAATATCCCAGCCGTCGCCGCGGAAGATGAGCGTCGCCTTGTGGCCGCGGATGCAGTGGTCGCTGCGAAAGTCGTTCGCCATCGTGCCCAGCACGCGGAGGGTCATTCCGGGCGTGACGCCTTCAACGGCGGGGTATTCGGCCAGCATCTCCATGTTGTCGGGCAGGTCGCGACCGTCGGGCCACATGTAGATCCCGCCCATTCCCACCACGTGCTCCGGGTACGAGAGCCGGCACGCCTTCAGAATGCGCGTGATGCGGTGCACGAAGAGATCCGTCGCGATCCCGCCGGAGTAGTCCCGGTAGCACCGCCACTCGTGGTACCGGTGGGGGTCCCAGGCGTGCGGGGTCGCCGGCTCGAGCCACGCCTGCCAGTCGAGATCGGCGGGCTTCGGCTGGTTGTCAGGGATGCCCTTGCGGAAGAGACCTTCCTGCTTGTAGTTCCGCACGTAGTCGATCTGCGCTTCGACGACCGGACCCAGTTTGCCCGCCAGGATGGCTTCGCATGCCGACTCGTAGCTGTCGTCGCTCATCCCCTGCACGCCTGTCTGCAGCTTGAGCCCGGTCTTCTTTGCGAGCGAGACAACCTCCTGAGACTCTTCGATGGTGTGCGTGAGCGGCTTCTCGCAGTAGACGTGCTTGCCGGCGCGAAGGGCGTCGAGGGTGATCTTCGCGTGAGAATGCTCCGGCGTGGCGATGAGGACGTAATCGATGTCCCTGTTCGCCAGGATCTCGCGGTAATCGAGGGTAGGCTTCGGATTGGCGCCGCCGGCCTTGCACCGGGCGAGATACTCCTGCGCGCGCGTCTGGTAGACGTCGCACACCGCCATGATCTCGATGTTGTCCTGGTCGCGCAGCCGGAGCAGGGCAGGCAGGTGTTCGCCGGTCGCGATCGTACCGCATCCGATGACGCCCACGTTCAGACGCCCGCTCGCGCCCGCGGCCCGTGCGTGATTCCGTGCCGTCAGCACCGCCGCGCCCGCCGCCGCCGTTCCCCGCAGGAAGCTCCGCCGTGTCACCTGGCCGACCTGTGGCATCCCATGACTCCTCGCATGAACCCGCAGCGCCCCCAGGCGCGACCGCAGCAGGATACCCCCGCCGATGGGCAGCGAACAGAGGAGTCGCACGCGACGAAAGCCCCGTGCGCCGCATGCTTACCAGTCACGCTTGCTTCCGCTGCGGGCGACCCGGTAGCATGCTGCTGTTCGGCCGGTCGATATCGAGTCGAAAACGAGGGTTGATGCATGAACTCGGCGGGTGGTGGTGCGCACACGGGCCGGGAAATCACGCGCCGGGACTTCGGCAGGACCCTGGGAGCAACTGTCATGGCAGCATCCATCGGGCAGAGCGCCGTTCACGCGTCAGACAAGGCGGGCACGCGTCCCCCGGTATTCGGGCGGGGCGAGCACACCTGCGAGGTGGTGCCCGGTTGGTGCAAACTGCCCGAAGGCCGCAAGTTCGGGAACACCCACGGTGTGGCGGAAGACGCACAGGGGCGGATCCTGATCCATAACCAGAGCCCGACCGGCGACGTGACATGCGTCTTCGATGCCGACGGACGGTTCATCAAGTCCTGGGGCAAGGACCTGGCGCCCGGCGCGCACGGAATGACCCTGCACCGCGAGGGAGGTACCGAATACCTCTACCTCGCCGCCACTTCGCTGCACGCCATCTACAAGGCCACGCTCGACGGCGAGATCGTCTGGAAAAAGGGAGCTCCGCCGCTCGCTGATGTCTACGCGGACGAGGCGAAATACGTTCCGACAAACATCGCCCTCGCGCCGAACGGTGACTTCTACGTTGCGGATGGCTACGGGCAGCACTATGTCCACCAGTACAGCGCAAAAGGGGATTACATCCGCTCGTGGGGCGGGCTGGGAACCGAGCCAGGCAAGATGAACTGCCCGCACGGAATCTGGGTGGATACCCGCGGAGAGCAGCCCCTGGTCGTCGTGGCCGACCGCGCGAACGTGCGGCTCCAGTACTTCACGCTGGACGGAAAGCACGTCCGGTTCGTGAGCAATGACCTGCGGTATCCGTGCCATTTCCGGATCCGCGGCAGCGACATGCTGATACCCGACCTCCACAGCCGGGTCACGATCTTCGACAAGGACAACAAGGCGGTCGCGCAGCTCGGGATCGGCGCAGGCGACCGCGAATGGACAAAGCCCCAGGGGTATCCGAACGTCCCGCACGAGCGGCGGGAGGTCGGGCGCTTCATTGCTCCGCATGACGCGTGCTGGGATTCGAAGGGCAACATGTACGTGGTGGAGTGGGTTCCGGACGGGCGTGTGACCAAGCTGCGCCGCGTCAGCGCCTGATGCTCGAGCCACGTCGGCGGGGCACGGGCGCCGGGTGATCCGGCGTGCTCCCACGTCGCCGCGCCCGCGACATTCCTCCCGGGTGAGCGTACCATGCGCGCCCGGCCATGATGGACTGGTTCAAAACCCTCGACCCGCCGGCGCAGGCCCTGCTGGCCGGCTTGTTCACGTGGGCGGTGACGGGACTCGGCGCCGCCGGCGTCTTCGTGCACCGCGGTCTCAACCGCCGGGTGCTCGATGCCATGCTCGGCTTCTCGGGCGGTGTGATGGTGGCGGCGAGCTACTGGTCGCTGCTCGCGCCGGCCATCGAAATCGCTGCGACCGGGCCGCTTCCGCGCTGGCTGCCGCCGTTGATCGGCTTCCTCGCAGGCGCCGGCTGTATCTGGCTGCTCGACAAGGTGCTTCCGCACCTGCACCTCTTCCTGCCGACGGCGCGGGCCGAAGGCTGGCCCACCGGCTGGAAACGCAGCATTCTGCTCGTCCTCGCGATCACGCTGCACAACATTCCCGAGGGGCTGGCGATCGGCGTCGCCTTTGGAGGCGTCGTGGCCGGCATGCCCGGTGCGGGGCTGGAAGCGGCCATCGCACTCACGCTGGGGATCGGGTTGCAGAACTTTCCGGAAGGTTCGGCAGTTTCCATGCCGCTGCGGGGAGAGGGGATGCGACCGGCGAAGGCGTTCTGGTACGGCCAGCTCTCGGCGGCGGTGGAACCGCCGATGGCTTTGCTGGGTGCGGTGCTCGTCGGGATCTCGGTGGCGATCCTGCCCTATGCCCTCAGCTTCGCGGCCGGCGCGATGATTTTCGTGGTCGTGGAGGAACTCATCCCTGAATCCCACCAGGCAGGCAACATCGATCTCGCCACGATCAGCTTCATCAGCGGATTTGCGCTGATGATGACGCTGGATGTCGCGCTCGGCTGAGCTCCTGCTCGACTCTGAACCTGTGCTTGCCCCCCTTCAGCAATGCTCTTGTTGACTCGTGGCCAACTGCGGGAATAAGAGAGGGTGAGACGGGGCGTGAGCGGGTTCATCCGTTCGGCATATCGCGCACGAAGCGAAAGACCTCCATCAGGTGACCGAGGGTGTTCTTGAGGGAAGCTGGTCCGGCGGGATCTGCCGGGGCCCCACTGTATTGAAACGGAGTCGAGCGCGGGCTGACCGGTTTCGGTCGCGCATCGATGACAGGAATTCTGCACAAGGAGATCACAGGATGATCGGTAAGCAGAGGCTCAAGGGATGGCTCATGGCCGTGGGACTGGGCCTGCTGGTCGTGCCCATCGCCGCGGCCGATGTGGCCCTTCCGCCAGGCATGGCGCTGACGAACCCGGACACTGGTGAACCGTCGCCATACACCAATGTGCTGCCCGGATGGGTATCGGGGGCGCCGGCGGCCACACTGGCGGGCGCGATGACCCAGGACTTCACCGGGACCGTCACGAGCAACGTGTACTACCTGAACGGCGTTGACTCGAGCGGCGGCCTGGGATTCGTGTACCACTTCGACGTCGCGTCTGTGCTCGGCGGCACGGGCCTCGTGCGTGCATCGTTCGCGAAGCTCGGCTGGACGGGCGTGACGATCTCGGATGCCGGTTCCGACGGCAGCGGCTCGAGTACAGGAATCGGCACGATCAGCTGGAGCGATGGCGATCCGTATTTCATTACCCGGAAGGATCTGCCCAGCGGCGACCAGTCACCCGCTCTCCAGTGGTCAACGGAGTTCGACGGTACCGTCATCTTCGGCGGTCAGAGCTCAGCACTGGCGTTCTTCGCGACCGACGCCACCGAGTGGACCACCAGTTACACGGGCCTGCTCGACAGCGGCGCCACGGGTAAGGCAGACATCCTCGTGCCCATCCCGGCGCCGGGTGCGCTGCTGCTTGGCATGATGGGCGTAGCCCTGGTGGACAGGCTGCGCCGGCGCATCAGATGAGTCGGCCGGCCCCTTGATGGCAGGCCTGCGGCAGACCGCCTGGTCGGCCGCAGGCTTTGTCGTGCGCCGATTGCCCCTCCCCGGCAGGAGTGTTAGTCTGCTTCCATGTCAGATGCCCCGTCCCAGCAATACCCGGAGCTTCGCGACGACCAGATCCTGACCATCGGGATCTACGGCGAGACCGTGGCCGCATACCGGTACACCGTCCTGGCCGAGAAGCTGCCGTCGGAGGCTGATCGCAAGGCCTTCGCCGCCATTGCGGACGAGGAGCAGGGGCATAAGCAGATGCTCCAGAGACTGCTGGAAAAGCACTTCCCCGGCAGCTCGTTCTACCTTTCCGATGCGGATAAAGCCCTTGTCGTGACCGGTCCCCGCCTGATCAACGTTCGGGACCTGGAAGACTACCGCTCTTTCGTTCAGATGGCGCTCGACACCGAGCTCCGCACGTCGCAGTTCTACAAGGCCATGAGCGGTCGCGTGAAGAACCCTGAAATCCGGGCCATTTTCGAGGAACTGGCGGAGGAAGGGTTCGATCATCACCGCCGGATCGCCGAACTGGCCCGCGAGCGCGGTTTCCTGCCGCCTGCCTGACCGCCGCCCCTCGATTCATTGAAATAGCACCGAATCGGTACTATATTCACGCGGAACCGCCAGACCCTGCTGTCGAGGAGCCCTATGAGCACGCCGGCGATCACCAAGGACCAGATTCTGCAGATCTTGCGCACCGTCAACGATCCCGAGCTCAACCGGGATATCGTGACCCTGAACATGGTCAAGAACGTGGCCGTCTGCGACGGGAACGTGCGGCTGGGCATCGAGCTCACCACGCCGGCCTGCCCGCTCAAGGATCGCATTCGTCAGGATGTCGAGGCCGCAGTGCGGACGCTCCCTGGCGTCGACAGCGTGCAGGTTGAGTTCTCCGCACAGGTTCGGGGCGGCCCGATGCAGCAGGCGAGCCTTCCTGGCGTCAAGAACGTCATCGCCGTCGGGGCCGGGAAGGGTGGCGTCGGCAAGAGCACGGTGAGCGTGCTGGCGGCCGTCGGTCTTGCCCGGGCGGGAGCAAAGGTGGGGCTCCTGGATGCGGACGTCTATGGCCCTTCGATCCCGAAAATGCTGGGAATCGAGGAAGCGAAGCCCACGGTCACGCCCTCCGGCAATATGATCATCCCGGTGGTGGCCCACGGGCTGAAAGTGATGAGCATTGGTTTTATGATCGAGCCGGATCGCGCGGTCGTCTGGCGCGGACCGATGATCCATGGGACCATCCGGCAATTTCTCGACCAGGTGGAGTGGGGGGAACTCGATTATCTCGTTGTCGACCTGCCGCCGGGGACGGGCGACGTTCCGCTGACGCTCTCACAGTCGATCCCGATGACGGGGGCCGTCGTCGTCTGCACGCCGCAGGATGTCGCGTTGCTGGACGCGATCCGGGCAGCACGCATGTACCAGCAGTTGAACGTCGACATCCTCGGAATCGTCGAAAACATGAGCTATTTCATCGCGCCGGACACAGGACGCGAGTACGACCTGTTCGGGAAGGGCGGGGCGGAGCGGGCGGCCGCGCGATTGCGGGTCCCGTTCCTGGGCTCGATCCCGATCAACGTCGCCATCCGGCTCAGCGGGGACAAGGGAACGCCCGGCGACGTATTCGACAGCGATGCTCAGGGCGTGGGGCGTGCAGTTCAGAGCGTGGTCGAGCAGCTGGCGGGGCAGATCTCCGTTCACAACGAAGCGAAGTCGCCTCCGCTCGAATTGAACATCCATCGCTGATGCGGCGGCGGCGAATTCGACGTGGTATTCCTGCGGCTCTGAGGTATAAGTATATCTGATCACCGGACTTGCGGAATAAATCGGGCCCGCTTGACACGCCCGTAGCCCGGTGCTATATTTCCACCGTCCTAGTTGCCCAGTGTGAGCAACCGGCGAGTTTGATTCAGCTCCGCAGCCCTTGGCTGTGCCCCGATTCGTCGGGTGAGTGAACGGTCAAACGACAGGGTGCGAAGGGCTTCAAGCGAACCGGCTTTCTTTTGCGCGGCAGGGAGGTGTAACCGCCTCACAAGGCCGTGCGAAACAGCCGCGAGAAAAACTGAAGATTCTCGAATCGGTCTCCCGAAAAGGGGTTGACAGATTCGATAGAGCTGCTAAAGTAATGGGCTCCCCCGGTGAAGGAGATATCCGAAGCCGGCAGGAGTCAAACGGATCTTTGACAAGTCAATAGTGTGACAAACGCCGTGAGAACGTGGGGCGCGGACGAGACTGCATACACTCGTGCGTCGCTCATGATCCATGAGTCATCCCGACGGAGCTAGCCAGCCCGGACGGATGGCCAGGTGTGTCGCCGGTTTCGGCCGGCAACTCAGTCGATGCGGGTCTGCCTTCGAGCGGAGCCGGTTCGACATCTTCACGTTCTCGCAAATGCAGAGTGAGAGTGAAGAGCCATCCCGGTCTTCGGATCGGGACAATTCCTTCGATGATGAACCCGCTTCGGCGGGGTAATCAACGATACAAACTGAAGAGTTTGATCCTGGCTCAGAACGAACGCTGGCGGCGTGGCTAAGGCATGCAAGTCGTACGGGATCACCCGAGTAGCAATACGAGGGTGGTTCAGTGGCGGACGGGTGAGTAATGCATGGGTAACGTGCCTCGAGCACAGGGATAGCGTCGGGCCCGCAAGGGTCCTTTGCGAAAGTGACGGTAATACCTGATGACATCGCGGGATCACATGTTCCTGCGATCAAAGATGGGGATCGCAAGACCTATTGGCGCGAGAGCGGCCCATGTCCTATCAGCTAGTTGGTGAGGTAATGGCCCACCAAGGCTATGACGGGTAGCCGGCGTGAGAGCGCGACCGGCCACATCGGGACTGAGACACTGCCCGGACACCTACGGGTGGCTGCAGCAACGAATATTCCGCAATGGGCGCAAGCCTGACGGAGCGACGCCGCGTGGAGGATGAAGTCCCTCGGGATGTAAACTCCAATAGTTTGTCAGGAAGTAAGGCGACCTAATACGTCGCCAAGTTGACCAGCAAACGAAAGGGACGGCTAACTCCGTGCCAGCAGCCGCGGTAAGACGGAGGTCCCTAGCGTTGTTCGGAATCACTGGGCTTAAAGCGCGTGTAGGCGGAGTGGTAAGTACCTTGTGAAATCCCCGGTCTCAACCCGGGAACTGCTTGGTATACTATCATTCTTGAGGCAGGTAGGGGTCACTGGAACCTTAGGTGGAGCGGTGAAATGCGTAGATATCTAAGGGAACGCCTGTGGCGAAAGCGGGTGACTGGGCCTGTCCTGACGCTGAGACGCGAAAGCGTAGGGAGCAAACGGGATTAGATACCCCGGTAGTCTACGCCGTAAACGATGCGCACTAGGTTCGAGGAGTCTGACACTTCTCGAGCCGAAACAAAAGCGTTAAGTGCGCCGCCTGGGGAGTACGGCCGCAAGGCTA
>CAZJTF010000278.1:0-9334 GCA_964548565.1 uncultured Planctomycetales bacterium | reverse complement strand
ATGTGGGAAGCCTGCAGACCTACGGACCATGGAAGGACGGGCAGGAACTGGCGGACGGACCGCGGGTCTCGGGTGCCGCGACGGCGACGCTGACGATCACGGGCGTCGATGCGGACGATGCGGGTGGCTACGACTGCGTGGTTGCCGGCGGGTGTGGGACGGCGACGTCGAACGCGGCGGAGCTGGTGATTGCGGTATCCGTGGCGGCGGATCTCGATGGCGACTGCGATGTCGACCTGGATGATTTCGAGCTGATGCGGGCCTGCGCATCGGGCGCGGGGGTCGGGCACGCCGAAAACTGTGAGGCCGCGGATCTCGATGATGACGGCGACGTCGATATGGACGATTTCGGCGCGTTTCAGCGGTGTTTCAGCGGAGCCGGGAATGCGCCGGGGGCGGGGTGTGCGGGAATCTGAGAGTGGTAGAGGGAGAGCAGGACGCGCGGTGGGTCGCGCGGTCCATTCGCCTCGCTACAGGCGGATGAGAATGGCGGTGACGTCGTCGCGAGGCCAGTCGTGATTTTCGGCGCGGGTGCGCAGGGCGGCCAGGGCTTCGGGCCCTTTCTCGGCGAGTTCAGTGAGCCAGGGGGCGGCGAGGATCGCGCCGTCAGAGCAGATGGTGTCACGCCCGAGGAGGAGCGACTCGAGGCCGTCGGTGTAGAGCAGGATGGCATCGCCGGTTCGGAGGCGAATGGAGGCGACTTCAAACTGCGGCTCTTCTACGGCGCCGATGAGCGACCCCGCAGTGCGCAGCTGGCGGGGGGCTTCGCCGGCTCGGAGCAGGATCGGATAGGGGGCTCCGCCGCGCGACCAGCGGAACTCGCGGGTCGTGCGATCAAAAACGGCATGCAGGGCGGTGATGAACTGGCATTGCGACAGGTGGCTGCCCAGCAGGTCGTCATTCAGGCGGCGAAGCAGGTCGTCGGGCTCGATGACGCGGTAGGTGCCGCCGCGGATTTCCTTTCCACGTAGTGAATTCCGGATCAGGATCGTGAGCAGCGCGGCGGGCAGGCCGTGACCGGTGGCATCGGCCAGCGAGAAGCCGAAGCGGTCTTCGTCGAGGCGGGCGATTTCGTAGATGTCGCCGCTGACATGGTCGGCCGGCAGGTAGAGCGTCGTCAGCGAGAGCGGCCAGGTGTCGAGATCGGGCCGGGGCAGAAGGTCACGCTGCAACTGGGCGGCGAGGCGGAGTTGCTCGTCGTGCTCGCGGGCGCCGGAGGTAAGCTCAGCGTCGCGCCGGCGGAGGCGAGCCAGCTCTTCGCGCATTTCGAGCATCGGGCGGCGAATTTCGAAGAGCGCCTGAATTCGGGCGGCGATTTCCTCGGCCGTGTCGAGGGCGTCTTCGACGGCCAGCGCTTGGAGGCCCTGCTCAATGCGAGCGGCGGCGGGCGAGGTCTCGGTGTAGCCCGGCGCGGGCAGGATCATCGCGCTGCAGGCGCTGCGGGATGCGGCGGCAAGAATGCGGTCGATTGCATCGGGCGAGTCGTTGGAGGACGGCACGATCACGCAGACGTCGATGCTCGGCGAGAGGCCGCGGGACAGGATGCTGCCGGCGGAGCGGATGCTCACGCGGGCGTTCAGTCGGATGAGCGCGTCTTGCAGCGGTGCGGGGATCCCGGAGGGGTCGGAGTCGGTCACTAATTGGACGTGCGGTGCTTCCACGAGAGATGCGCCCGTTCACGCAGCAGGCGGGCCACGCCAATCGTCCGTCCGTGCTGCGCGCATGATGCTTCGGAAGCGCGCGGGGGCGACTTAAGGTTGAAATCGGTTGCGGATGGCGGATTTTGGAATGCGGAGGGGCTCGCCACGGTGTGACTTCGCCACACAGACGGCGAAGTCAGGCCGTGCCACCCCTGGTGTGCGCACCGCGAAGTCAGGCTGTGCTGCGCTCGGGCTTGTTTTCAATACTGGGAGCGGAGCTCGGGTCGCATCAGGCGCTCTCGGCGGCAGGGGGATGCGGGGGCTGGGGCGGGAGCTGGCGCGGGGGGCCGTTGGGGCGGTGGCGGCGGACGGAGGGGGCGTGCGAGGCGGCGGCCTCGTAGAGGATGTGCGGGGCGATGAGGCCGGCGCGGGACATCTGGCGGAGCTGGCGGCGCTGGAGCCGGGTGTAGGCGAGGGCGGCGTTGCCGTTCGGGTCCTCGTTGAGGACCGGCGACGCCTGGCCGCGGCTGACGACGTCGATCATGCGCTCCAGGCATTCGGCGCGGTACTCGCGCATCAACTGGTCGGACAGCTGCCACCGGGAGAGCATGTACCAGCGGTCCATGGCCTGGCGGAGCAGGCGCTGAGTGACGAAGTTGTTCATCCGGTAGAACAGCCGCCAGTTGACGGCGAACGGCAGGAACGTGTCGGTGAGGCGCGCGTGGAGGGCGGCCTCGTGCTCGTCGAACGCCTGCCGAAGCATGCCGCGCAGGGCATCCCAGTAGTGGGGCCCGATCGTGGAGTCGGCGCGGAGCTCCCAGTACAGGTGGCCGAAGGAGACGGTCGTGCGGGTCAGCGTCATCTGCCGCGGCAGGAATTTGCCGTGCGCTACCGTGTCGGCGGCGAGGTGCGACAGATAGCCGAGGGCGAAGGCGCGACTGCCGTCCGTCTGCGAGTCCTCGAGCATGGCGAAGCCGGTCTTCCAGTGGTGACAGAACTGCTTGATCCGGCTGAGCTTCTTGGCAATGACGACGTCGGCGGCGATGTTTCCGAACAGGTAGTCGCGCGCGTGCCGGGCGAGGATCGCCGCGATGGCCGGAGGCAGGAGACCGAGCTGGTCAAGCAGGTCGCTGGCCAGTTTGACGTGGGTGGCCGGCCCCCAGGCGAGTGCCTGGACCGCGGGAAACAGCAGGGACAAAATGAACCCGGTGAAGATCACCCGGCGAGTCAGCACGCTCACCACTCCATGGTCCGCGGCTCCGGCGGGACATCCCCTCCGCCGCAGGTGTGCCTGCGCCCGGCAGCGAGAAGCCGCCGGTGCGGATCAGCCCCGCCGTTGACAACCGTTCTGCAGGGGGCTCTAATCAGCCATTGTAGCATTGATCTTACGCTCGGGTCGCAGGAGCAGGTACATGCCCGATGTTCAGGCCAATTTGAGTGTCCGAAAGCAGGGCAATGTCAGCATCGTGCAGTTCCAGGATCGCAAGATTCTGGAGGAAATCACGATCAACCAGATTGGCGAGCGTCTGAGCGAGCTGGCGGACTCAGAGTCGGAGCCGCGCCTGGTCCTGGACTTCGGCGCCGTGGAGCACCTGTCCAGCGCCGCTTTGGGGATGCTGATCACCCTGAACCGGCAGGTGGTGGATCGACAGGGGCGGCTCGTGCTCGCAAACATCCACCCACAGATCTACGAAGTCTTCAAGATCACGCGTCTCAACAAGCTGTTCAACATCAAGGATAACCTGGACGACGCCTTGAAGGTGGTGAGTTGAACGGGGGCTGTCGCCCGGCGGAATAGCCATTACGATGCAACGGCAGGGGCCTTGTCTGGAGACGTCGGTGCATTCCGGCTGAAACGCACCGATCGTCCATTCAGCGGTTGTTATGACGTTCGACCCGAAGCCACTCGCTCATCAGATCGTCATCCGAAGCGATTTGTGCGCCGCCCGGGACGTCGAAGAAAAGATCCTCCAGGAGGCGGCCGAACTCGGGTTCAGCGACGAGTGTGCCTTCGCCATCCGGCTGGCGCTGGAAGAGGCGATGGTCAATGCGCACAAGCACGGCAACCGGGCGGATCCTGACAAGCAGATCGTCGTCAGCTACGAAGTTCGGCCCGACCGGCTGATCGTGCGGGTGCGCGACGAGGGAGAGGGCTTCGACCCGCACGTCGTACCGGACCCGACATCGCCGGACCGCATCTCACTGCCGAACGGGCGGGGCATCATGCTGATGCGGGCCTACCTCGACGACGTTTCGTACAACGAGCGGGGGAACGAGGTTCAGCTCGTCAAGGAGAAATCCTGATGCGCAGCTCCGCCGATGCACTGGATATCCGCGTCGAGCCGCGTGATCGCTGCACAGTGGTGCGGCTGACCGGCTCTGCGAACATGGTGATGTGCGACCGGCTCCGCGACCAGCTGGTGAAGCTCGTATCGGAGGAGTCGCCGCACCTGGTGCTCGACATCGCCGGGCTGGAATTCATCAGCTCACTGGGCCTTGGCGGAATCATCGCGGCGCACCTGCGGTGCCGGCGGCTCGGCGGGCGACTGCTGCTGGTGGCTCCGCAGCCGGCCATCCTCGACGTGCTCAACGTCACCAAGCTGAACCTGCTGCTGCCCGTCCATCCGACGGTTGACGACGCGATCGCATCCATCTGATCAATGCGGAGAGTTGTCCGCCGGCGGCGGCTCGGGAATGACCGGAAAGGCTCCGCCGCCGCCTCCATCGGCGGCCGCGGGAGACGGTTGCTCACCGACGAGGCTGCCGTACCGGCGGAGGGCCGGCCACGCCGCGGCCGCCAGCGCGACGACCACGATCGTTCCGATTCCGCCGCTCACCACCGAGAGGGTCGGACCGAAGAAGTTCGCCACCAGCCCCGACTCGAAGCCGCCCAGTTCGTTGGACGCGCCGATGAACAGTCCGTTGATGGCCGAGACGCGCCCGCGCATCTCGTCCGGCGTGAGGAGCTGCACCAGCGTGTGGCGTACGACGACGCTCACGTTATCGAATGCGCCGGTGAGAAACAGCATCAGCAGGGAGAGGGGGAACCAGCGAGAAAAACCGAACACGATGGTGGCAGCCCCGAATCCGACGACCGACCAGAGGAGTGCGCGACCGGCTTTCCTCATGGGAGGGCGATGCGCGATCGTGAACGCCATGCAGAGCGCGCCCAGGGACGGTGCCGCCTCCATCCAGCCAAGACCGGTGGGGCCGACCTGCAGAATGTCCTTGGCGTAGATCGGCAGGAGGGCGGTGGCGCCGCCGAAGAGCACGGCGAAAAGGTCGAGCGTGATCGCTCCGAGGACGACCTTGTTGCGCCAGACGAACTCGGCACCGATGAGGAGTTCGCGGAGGCTCGCGCCCGTCGCTGTGGGGGTGTACTTTCGCGGGCGGATCACGGCCAGGGCGGTGAAGAACAGCATGGCGGCGCCCGCGTCGATGGCGTAGACCCATGTCGCGCGATGCGTCATGGCGATCATCAGGCCGGCGAGGGCGGGGCCGAGGACGGACGCGAGCTGAAACCCGCCGCTCATCCACGTGACGGCGTTGCCAAAACGCTCCTTGGAGACGATCTGGGGTAGCAGGGCGGCGCGGGCGGGCTGCTGGAAGGCCCGTGCCAGACTGATCAGGAGCAGGCAGGCGTACAGCGCGGTGATGCTGGCCTGGTGGAGAGACACGAACGTGAGGCCAAGGGCTCCGAGGGCGATACCGAGCTGGGCGGCGAGCACGAGCTTCCGCCGGTCGTACCGGTCTGCGGTGTGGCCGGCCGGAAGGGCGAGGATGATGACGGGGAGGACCTGGACCAGGCCGACCCAGCCGAGGGCCATGGCGCTGCCGGTCCGCTCGTAGATCTCCCAGCCGACGGCGACGCTCTGCATGCGCATGCCGAGGTTGGCCGTCTGGACACCGGCGAGATACAGGCGGAAATCGCGGAGCCGGAGGGCGGAATAGGGATCGTGGGTGGAGACCTGGGCGGGTATGCTCAAGCGGTCAACTCGTCGGGCGGAATTCTGGTCCCGGCTCGGGCGCGACGCATGCCAGCGTCCCCATGTTGCCGATCATGGCAGACAGCGGAACGATACCGCCTCCGGCGAGGGGAGGCAACGGACGCGGTGATGGGGAGGAGACCTGCTGGGCGGGACAGGCGAAAACGGTTACACTTGCGGTGTCTGCTGACGCCTTTCACGGGAGGCTTCGCATGAAACGGGTCTGTGCTGCATTCGTTCCACTCGCGATGACCACGACGGTCTGGGGTGCGGCTCCAGCCAGCCAGCCGGCGTCGAGCCCGACGCCGAAGTTCTGGTCCGCGGAGCGCGGCATGCTGGTCGATGACATGTACTGGGTCGTCGCACCGAAGACGTACCCGGATCCGCTGGCGCCGAAGCCGCAGGTGCGTCGCACGACCTCCGCGCCGGCGCCGATCTACACAATTTCGCGTGGTACGCGGGCCACGAACAGCGGCGGCGGCGCGCGGCTGGAACGCGGTGGGAGCAGCGGTCGCGGCATGGAGAGCGGACGCGGGTCCCGAGGCAGCCGTTCATCCCGGGGTGGTCGCGGCGGGCGTGGCGGTGGCGGATTCGAAGGGCCGTAGTCGGCCAACCTCATCTGTCTGCATTGTGATCCATCTGAGCGGTCGGGGCGAGCGAATGCGCGCGTTGGTTTGGCGCCTGGCCGGTGCGGTCCACCTGATCCACTCTTCGAAGGGAACTACACCGCTCAGGATTCGAACCTGAAACCTTCGGTTCCGTAGACCGATGCTCTATCCAATTGAGCTAGCGGTGCGAGCACTGTCTTTGTAGTCCGAGTTGCGTCGGGCGTCAAGGGGCGGGGTGCTCGCGGAGAGGCGGCGAGGCGATCGTATCGTCGCGGACGGCGGGTGGCAGGCGGCGATCGCCGACGAGGCCGGACCGTCGCGGCTGGTTTGCAGATCCGTAAAAAGGTTCAATCTCACCAGAACCCAGCTTGATCGGCGGCATGGCGCGCGTTAGTGTCGGGCGGAATACGCACGGCGCGTTCGTCGCCTCCAATGGTCATCTGCACAGAGAAGGAGCGGAGCATGTCACCGAGACACAATGGCGGGTCGGATACGACTCGACGGGCGTTCCTGAAGACCACCGGGGCGGCGGCGGTGGGCCTGGGCCTGGCCGGCGGGCGCCGGGCGGCGGCCGCGGAACCTCTGGCGGTCAACGGCGGGCCCAAAACGGTCACCATCCCGGTGGGCGATGCCATGAAGTGGCCGCAATACGGCAAGGAAGAGGAAGAGGCCGTCCTGGCGCTCGTGCGCAATCCGAGCTACGGGACGATCGCGCCGTTCGAGAAGGCGTGGGCCGAGTACTTCAAGATGCCATTCGTGAAGGCGCACAACAACGGCACTGCCGCGCTCACGTCGATGATGTTCGCTCTCGACCTCCCGCCCGGCAGCGAGGTGCTGGTCGCGAGCTACAGCACGTGGTTCCCGTTCGCGGGGCCGCGCCTGTTCGGGATCGTGCCGCGGTTCGTGGATATCGACCCGAAGACACTGAACATCAGCGTCGAGGACTGCCGACGCAAGCTGACGAAGGACGTGAAGGCCGTCCTGGCGGTGGACTGGTTCGGCGTGCCGTGCGAGATGGACGCGCTCGAGGACTTCTGCAAGGAGAAGGGGCTGATCTTGCTCGAGGACTGCAGCCACGCGCACGGGGCGTCCTGCAAGGGCAGGCTGATCGGGACGTGGGGCCGCATGTCCGCATTCAGCCTGCAGATGGGCAAGCCCCTGCCCGCCGTTGAAGGCGGCATGGCGATGTACAAGGAGCGGGGCGATTTCGAGCGGGCGGTGACGTACGGCAACTACGATCTGCCGAAGACGTTCCCGGAGGACAGCCCATACCGCAAGTACGATCAGACGGCGTTCGGCGGCAAGCTCCGCATGCACCCGATGTCGGCGGCGCTCGGGCTGTGCCAGCTCCGCAAGCTGGATGAGTACAACAAAAAGATCGTCGCCCTCAACGACGCCTTCAGCGAGCGTCTGACGCAGCTTCCGGGCCTGACCGCGCAGTACGCGCGTCCGGACATGAAACGGGTGTACTATCGCGAGATCATGATGTTCATCGATCCGGCGAAGGCGGGCATGTCGCGCGAGGCGGCCGTCAAGGCGCTGAAGGCGGAGGGCGTGAACGTCGGCGAGTTCAAATGGAACCTGCTGCACAAGTACCCGTTCTTCCAGGAAGCCAAGTGGTGGCACCATGCCCCGGCGAACCCGGGCGAACTGGCGGGCTCGGAGCAGGCCAACCGCACCTGCATCGCGATCCCGCTGTTCACGAATGACGCTCCCGAGCTGATCGACCAGACGGTCAAGGCGTTCGAGAAGGTCTGGGCGCACCGCAAGGAGCTGGCGAGAGGGTAAAGTCGAGTTCCTGGTTTTCAGTTCGCGGTGCTCAGTGGATCCGGGGGAAAATCTGCGCGCGGTTGTGATCGCGCGCAGGAGTACCGCTGCGCACCGCTCTCGGTTGGGGACCGCCTGTGGACGGGGTGGTCAAACCTTCGATACGCGGAGGACTTCCTCGGGCGTCGTCATCCCGGAACGCACCTTGTCCCAGCCGTCTTCGCGGAGCAGGCGGAGGCCGTTGCGGAGGGCGGCGTGCTGGATGCGCCCCGCGGATTCCCGCTGCACGACCAGCTCCCGGATCTCCTCGTTCATCATCAGCAGCTCGTAGATGCCGATCCGGCCGCGGTAGCCGATGTTGCGGCAGTCACGGCAGCCTCGCCCGCGATAGAGCGGCTGGCCCGGGGGCAGGTCGAAATCCTGCGGCAGGGCGGCGCGATCGGGCTCGTAGGCGTCCTTGCAGCTCTTGCAGATGGTGCGGACGAGCCGCTGGGCCAGGATGCCTTCGACCGAGCTCGAAACGAGGAATGGTTCGACGCCCATGTCGAGCAGACGCGTGTTGGCGCCGGACGAGTCGTTCGTGTGCAGCGTGCTGAACACGAGGTGACCGGTGAGCGAGGCGTTGATCGCCACCTCGGCGGTCTCGCGGTCGCGAATTTCGCCGACGAGGATGACGTCGGGGTCGTGGCGCAGGAAGCTGCGGAGCGCCCGCGCGAAGTTGAGGCCGATCTTCTCGCTCGTCTGGACCTGGTTGATGCCCTCGAGGTTGTACTCGATCGGGTCCTCGATGGTCAGGATCTTGATTTCGTCGGAGACGATCGTGTGCAGCGCGGCGTAGAGCGTGGTCGTCTTACCGCTGCCGGTCGGGCCGGTGACGAGAATGATGCCGTGCGGGCGGTTGATCAGGTCCTTGAAGTTCGCCAGCACCTCGTTCGTCATGCCGAGCTGCTCGAGCGTCAGGTTGATCGACTGGCGGTCGAGGATACGCATGACCACGCCTTCGCCCCAGCCGAACGGGATGACGGAGACGCGGAAGTCGATCTCGCGCCCGTGGATCCGGGCCTTGAACCCGCCGTCCTGCGGCAGGCGCCGCTCGGCGATGTTCAGGTTGCTCATGATCTTGATGCGGCTGATGATCGCCGCCTGGAAGCGCCGGATCTGGGGCGGCACCACGGTGTTCTGAAGTACGCCGTCGATGCGGTAGCGGATCTTGAGGTCGTTCTCGTACGGCTCGATATGGATGTCGCTCGCGTGGTCGCGGATTGCCTCTGAAAGAATCTCGTTCACCAGCTTGACGACCGTGGCCTCCTGGGCCATCTCGATCAGGTCGCCG
>CAZJTF010000277.1:0-9363 GCA_964548565.1 uncultured Planctomycetales bacterium | reverse complement strand
ACGGGGACAAGCTGGAAGAGGTATGAGTGGCCGCTGCGGTCGGCGTGGGTGCGGACGGCTTCGCGCCCGCCGTGCAGGATGGGCAGGCCCCACTCGGGATGCTTGCTGTAATCGGATTCGGCCCAGAGGTAAGTCACGTCGGCGCCGGCGAGGGCGTACTGCCATCCGGCGGCGGCGCCGGTCTTGCCGAGGGCGCCGCGATCGCGCGGAGCCCCCTCCTCGAAGCCGCCGTTGGTGAGCAGGTTGCCGTCGGGCGAGTCCGGGCGGGCAGGCGTCGCGGCAACGCTGACCGGCGTCGTGCCCGGGGTGCCGTCGCCGGGGGTGACGGAGATGGCCTGCGCCATGGCCTCACCTCCAAACGAGCCGGTGAAACGGACGGAGATGACGCCGTTTTTCGGCTGGATGCCGTTGAAAACGAAGTCGACCGCGCGGGCCAGGCCCGTGCGCGGGGTGCGGTCCCAGTCGGGGACGGTTTCCTCCAGCGGCGCGCCGGCGCCGAGGGCGCTGGCGGCGATATCGACCGCGGAGGCGACGGTGGTGCCGTTGATGGCGATGTTCATCGCGCGCGAGGCGGGGGCGAGCGAGCGGGATTCGGCGCACTTGATCCTGACGTGCCAGGTCCCGGGGCCGACGGTGAAATCCGCCCAGAAGTCGCGGGCATGCATGCCGTAGCGGTAGAGTTCGGGGTCGCGCGTCCCGTCGATCTGGTAGCGGGTGCGCTGCGTGTACCAGGAGGACGCTACCGAGTCGGAGCTGTCGGCGAGGCGAACGACGACTTCCGTGGCGGGTCGCCAGGCGTTGCCCTGCGAGTCAACGTAGTCTTCGCGCGCGGTGTAGCCGAGGATCCAGTGCTGGGCGTCCGCAGGGCCGCCGCCTTCGCCGAAACCGGATTCGCCGGTGGCGGCGGAGAACTGCACGGCGTCGACGTGGACGCGGTTTTCCTTCGAGACGGAGTTCCGCCGGCCCCGCACGACGATCTTGAGGGTGTGCTGGCCCGCCGGCAGGCCGTTGCGGTAGTAAACCACCTGCTGGTGGCGAATCGTCGGATTCCAGGCGTCGATGCCCACGAGCTGCCTGACGCCGTCGAGGTAAACATCCGCCAGGCCGCCCTCGGGGTGGACGCGCCCGATGACGCGCACCTGGTTGCCGGTGAATGCGCAGCTCACCGCGGAGCCCGCCACGGTAGAGGCCCGCGACTCGCCGCCGAAGTCCGCCTCGTTGCGGTCGCGCTGCCAGGCGCCCTCGTACTGGAGCCGGGCGTCGTCGATGACCTCCTGCGGATCGTCGCCTTCGATGAGCACTTCCTGGTTGCCGTCGTGGCGGATCGTCACGATGCAGTCGCCGCCGGGAAGCTCCTTCACCTGGTAGCCGTTGGCCTTGCCGTCGGGCTGCAGGGTCACCGCCGCGCCGCGTGCCTCCGCGGAGGGGCCGAATCGGATCATGCGCGGCTTGAACGCGAGGCGGAGCACGTCCACCGTTTCGACGGGGGCGTCCGCGGTGGTGTAGAGGATGCGCCCCTTGCCGTACGTGACGGAGGTCACGACCGAAGAGCTGCGGACGATGTGGTTCTCGCGGGCGGCGCCGAAGACCTCCGGAAGCCAGCCGATCATCGCCAGGGTGTACTTGAGGGCCATCGGGTGGGCGATCTTGAACCATGCGCCGGCGACGATCTGCCCGCCGTCGATGTTGTCTTCCACGACGCCGGTCTCGTGGCAGTCGTACGTCGCCAGGATCATCTGCCGCCGGGCGAGTTCCCGACCCCACTCACTGCCAGCCAGCACGCCGTATTGAGCGAACGCCGGCGAAACGTTCATTGGCGGGTACCAGAGCGAGCGCCCGCAGCAGGAGCTGCTCTCGGGGTAGGCCCAGGCGCCGCTGTAGACGTCGCCGCGTGAGCCCGGCGAGACAGAGGTGTGGTTGAGGAAGAGGCCGAGGATGTTGCGGACGTCGTTCTTCCAGTTGGGGAAGGTCTCGGTGTGGTCCATCAGGTAGCGGGCGGCGAACTCGGTGACGTTCTCAGCCTGGACGGGGTCGCTCCAGTCCCAGTAGTTGCGCCCGAAGCTGTCGTTGACGGTCCATTGCGGCAGGAGCACGTCGCGCAGGTACGCGGCGCCGGCATCCCGGGCGTCGATGAGAGCGTTGCCCTGGCCGGTGTAGCCGGCGCGGATGACGGCCTCCAGGAATTCGAGGATGTAAACGACGCCGCCGGTCTGGTGGTCTTCCCAGGGGACGTCCTGCGGGTTGGCGTAGCGGCCCCACGGCGGCACGCCGGGCAGGCGGTTGCGCTTGTCGCTCAGCAGGTCGGCCCAGTGCTTGACGGCCTCGAACCACGGCTCGCGCCCGGTGACCTGGTACGCCCGCAGCAGGCCGATGCCCATCTCCGCCGCGATATCGAGCTGGATGAAACCGCGGGGATCGGCCTGGGCGTAGGGCTTGCCGCGGGTGGGGGCGCTCACAGGGAACTCGGGCCAGGGGTGGTCTTTCGGGGTGAGGGCATACTGCAGGATGGCGTCGCCCTGGAGCGTCATGAGGGCGATGGCGGCCGGGTCGCCCGAGTAGCGGTAATAGTCGACAAGGCCGCTGAGGACGTAGGCGGCGCGCTGGCCGTAATCGCCGTTGTCCCAGTCGTTGATGCGCGGAACAGTAATCGTGCCCTCGCGGGTGATGCTCCACGCGCCGCTGAAGATGAACTCCGGCAGGGCGGCGGCCGCCTTTTTCGGGTCGCTCCAGGGGTATCGCTTGAGCGTCTCGGCGGCGATGCGGGCGCGGAAGTCGAGCTGGCCGTTCTGGCCCTTGTACCAGGGGGCGATCACGCCGTGCCGGTCTTCCACGGCGTCGTACGCGTAGTAGTGCTTCTGGGTGGTGGCGGCCAGGGTGCGGGCCGGGGAGCCCGCGAGGAACACAACCAGGGCCACGGCGGCGGCGAGTCTCACGGTGTGTCTCCGTCAGAAGAAAACGGGCGAACAGCCGGTGGCAAGTGTAGCGCAGGAACGAACGGAGGGCAAAGCACGGGACCCCCATCTGAAAGGCGCAGCGGGCGCGATACGCCACGGAGGCCCGGATAGGACTGCGGGCAGATGCCTGATAGATGGGTCACTCCGTCTGGCGGGCAGCGGTGGCGGCGGTCTGCATGCCGGAGGCGATTTCGGGGATGATGCCGAGCCGCACGTAGATCGGACGAACCAGCGCGCGGACTCTCGGGAGGCGAAACGCGAACCAGGCGGCCGCGGCCAGGCAGCAGATCCCGCCGACGATCAATGTTCCGCCCGCGCCGATACGCTCGGCCAGGACGCCGGCCAGCAGGCTGCCGAAGGGCGTCATCCCCATGAACGACATGGTGTAGAGGCTCATGACTCGCCCGCGCTTGTCGTCGTCGACGATCGTCTGGAGCAGCGTGTTACTGCCGGCGATCTGGACCATCATGCCGAAGCCGGTCACCGCCATCAGCGGGAGGGTGATGACCAGCCAGCGCGAGAGGCCGATGGCGATCAGGCCGGCGCCAAAGAGCGTAGCCGCCAGCACGAGCATCCGCCCGAGGCCCAGGACCGTCCGGCGCGAGGCGAGCCACAGGGCTCCGGCGAGCGCTCCCAGGCCGGTGGCCGCCATGAGAAAGCCGAAGACGTAGGGCCCGCCGCCCAGGAGCTCGCGGGCGACGACCGGCACCAGGACGGTGTACGGCATTCCCACGATGCTGACGATCGCCAGCATGAGGAGGATCGTGCGGATCGGGACGAAGCCGATGGCGTAGCGCATGCCCTCAGCGAGTTCGTGCAGCATCCGCCCGGGCGTGCCATTGGCTCGGCGCGTTGGAATCCGCATGGCCAGGAGGGCGGCCACGACGGCGATGTAGCTGAGGCCGTCGATGAGGAAGCACACCCCCTCGCCCGCAACGGCGATCAGCGCGCCGGCCAGGGACGGGCCGACGAGGCGGGCGGCGTTGACCATCGAGGAGTTGAGGGCGATGGCGTTGGGGAGATCTTCCTTGCGTTCGACGAGGTCGATCAGCAGCGACTGGCGGGCCGGTGTGTCGAACGCATTGATGACGCCCTGGGCAACGCTCAGGAGGAGCACGTGCCAGAAGCGGATGACGCCGCCGAGGGCGAGGGCTGCCAGCAGGAGTGACTGCACCATCGCGAGGACCTGCGTCACGACGAGGATGCGGTGGCGGTTCCAGCGATCCACGAGCACGCCGGCCAGCGGCGCCACCAGGAACGTGGGGATCTGGCCGACGAAGCCGGTGAGGCCGAGGAGGAAGGCGGAGCCGGTGAGGCGGTAGACGAGCCAGGAGGTCGCGACCCGCATCATCCACGTGCCGATGAGAGAGACGCTCTGGCCGCCGAAGAACAAGCGGTAGTTGCGGGAGCGCAGCGCGCGAACAATGGAGCGGAGCCCCTCGGCCCCGTCCGTCGCGGGATTTCCGGCTGCGGTCCTGTTCAACGACACCTCGCGTTCCGCGCGACAACACTCGGTTTGCGCCGCGTCGCGCGCTACCCGGATCATAGCCGCTTGCGGCAGCAGCGTCGCGCCGGATCCGGGCAACGCGTTGTGCCGGCTTGTGCGCCGGCAGTATCATCGGCGGTGTGCCGTCCGGCACGGAGGCTCAGCGTGCTGAAGATTCTGCTCATCGCCGCGGGTGGAGGTGCGGGCTCGGTCCTGCGCTACCTGATGGCGGGGTGGGTGCAGCGGATCGCGGGGGCGACGTTTCCGGCGGGTACGCTGCTCGTGAACGTGACGGGATGCCTGGCGATCGGGGTGCTGAGTGCGCTCTTCTCGGCGACGCTGGTGCGGGAGGAGTACCGGATGGCGATCCTGGTGGGAGTGCTGGGAGGGTTCACGACGTTCTCGACGTTCGGGCTGGAGACATTCTCGCTGCTGAACTCCGGTCAGGCGCTGCGGGCGCTGGCGAACGTGCTGTTGAGCGTGTGCGTCGGCGTCGCGGCCGTCTGGCTCGGGTACCGGCTGGGTGAGCGCGTGTTCGGCGTGTAATCTCGGGAGGCGCGGCCATGCGGATTCCGGAAGACGGCTCTCTGCTGCGCATCTTCATCGGCGAAAGCGACCACTGGCAGGGCAAGCCGCTGTACGAGGCGATCGTCCTGAAAGCGCGCGAACTGCACATGGCGGGGGCGACGGTGCTGCGCGGGCCGATGGGGTTCGGGGCGCACAGCCGCATGCACACGACGAAGATCCTCCGCCTCTCGGAAGATCTGCCGATCGTGATCGAGATCGTGGACAGCCGGGAGAAGATCGAGGCGTTCCTGCCGCACATCGACGCGATGGTCGAGGAGGGGCTGGTCACGGTGGAGGACGTCCGGGTGATCAAGTACCGGGCGGGATCGGGGGATTAGCGGGGCCGTTTCGCGTGCGGGGTAGGTGCGAGGTGCGAGAAGGGATTCTCGCAGCGGCCGAAGGACTCTCGCACCAGCGGTTCGCTCGCGGAGTGGGTGCGGCCGCGGTCGTGGGTGCCAGAAAGGATTCTCGCACCAGCGGGTTCTCGCACCAGCGGGCGGGGGCCGTTTCGCTCGCGGGGGTAGGTGCGAGAAAGGATTCTCGCACCAGCGGGAAAGGATTCTCGCACCAGCGGAATTCTCGCACCAGCGGGCCTTCGCGGCCGGCGGCGGGTCTTTTGACCGGCACACCGCTCCGTCATAAAATCGGCACATTCGTAATACTGGGGCGAAGGTGTCGATGCTCGCGATGCACATGGCCAATGAACTGCTGACGCCCGGCGTGGCGGCGGTGTTCTGCGCGCTCTCGGGCGGGGTTTTGGTGTACGCGGCACGCCGGACGGGCAGCGCGTTCGACTCGGCGCGGGTACCGCTCATGGGGGTGCTCGGGGCGTTCGTGTTCGCCGCGCAGATGATCAACTTCCCGGTGCTGCCGGGAACCAGCGGACATCTGGGCGGGGGCGTGCTGCTGGCGATCCTGCTCGGACCGCACGCGGCCACGCTCGTGATGGCGTCGATCCTGATCGTGCAGTGCCTGATTTTCCAGGACGGCGGCCTTCTCGCGCTGGGCACGAACATCTGGAACCTGGGAATCATCCCGTGCTACGCGGGATTTGCGATCTTCCGGGCGCTGGCGGGGGGGCGCGCGTCGGCGCCACGCCTGTACGCGTCGGTCTTTGCGGCAACAATGACAGGCATGCTGGCGGGCGCGGCCATGGTACCTGTGCAGGCGGGGCTGAGCGGCGTGCTGGCGATTCCGTTCGGGCGGTTTCTGCTGGTGATGCTGGGGCTGCACCTCGTCGTCGCGCTGGTCGAGGCGCTGGTGACGTTCGGGGTGATCGCGTACGTCGGGCGGGTGCGCCCGGAGCTCCTGGGGGCGTCCGGGGCGAGCCTGGGCGGCGCGGCGGCGGGGTTGAGCCGGCGCGCGGTGCTGAGCTCGCTGCTGGTGGTGGCGCTGCTGCTCGGGGGCGTGGTGTCGCTCTTCGCGAGCGAGTGGCCGGACGCGCTGGACTCGATCACCGGCGGCGGCGAGCGCACGCTCGTGGCCGAGAATCCGAATCCGACCATTCACGCGGCCACGGAGCTGCAGGAGCGGATCGCGCCGCTGCCGGAGTACCGCTGGACGAGCATGAGCGGAGTCCTGGGGGCGGGGGTGACGCTGGCGCTCGTGTGGCTGATCGGTTGGGCGCTGCGGCGCAGCCAACGGGTACCATTGCCAGCTGACGAAGGCCGTTCGACAGATTCCGTCAGGCAACCCGGCATTCGACATCCGAAGTCTTCCGATGCATCACCACTACATTGACCGCTACGCGTATCGCGACTCGCCCATCCACCGGCTGGATCCGCGGGCGAAGGTGCTGGCGGTGCTGGCGTACAGCATTGCGCTGATCAGCGTGGGGCGGCACGAGCTGCCGAGCCCGTGGCTCGTGTTGTTTCCGGCGGTGCTGCTGCTCTGGGGAGGTATTCCGCTCGGGTTCGTCCTGCGGCAGATCGTGTACGCCTCGCCGTTCGTGCTGTCGCTCGTGCTGCTGTCGCCGGTGTTCGACCGGGCGCCGGTGCGACTGACGGAATCGACCACGATCGCCGGCGGGTGGATCACGGCGGTGTCGGTGCTGCTGCGGTTCGCGATGGGCATGGCGGCGCTCATCGGGCTGGCGAGCACCACGCCGTTTCCGCGGCTGCTCCGCGGGATCGAGCTGCTCGGAGTGCCGCGGCTGCTGGTGACGCAACTGCGATTCCTCTACCGCTACCTCTTTCTGCTGATCGACCAGGTGATGCACCTGAGGCTCGCACGCCGGGCGCGGGATGCGGGCCGGGGGCCGCGGGGCTGGCGTTGGCGGGCGGCGGCGGGGATGATCGGCACGCTGTTCATCCGCACGCTGGAGACGGCCGAGCAGGTGCACCGTGCGATGCTCGCCCGCGGCTACGACGGAACCATCCGGCTGCTGCGTCCGCTCCGCTGGCGGGGGGCGGATTCCGCTTTCGTCGCGGTGGCGCTCGGCTACGCGGCGGTGCTGCTGTACCTGGAGACGCGCGCCCGTGCCTGAACCGCTGCTCGATGTCCGCAACCTGCGCTACACCTACGACGACGGCACGCACGCGCTGCGCGGGATCGAGCTGGCGCTGGAGCGAGGCGAGCGCGTCGGGTTGATCGGGCCCAACGGATCCGGGAAGAGTACGCTGCTGCTGTGCCTGAGCGGCCTGCTTGACGGCGAGGGGTCGATCGTGCTCGAAGGCGAGACACTCGCGGGTCGACCGGCGGCGCGGGTCGGCGGGCACGTCGGGCTCGTGTTCCAGAATCCCGACGACCAGTTGTTCATGCCCACGGTCGCCGATGACCTGGCGTTCGGGCCCGTGAATCTCGGGCTCAATGAGCAGCAGGTGCAGGCCCGCGTGTCGGGCATTGCGGAACGGCTCGGCCTGACGCGGCTGCTGGACCGTGCCCCGCACCACCTCTCGATGGGGCAGAAGCGCAATGCCGCCATCGCCGCCGTGCTGGCGATGGAGCCCGCCGTGCTGCTGATGGACGAACCCTCCAGCAACCTCGACCCGCGTGCCCGGCGACAGCTCCTCGACGTGCTGGCCGCGATCCCGGCGGCACTGCTGATCGCCTCGCACGATCTCGCGCTGGTGTCACGGCTCTGCAGTCGCGTGCTGGTCATTGACGACGGCGTGATCGTCGCGTCGGGTCCCACACGGGAGATTCTCGCAGACGCACCGCTCATGGATGCGCATGGGCTCGAGGCGTGGCCGCAGCGCAGCTGAGCCGGGTCCTACTGCCATTTCGAAGACAGGGCTTGCCATCGGACGCGATCCGTCGCGTTCGTTCCCACGCCGGGGGGCAGGCGCAGGCGGTACTCTGGCGTTTCTTACGCGATGGGGGTTTTTTCGTCCGCCATTCGTCGCTGCGGCGGCGGACGCTACACGCGCGGGAGTGGGCCGTGCGCGTCACGGCCTATAATCAGTTGGAGCCCGGTTCGGTTGCCGCGACCGCCGCCCTGCAGATGGGAGTAGAGCGATGTTTGCGAAAAAGCCCCGAAAGCTGGCGATGGCGCTGGCGGCGCTGCTGGGCCTCGGTGTGTTCGCGGGGATTGCGGAAGCACGGCCTTACGGGTACTACCGCCACTCGTACCCGCGGTATCACTATCCGCGCCCGTACTACCGGCCGTATTACCGCCCGTTCTACAGGCCGTACTACCACCGCCCCTACTACTATCGCCCGTACTATTACGGGTACCCTTATTACGCCTATCCGTCGCATCCGTACTACGGCGGCAGCGGTTTTGGCTTCTACTTCGGCTGGTGAGCACCGGGGGCACTGAGGAACGAGTGGACACGCTCGACTTCGGCGGCGCTGCCGATGATCAGCGGGGTCCGCTCGTGGATGGCCTGCGGCTGCTTGTCCAGGATCCGCCGGGTACCGTCGGTCGCGGCGCCTCCCGCCTGCTCGGCGAGAAAAGCCATCGGGTTCGCCTCGTACAGCAGTCGCAGCTTGCCGCCGGCGGCCTTGCCGGTCGGAGGATACAGGAAGACGCCGCCCCGCAGCAGGGTTCGGTGGAAATCGGCTACCAGTGAGCCGATGTACCGCAGGCTGTAGCTGCTGGACTTCGCCCACTCCAGGTAACTGCGGATCCCGGCGGGAAATTCATCGCGGTACGCCTCGTTCACGCTGTACGTGGGCGCGGCGGGCGGCATGGTCACGTGCTCCTCGTGGAGGATATACGCGCCGATGGCGGGATCGAGCGTGAACATGTGCACGCCGTGACCGGTCGTGTAGGCCAGGACCGTGCTGCCACCGTAGATGACGTACCCGGCGGCCACCTGTTCGCAGCCGCGCTGCAGAATGTGCGACAGGGCGTCGTCGGGCGGCACGTC
This sequence comes from uncultured Planctomycetales bacterium, assembly GCA_964548565.1. Taxonomy (GTDB): domain Bacteria; phylum Planctomycetota; class Phycisphaerae; order UBA1845; family PWPN01; genus CAYLLT01. The sequence goes on along the minus strand of CAZJTF010000277.1, from coordinate 43 downwards.
TTCCCTCTCGCGCAGAATCGAGAAAATCGTGCCGATCGACACG
>CAZJTF010000276.1:0-9410 GCA_964548565.1 uncultured Planctomycetales bacterium | reverse complement strand
TCTCGGTGGCACCGCCACGCGCAAGCAGGTGACGATCCGGTTCACCGATCGTCCCGAAGGGGCGAGCATGGACCTGCTGATGTACCTGCCGAACGCGGAGAAGCGGCCTGTCCCCATCTGTTTGCTGCTCAACTTCCAGGGGAATCACGCAATCCATCCGGATCCTGCAATTAAGCTGTCGGATCGCTGGATGCGTGCGGGCAAAGGCATCGTGGACAACCGGGCAACCGAAGCAGCACGTGGTGCGACGGAGTCGCGGTATCCGGTGGAAATGATCCTCTCGCACGGGTATGCGCTCGCCACGGCGTACTATGGCGACCTGGACCCGGATTTCGATGACGGTTTTCAAAACGGCGTCCATGCGGTGTTCGACGAGAAAACCGGCCGTCGGCGCCCGGCGGATGCCTGGGGTGCGATTGGTGCGTGGGCGTGGGGGCTCAGCCGCGCGGTGGATTACCTTGAGACGGACGCGGAGATCGATGCGAAACGTGTGATCGTGCTGGGGCATTCGCGCCTGGGCAAGACGGCGCTCTGGGCCGGCGCTCAGGACGAGCGGTTCGCGATCGTGATCTCGAATGACTCCGGCTGCGGCGGGGCGGCGCTCAGCCGCCGGCGGTACGGCGAAACGGTCGGGCGGATCAATACGGTCTTCCCGCACTGGTTCTGCGAAAACTTCCGCAAGTACAACGAACGCGAGGACGATCTGCCGGTCGATCAGCACATGCTCATCGCACTGATCGCGCCGCGCCCCGTCTACGTGGCGAGCGCCGAGGAGGACCGCTGGGCGGATCCGCGCGGCGAGTTCCTGGCGGCGCTCCATGCGAGCCCGGTCTACCGCCTGCTGGGGACGGATGGACTCGCAGCGCGGGAGATGCCGCCGGTTCAGCAGCCGGTCCAGAGCACCATTGGTTATCATATCCGCCGCGGCGCGCACGACCTGACCGACTATGACTGGGAGCAGTACCTGACCTTCGCGAACAAGCACCTCGGCAGGAGGTAAGAAGATCCTGAGATCGACGCCTGTGGCCGCTGAGATTCCAAAAAGTGAAGCAATGATGTCCAGGGGGGCGGGGCCGGGTCGAAAAATCGCCGGAAGGTCCAGGTTCTGCGCTGCCCTGCGCGGTGCGTCGGGGAATAATGCCGTGACGCTCTGGACCCGAAAGGAGGCGCCGCGCTGTCACGGCCGATACACCTGGTGCAGTACTGGGCGGGGTGTCCGCAGTTGCCGAATTCGAAGTGGCGGCGGATTCTGCGCCTGATCGAGAGATGTGGCGAGCGCGGCTGGCGAACGTTCCTCGTCTGGTCGGGTATGCCGCGCGATCCCGCGATTTCTCAGCCGTTTCTGGATGCGGGCTGCGAAATACTTGTTGAGCCGCGGGCGTCTGGAAACTTCGACCTGCGCTGCGTCGGTCGGACCTTCCGACTGCTCCGCCGGATCGGGTGCGACATCTTCCACTGCCACAACGTGCACACGAGCCCCCTGATTGCGGCCGCCATGGCCGGCGTGCCGGTGCGCGTCTGGTCGAGGCTCGCGATGTCGCCCTTCTACGAAGAGGCTCGGCCACCGGCCGGCCTGCACCGGCTGCAGCTGAGCCATCGCGTGTCCGGGGCGCTCGCGCACGTTGTCCTGTGCATTTCACGAGCCGTCCGTGATGAGCTGCGCGACCTAGGCGTGCCCGAGCACAAGCTGATCGTCCGGCCGGTGCCCGTCGATTCGGAGGAGTACGGCACCTCCCGGCCGGGCGCGATCCGGGGCGAGTTCGGCATCCCCGCGGATGCAACGCTGATCACGACCGTCGGGCACGCGGTGCCCGTGAAGGGCTGGGACGTCCTGCTGGATGCGTTTACGCTGGCGGCTCCGCGGATCCCGGACGCGCACCTGCTGCTGGTGGGAAGCCTGGACGCGCCGGACGAGCGGGCGATTGCCGAGGCGCTGCGGCAGTCGGCGCGTGAGCGCGGGCTCGAGCCGCGGGTGCATTTTGCGGGGGCGCGTCGCGATGTGCCGGCCATCCTGGCGGCCAGCGACGTCTTCGTGCTCCCGTCGCGATCGGAGGGTTTGTCGTCCGCGCTGGTGGAGGCCATGACAGCAGGGCTGCCGTGCATCGCCGCCCGGGTCGGGGGCGCGCCGGAGGCCGTGGACAATGGTGCGAGCGGATTGCTCTTCGAACGGGAAGACCGCGATCAACTCGCCGAGCTCCTCGTAGAGACGGTGAGCGATCCCGTGCTGCGGCACCAACTCGGCCTGCAGGCTGCGCGGTCCGCGCAGCGGTACAACCTCGAAGCATCCATCGGCCGGTTGATTGCCCTCTATGAGCGATTCTTGGCCAGGCCGGGGCGTGTGATGCCCGCCGAACTTCTGCAGTAGGGCACTTCATCGCGCGTTCGCCGCGCGCGAGGCCGTGCCGGGCGACAATGAAGCACTGCAAAGGCCTGCTCTGCCGCTGAATCGCGGCGTGGCAGACGGAACACGCCGAGGCGCTATCATTGCCTGGCGGGCGCCGGCGCTCTCCTGGTCGAGCGACGGTGACGAGACCGCGCCGGAGGACGCGCATGAGGGCTTCGACCGCGCCCACATCAGCACGCCCCCGTGTGATCATTGTCGGCGGCGGTTTCGGAGGCCTGCATGCGGCGCAGGCGCTCGCAAACCATGATGTCGATGTGACGCTCATCGACCGCAAGAATCACCACACGTTCCAGCCGCTGCTGTACCAGGTCGCGCTGGCAGTCCTGTCGCCGGGCGAGATCGCCTCGCCGCTCCGTCACATCCTCCGGCGGGCCGGCAACATCCACGTGCTGCTGGGCGAGGTGGTCGACGTCCGCGCCGGTGCTCGACGGGTGAAACTGGCCGACGGGGTGGAACTTGCGTACGACTACCTGATCCTCGCGGCCGGCGCGCGGCACGCGTACTTCGGACATGACGAGTGGGAGGCTCACGCTCCAGGCCTCAAGACGATCGAGGATGCGGTGGAGATCCGGCGGCGGTTGCTGCTGGCGTTCGAGACGGCCGAACGGCAGGCGCTGCTCACCGGGCAGCAGCAATCTCTGACGTTTGCCGTTGTCGGCGGCGGGCCGACGGGCGTCGAACTGGCCGGAGCGATCGCCGATCTCGCGCGGATGGCGCTGGCGAAGGATTTCAAGGCGATCGACACGCGCAAGGCGCGGGTCCGGCTGTACGAGGGCTCGCCGCGAATCCTCGGGTCGTATTCGGAGGGGACCTCGCAGCGTGCCCGCCAGCAGCTGGAGGAGCTCGGTGTTGAGGTGCTGACGAACAGCCTGGTGACGGCGGTGGAGGCGGGGCGCATTCGCGTGGCAGACGAGTGGCTGCCAGCGAACGTGACGCTCTGGGCGACAGGGGTGGCGGCCGCTCCGATCGGGCGGCACTTGGGCGTCGAGACCGACCGTTCAGGGCGGGTGCGGACCGGGAAGGACTTGAGTGTGCCGGGCCACCGCGAGCTCTTCGTGATCGGCGACATGTCTTCCATGACGGACGCCAACGGCAGAGAGGTGCCCGGCCTCGCGGCGGCGGCGATCCAGCAGGGCCAGACGGCGGCGAAGAACATTCTGCGCGACCTGCGCGGCGAGCCACGCCAGGCATTCGCCTACCACGACCGCGGCACGATGGCGACCATCGGGCACCACCGTGCGGTGGCGGAGTTCGGATCCCGACGTTACTCCGGCCTGGTGGCGTGGCTGCTCTGGTCGGTCGTGCACGTATTCCTCCTGATCGGCTTTCGGAATCGCGTCACGGTGATGGCGCAGTGGATCTGGGCGTACTTCACGCGGTCGACGATCAGTCCGCTGATCACGGAGCACCGCTGTCCGGAGCCGCCAGCATAGCGCGCACCATCCGAAACAGCCGCGTCGGTTGCACGGCCGTGTTCTACAATCGCCAGAGCGTCTGCGCTCCATGGCAGAACGAAGGGATGGAGATTTTTGATGACGGACCACAGTACCGCACAACCTCAGAGTGCCGTATCGACGGCGCCGCATGGGTGCCGCGCGGGGACTGATCACGACCGTGAGGTTCCGGAGATCGATCTGCTCAGCCCGCTCACGATTCGAGGCGTCACGTTCCGGAACCGCATCGTCATGTCACCGATGTGCCAATACTGTGCGCGCGACGGGTTCGTTGACGACTGGCATCTTGTGCACCTTGGCAGCCGTGCGGCGGGCGGGACAGCGCTGATCTTCGTCGAAGCAACCGCGGTGACCCCAGAAGGGCGGATCTCGCTGGGCGACACTGGCATCTGGAGCGACGACCACGTCGAGCCGCTCGCGCGCATCGCCCGCTTCGTTCACAGCCAGGGAGCCGTTGCGGGCATCCAACTCGCACATGCCGGTCGGAAGGCCAGCTGCGACGTGCCGTGGCGCGGCGGCAATCGTCTGCAAACCGGCGAGGAGGGTGGTTGGCCGGTGGTGGCCCCCAGCGGAGTGCCCTTCCAGGAGAGCGATCCGGCGCCGATTCCGCTGGACGCGCGTGGCATCGAGGCTGTCGTGGATGCGTTCGAGGCGGGGGCGCGGCGAGCGCTGGCGGCAGGGTTCAAGGTGCTCGAGATTCACGCGGCCCACGGGTATCTGCTGCACGAATTCCTGTCGCCGATCAGCAACCGGCGCGTAGACGAATACGGAGGCAGTTTCGAGAACCGGGTGCGGCTGCTCCTGCAGGTGGCGGAACGTCTGCGCGCGACCATGCCGGACGATCTGCCGCTGTTCACGCGCATTTCGGCGACGGACTGGGTCGAGAGCGGGTGGGACGTGGATCAGTCGGTGGAACTGGCTCGGCGGCTGAAGGCGATCGGCGTGGACCTGATCGACGTGTCCTCGGGCGGAATGGTTCCGCAGGCGCGGATTCCGATCGCGAAGGGATACCAGGTGCCGTTCGCACGCCGGATCCGTGACGAGGCGGACGTCCGCACCGGCGCGGTAGGCATGATCACCGAACCGCAGCATGCGGACGAGATCATTACCGGCGGTGACGCGGATCTCGTGTTCATCGGGCGTGAACTGCTCCGCGAGCCGTACTGGGCGCTGCACGCGCAGCAGGCGCTGGGCGACGATCCCGCATGGCCGACGCAGTACGGGTACGCGGTCAGGCGCCGGGCGAAGTGAGGGTACGCCGTGCGAGGCGCCCTCATGTCACCGGAGCGTGGTCCTGGCATATACGGACGGGCGGTGGTGCATCCAGTGCTCGCGCATCCACTCGTCTGCCGGACGGTCGTAGCAGTCCCGGCCGACGTGCCACGTCTATGCGGGTTTGGAGGCAAGCTCGTCACCAGCAGCAGCAGCTCGTGCTGCTGCGTTGCGGGGAATTCGTCTGGAAGGCGTGTGGCTGCGTGCCGCCAATTCGCCAGATGAGGCGGGCTAACCACTCTTGCGGTCCTCGGCGGGGCCGCCGGTCTGCGTCAGGTTGCGCGCGGTGTTGATCAGGCCCACATGAGAAAAGGCCTGCGGGAAATTGCCGACGAGCCGCCCGGTGCGCGGGTCATATTCTTCCGACAGCAGTCCGACGTCGTTTCGCAGCGCGAGCAGGCGTTCAAATATCTCCCGCGCTTCGTCGCGGCGTCCCTGCAGCGCGAGGTTGTCCGCCAGCCAGAAAGTACACAGCAGAAATGCCCCCTCACCTGGAGGCAGGCCGTCCACGTGCGGGCTCGTGGGGTAGCGCTCGACGAAGCCGTTCCGCATGAGCCGTCGCTGAATGAAATCGACTGTGCCGCGCATCCGCGGGTCGGTGGCCGGCAGGAAACCGAGCATCGGCAGCATGAGCAGGCTCGCGTCCGGATCTTTCGAGCCATAGTACTGTACGAAGGAGTTCAGCTGCGGATCAAAACCTTCGCGGCAGACCTGCTCATGGATGCGGTCGCGGATGGCGCGCCATTTCCGAGCGTCCCCGGCGAGGCCGAGCCCTTCGACCGCCTCCACCGCCCGCTTCATCGCCAGCCAGGCCATCACCTTCGAGTGCGTGAAGTGTCGCCGCGGACCGCGGACTTCCCAGATGCCCTCGTCCGGATACTCCCAGTCCGACTCGAGGAACTGGATCATTCCGCGCTGGACACGCCACGCGTCTTCGCTGGGTGGCAGGCCGAGCTTTCGCGCCTGGTGCAGCACGTCCATGACCTCGCCGTAAACGTCGAGCTGGTGCTGCTGGTACGCGAGGTTACCGATCCGTACGGGGCGAGAATTCTCATAGCCGGTCAACCACGGCAGCTCGAGTTCGATCAGGCGACGCTCACCACCGACGCCGTACATGATCTGCAGGCGATCGGGCGTGCCCGCCACCGCATTGACCAGCCACGTCCGCCAGGCCCGCGCCTCCTCGAGATATCCGCCGACCTTGAGGGCCAGGAGCGTGAAGGTCGCGTCGCGCAGCCAGCAGTAGCGATAGTCCCAGTTCCGCACGCCCCCGAGCTGCTCCGGCAGGGATGTCGTGGCAGCCGCGATGATGCCGCCTGTCGGCGCATAGGTGAGGCCCTTCAAAGTGATCAGCGAACGCAGCACGGCCTCTCGCCAGTCGCCCTGGTAACGGCACTGACGGGACCAGTCGCACCACCACTGCTCGGCGTCGACGAGCGTCTTCTCCGGATCGCGTTCCTCCGGCTCGGGCTCGTGCGTTTGTGTCCACGTGAGTTCGAACGCGACCCGCTGGCCTTCCGCGACGTCGAACTCGGCCACCGTCCTCAGGTCTTCCCCATGGAGCTCGATCGGCGCGTGAATGTACAGCGTGTCAGGGCCTGCGATGGCACGAATACCCGTCCCATGGTCGAGTTTCCGCACCCACGGCACAATGGAGCCGTAGTCGAAGCGGATCACGAGTTCCATTCGCATGCGGACACGTCCGCCGCGGCCCTCCACGATCCGCACGAGATCCGGGGCGGCGGTTCGCGGCGGCATGACGTCGATCAGCGCAGCCGTCCCATCATCCGTCTTGAATTCCGTCTCCAGGACGAGCGTGCCCGGCCGGTAGTGCCGATGGACCGCTTGCACGTCGCCTTTTGGGGCAATTTGCCAACGCCCGTTGTCGGGACCTCCCAACAGGGCGGCGAAACACGCCCCCGAATCGAACCTTGGCAGGCAGAGCCAGTCGATCGACCCGTCCGTGCCGACCAGGGCGGCCGTCTGGCAGTCGCTGATCATCGCATATTCTTCGATCCGCAGGGCCATGAACTTCGCTCATCAAAAATCAGGTTGTTGTCAGATCGATCACGTTTTTCACATCAGTCCGGCGACGTTCGAGGGCTTCCCGCCAGCGATTCAGCGGGACTCTTCGCGTGATGAGACGCTCGAGCCATGCGGGGTCGGCTGCGGCCAATGCGGTGGCCGCCAGTTCGTAGTGCCGGCGGTTTGCATTCACGGTGCCGAAGACGACGTCGTTTTCGAGCACCATGTCACGGTTGAGCGCCTCGGCGTCGAGAGAGATCTTGCGTGCGCCCGACGAAATCCCCGTCAGGCAGGTGATGCCCGTCGGTGCGGTGCAACGCATCGCCTCGAGTACCAGCGATCCGACGCCCGTGCACTCGACCACGATGTCGGCGCCGCTGCAGGCGTCCGCGACATTGCCGACGTGGTACACACCACCGAGGTCCCGCACGAGTTGCGGTTTCGGACCTTCCGTCACGAGATCGAGCACGTGTACTTCCAGGCCGCGCTGCCTGCCCATCAGCGCAGCGAGCAGCCCGACAGGTCCGGCGCCGGTGACGAGCACGCGCCGCGGCTCCCAGAGCGCGCGCCGACCGATCCGCTCAATCTGCTCCCATGCCTTGGCCAGGATGGAGGCCGGCTCGAGCAGCATTCCCACGGAGGCGAGGCGCGGCTCCAGTCGGACGACGTGACCGGGCTGGAGCCGAAACCGCTCGGCGCAGAAGCCGTGCAGTTGCTTGATGCCGTGCTCCGTATACAGGCCGTTGCGGCACATGTCCCATTCGCCGATGGCGCAACTGGGGCATGGGACAGGGTCCGGGCGACGCACGATGCCGGCGACCAGGTCCCCCGGCGAAAGGCCGCTGCCGTCGGGAGCCTCGATGACGCGCCCGAGTGATTCGTGACCAAGGACCAGGAAGTCCGAGCCGGGAGGCGCCTGGCCGTACTTGCCCTCCACGATCTCACGGTCAGTGCCGCACACGCCGAGCGCCAGCCCCTGCACCAGGACGCTGCCCTCGCGCGGGTCCGGCTCCGGCACGTCCTGCAGTTCCGCCGAGTTTTCCCGGCCGGGATAAACGACCAGTGCTTTCATGTTTCATACTATTCCCGGAAGCGCACACAATGCGGACTTTTGCGAGCCGGCGGGGTGCACAACATTTGAGGTCTTGCGGGGCCGCGTGCACGCTGCAGCCATGGATCGTCCGCTCAAAAGGCAGTAGCGTGATTGTGGAGGTTCAATCATGCGCGTGGCGTCCGTGACGATCCTTTTGTTTTCAGCCTGGCACGCCGGGTCCGCTGCGGGGCAGTCGGCGCCGCCGCAGCGGAATTCCTCTTACGCCGCCCCGCACAACTTCTATGGGGCCCACCTGCTGGTGGACGACGGGAAGCCGGGAACACGCGGCGACAAGCATCTGCGGTGGGCTCGGCACCTGGTGGGGCGGCGGGGATTCGCCAAGACGCTCTTTGCGAACCTGGACCGAAACCGCGGTACGACTCCGCAGGGTTGGATCGATTATGTGAATCGCTGTTATGAGCTCGAGCTGATCCCGCTGTTGCGGCTCGGCGGACGCTTCGAGAGCGGGCGGTGGATGAAACCCGAGGCGGACCATCCGGGTGACTACAGCTCATTGGCCCGGGCGGTCGCCGGGGTGGTTGCCGGCCTGCCCCGGAGCAACCTGTGCCCGCTGTATATCGAGATCTGGAATGAGCCGAACCTGGACGTGGAGTGGTCCGGCCGATCCGATCCCGCCGAGTATGCCGCCTTCTGCGTGCAGGTTGCGGCGGCGATCCGGCAGATTGGCGATGAGCGGATCAAGATTCTGAATGGTGGCCTCGCCACGAGCCCCGACTGGGCCCGCCGGCTCTGCGAAGCAAACCCTGAGTACGTCCGGTGCTTTGATTACTACTCGGTTCACCCCTATCCACAGAACCGCCCGCCGTCATTCAACCACCACGACAGGCGCGTGCCGCCCGACTCGGGCCTGACGATCGATTCATACCTCCTCGAACTCGCGGAGCTGGCGAAATTCGGGCGCCCGGACGTGAAGGTCGTCCTGAGCGAGACCGGGTACGACCTGGGCAACAGCGTCTTCACGCAGGCCGAGGGCCACCCGATCATGGACGAGTACAACCGCGCGGACTACATCGTGCGGGCCTTCCGCGATTACTGGTCGAAGTGGCCCGAAGTATTTGCCGTGACGCCCTTCGAGTTCTGCAACGAAGGGTGGGAGCGGTTCGACTGGGTTTATCCGGACAGCGGCACGCGGCCGGACGGA
>CAZJTF010000275.1:0-9444 GCA_964548565.1 uncultured Planctomycetales bacterium | reverse complement strand
ATCCGGATCTTGGCGACCTCGACGGTGATGGAGACGTGGATCCCGACGACTTCGGCCTGCTGCAGCGCTGCTTAGGGGACGTTCTCCCCCTCACCGGGCCCGAGTGTCTCGATTGAGAGGCGCGTTTAATTCATTGACTCGCAGCAGTTTAGAATAAGATGTCGGGATTTCGTGAAATTCTTCACTGACTCCCTTGCCTGCCGCAGAGTTTGTGATATATTTCACAGGAATTGCTCTCGTGCGAGCACGCGCGACGGCCTGAAGTTGGGAGTGCGTCCGCTCCTCGGACGACAGCCAACATTCGTGCCAGGCCCGGTGCAGGTGACGCCGGGTGCGCTGTTGGGGCGTGTCTGCCTTCCTGCCCGGCTGTTCGGGCCGGGGAGGCAGCCGCAGAGGAGTGCTGGATGTACCCCCGAGTCCCGCGGCAGGTCGTACTGCCGCACTGTGTGAATGTCGGCGCAGACTCGGGAGGCCGCCCCGCCGCGGCTCCGTTCCGACTTCGACCCAACCCCACATCAACTGAGTTGCAGCCCCTGGAGGTGCAAGCATGGTAGCGCAGTCCCCTGCGGCGGCGCCGGTCTGCACGCCTGCAGACGAACCGCCGATCGACCTCACCCGCCTCGACCGGATCCTCGAGGAATTCAAGGGCATGCGCGGTGCGGTCATCCCGATCCTCCAGCGGGCTCAGGATGCTTACGGCTACCTGCCGAAGGCCGTCCTCCGCCAGATCGCCGTCAAAACGAACATCCCGCTGACACAACTCTACGGGGTGGCGACGTTCTACGCGCAGTTCCATCTGAAGCGCCGCGGGCGGCACCTGATCCGCGTGTGCGACGGGACGGCCTGCCATGTGCGCGGCGCCCCGAAGAACATCGAGGGCATCGAGAAGGCGCTGGGGGTCGGGCCCGGCGCGACATCCGCTGACTACAAGTACACCTTCGAGATCGTCTACTGCCTCGGCTCGTGCGGTCTCGCCCCGGTGGCGACGGTCGACGAGAAGGTCTACGGCCGGCTCGGTGCCGACGCGCTGGTCGAGAAGATCAAGAGCGTGGAGTGAGGTGACGCCATGCCAAAGTTGAAATCCGTCCAGGACCTCACGCGTTTGCGCGAGGAGACCCGCCAGGCCCTCCGGATGCGCAACAACACGGGGACCTCCATCGTCATCGGGATGGGCACCTGCGGAATTGCCGCCGGCGCCCGCGAGACGATGGACGCTATCCGTGCCGAACTGACAAAACGCCAGATCGACGCGTACGTCGGCGGCGTGGGCTGCATCGGCATGTGCGCCAAGGAACCGCTGGTGGACATTCAGCAGGCGGGCGGTCCGCACATTCTCTACGCCAACATTCAGCCCGAGATGGTGCCCCGGCTCATCGAGCAGCATCTCATGAAGGGCAAACCGGTAACGGAGTGGGTGATCTGCCGAATGCCGGTCGAGTGATCCAGGACTGCAGGAACTACCGCGAGTTGCACCATGAATGCTTTCGAAACGAGCCCTGTGACAGCAACCATCCGCGACATCCCGCCCCGAACAGAGTTGATCGTGTCCGGCGGCCAGAGTTGCTGCGGTATTGATCCGGAGCCGATCCGCCAGGCATTGCAGACGGAGGTCTCGCGACGCAATCTCGATGCGCGCGTCCTGGTGACGCGCGGACGCTGCCGCGGCCTTTGCACGCTCGGCGCGACGGTCAGCGTGTCCCCCCAGGCAGTCCTGTACTGCGGCGTCCGCCCCGAGGACGCAGCCGAGATCGTGGGCGAGACGCTGGTGGAGGGGGACGTCGTCAAACGCCTGCTCTACGTCGAACCGCTGGAAATCCAGTCCATCCCCGGCTTCCGGGACATTCCGTTCTTTAGCAAGCAGGTCCGCATCGCGCTGCACAACTGCGGCATCATCGATCCCGAGAGTATTGACGAGTACATCGCCCGCAACGGCTACCGCGGGCTCGGCAAGGTGCTCGCCGAGATGTCGCCGGAGGACGTGATCCGCGAAGTGAAGGAATCCGGCCTCCGTGGGCGCGGCGGCGCGGGCTTCCTCACGGGCCAGAAGTGGGAATTCTGCCGCCGGGCCTCCGGCTTTCCCAAGTACGTCGTCTGCAACGCTGACGAAGGCGACCCCGGCGCGTTCATGGACCGCTCGATCCTCGAAAGCGATCCGCACAGCGTCATCGAGGGCATGGCCATTGCCGCCCGCGCCATCGGCGCGTCCCAGGGTTTCATTTACTGCCGCGAGGAGTACCCGCTGGCCATCGCGCGACTGGAAAACGCGATCGCCCAGGCGCACGAGTACGGCCTGCTGGGCCAGAACATCCTCGGCAGCGACTTTTCCTTCGAGATCCACCTGAAGGAGGGTGCCGGAGCCTTCGTGTGCGGCGAGGAGACCGCCCTGCTCGCCTCGATCGAGGGTCGTCGCGGCGAACCGCGCCCCCGCCCGCCTTTCCCGGTGGTGAGCGGGCTCTGGGGCCAGCCGACGAACATCAACAACGTCAAAAGCTACGCCATGACGCCCCAGATCCTCCTGAACGGGGCGAAGTGGTTCAGCTCGATCGGCAGCCCGAAGTCGCCCGGCACCGCCATCTTCGCCCTCACCGGCAAGATCAACAACACGGGCCTCATCGAGGTCCCGATGGGCATCCCTCTCGGCGACATCATCTTCGATGTCGGCGGCGGCATCCCGAAGAACAAGCCGTTCAAGGCCGTGCAGACGGGAGGTCCGCTCGGCGGCTGCATCCCGGCCTCGTGCCTGAACACGCCGGTGGATTTCGACTCGCTCCAGGAAGCCGGCGCAGTGATGGGTTCGGGCGGCATGATCGTCATCGATGACGACACGTGCATGGTCGAATTCGCCAAGTACTTCCTGCAGTTCGCCGCCGCGGAGTCGTGCGGCAAGTGCGTGCCCTGCCGCATCGGCGGTCAGCGCCTGCTCGAGGCGCTCACGCGGATCGCGGACGGCCACGGCAGTCGCAAGGACCTCGACATCATCCGCAAGCTCTCGGAAAACGTCATGGCCTCGTCACTCTGCGGCCTCGGCCAGCGGACGCCGGGGCCGATCATGGCGGCCCTGCGGTTCTTCGAGCGCGAGTTCATCGAGCATATCGACGAGAAGATCTGCCGGGCGGGCCAGTGCAAGCCGCTCGTGCGGGCCCGGTGCATCAACACCTGCCCCGCCGGCGTGGACACGCCCGCTTACCTGGCGATGGTCGCCCAGGGACGATTCGAGGAAGGCCTGGCGATCCATCGCGAGCGGAACCCGTTCGCCCTGATCTGCGGTCGCGCCTGCCCGGCGTTCTGCGAAACCAAGTGCCGCCGCGGCGAAATCGACGAACCCATCGCCATCCGCCTGGTCAAGCGTCAGATGGCCGACCACGAGATGTCCAGGCCCTGGACCCCGCCGCCGATTGGCACGCCCGAGCAGCGCCAGGACAACAGTAAAAAGAAGGTAGCCGTCATCGGCTCCGGACCCGCGGGCCTTACCGCCGCTCTCCGCCTGGCCCAGATGGGCTACAAGGTGACGGTCTACGAGCAACTGCCGACCCCCGGGGGCATGCTCAGCTGGGCCATCCCCGAGTATCGCCTGCCCCGCGGCCCGCTATACGCCGAGATCGACAACATCCGGCGCGCCGGCGTCGACATCGTCTGCAATACCGCCCTCGGGCGGGATTTCACGCTCGACGACCTGTTCGACACGCACGGCTGCCACGCCGTGGTTCTGGCTATCGGCGCGCACCGCAGCCGCCGGATGGGGATTCCCGGCGAGGACAAGAATGGCGTAATCTACGGCGTCGAGTTCCTGCGGGAAGTAGCCTACGAATGGAACGCCCCGCTCACCGGCGGCGAGCCGAGGGGCAACGTCCCCGACATGAAGGACAAGCGCGTCGGGATCGTCGGCGGCGGTGATGTCGCGATTGACACCGCTCGCGTGGCCCTGCGTCTGGGCGCACGCGAAGTCCACGTGATGTACCGCCGGACGGGCGACGACATGCCCGCGACACACCTGCCGGAGGAGATCGAGGCCGCCCTGCACGAGGGTGTGCGAATCCACACGCTCGTCAACCCGATCGAGGTGCTCGGCGACGACCACGTCACCGGCGTGAAGCTGCAGCGGCAGCGCCTCGCGGAATTCGATAACTCGGCCCGCCGCAAGCCGCGCCCCATCGAGTCGGAGGTCTACACGCTGCCTCTCGATTACCTGATCCCCGCGATCGGCCAGACCCCCGACCTCGACTGGATGACCGACGGCAGGATCCAGACGTCCCGTTCGCAGACGTTCGTCGTCAGCGAGGCCATGGTGACCAGCCGCCCGGTCGTATTCGCCGCCGGCGACGCGGTCAGCGGGCCGGCTACGATCGTGCAGGCCGTCGCCCAGGGCAACCAGGTGGCAGCCTCCGTCGACTGCTGGCTGCGAACGGGCCAGATGAAGCCGGCCCAGTTCACCACGGGGCGGCACGACCTGCCCATCGAGCATCAACTCGAAGAGTACGCAGACGCCCACCGCGCGACCGCGCCGAAGCTTCCGCTCGCCGAGCGCGAACGCAATTTCTGCGAGGTGGAGCTCGGCTACGACAAGAACACCGCGATCGAAGAGGCGAAACGCTGCCTGCGCTGCGACACGGAGTGGCTCGCCACGATCGGAAATGCGACGAACTGAGAGGACACCAGGAGCTGACAGCCAGCCAGACCGGCGGAGCAGATTATGAGCGATTCGCCTTCCGTCAACATCACCATCAACGGTCGTCCCGTCCAGGCGCGGCCGGGCCAGACCGTGCTCCAGGCCGCGGCAGCCGCGGGCGTGACGATCCCCTCGCTCTGCAATCATCCGCACCTGCGACCGGAGGGCTCGTGCCGCGTGTGCCTCGTCGAAATCGAGAAACAGCGGACCCTCCAGCCCGCCTGCACGTTCCCGGTCTCCGACGGGCTGGTCATCCACACCGAGTCGGAGAAGGTCGTGAACGGGCGCGTCTTCGCCCTGCAGATGCTCTTTTCGGAACGAAGCCACTACTGCATGTACTGCCCGATGAGCGGCACCGTCGAGAGCACCGACTGTGAGCTGCAGCGGCTCGGCTACAAGTACAACCTCAACTTCTGGGAGTTTGCCCCCAACTACGCCAAATCGTGGCCGCTCGACGCCACCCGCAAATACTTCGTGATGGACCACAGCCGGTGCATTCTCTGCCGCCGGTGCGTCCGCGCGTGCAGTGCGATCGCGGCGAATCACACGCTCGGCGTCGGCCAGCGCGGCACCCGCAGCATGATCTGCGCTGACGACAACCTCCCGTTCGGCGAATCGTCGTGCATCTCGTGCGGAACGTGCCTCGAAGTCTGCCCGACCGGCGCCCTGATGGACCGTCGCAGCGCCTACATGGGCAACGCCAGCAATGTGCAGCGGACGCCGGGGGTGTGCATCGGCTGTGCCGTCGCCTGCTCGGCCGAGGTGATCACGCGCGACAACCAGCTGCTCCGCGTCGAGAGCGACTGGAGCGGCCCGGGCGGCGGCCTCCTCTGCTCGATCGGGCGCTTTGAAACCGTCGAGCCCAGGCCGGACCGCATCCTGAGGCCGCTCGTCCGCCAGAACGGCAAACAGGTCGAGACCCGCTGGGACATCGCTCTGAGCGTGGTCGCCTCGCACTTCCGGCAGGCCGGCCTGGTCTGCGGCCTCGCCTCGCCCCGCATGACGAGCGAGTCGCTGGCCGCGTTCGCGTTCTTCTTCCAGGAGGCGCTCCGCAGCGACGAGGTGGGCCTGCTCTCGGGCGAAGTTCCGCCGCTGGATATCGGAACGATGGCCGCCCTGAGTGATCTACCCGGCGCAGACTGCATTGTCGTCATTGGCGGCGACCCGCTCCGCGAGCAGAAGGTACTCGGGTCGCTCATCCGGCAGGCGTGGGATCGCGGTGCGCGGCTCTTCGTGGTGAACGACAAGCCGACGGATCTCGACCCCTTCGCCCACGTGCTCCTGCACCTCGAGGACATCTCGCACGCCGGGCAGTCGCCCTTCGAACACCTGATGAAGACCTACCACCTCGGGATCGACGGCGTCGTGCAGCTCAAGCAGGCGGTCGAATCCGCGCAGCGCCCGATCGTGCTGTATGGCGACGGGCTCAGCACCACGGTGTACGCGGCGCTGCGCGGCATGCCCCGCAAGGTGCGATTCCTGCCGCTCGTCAACGGAACGAACGCCGCCGGGGCCGCCCGCCTCGGGCTGCAGACGCGGACCGTCAAGGGGGACGCCGTCTACGTGCTCCTCGGGGACGAGCTCCCCGATGGTCACCCCGTGCCGAAGCGGCAGTTTACCGTGATCCAGGCGGCCTATCGGTCGCGCTGGACGAACGAAGCGGACGTCGTGCTGCCCGCTCCGATCTGGGCCGAGCAGAAAGGGCACGTCATCAATCTCGAGGGGCGCAGCCGGCCGATCCAGCCGCTGTTGCAGGCGCCGGACTCGGTCCACTCGAATTGCGAAACGCTCCTGCGGCTCGCCTCGCAGATGGGTTGCACGCTTTCCCAGGAACAGATCGCGGAAATCAGTCTGGCCGGCTAAGGGCCGGGGAGCAGATTCATGGCCAAGAAAGTCACTGTCGCGAGCGACTGGCTGACCGGGTGCGCCGGCTGTCACATGTCCTTCCTGGACATTGATGAGCGACTGGTCGAGTTGATCAACCACGCATCGCTGACCTCGACGCCCATCACCGACCTGAAGCACCCGCCGGAGGGCGGCGTCGACGTCGGGATCCTCGAGGGGGCGGTCAACAACTCCGCCACAGAGGCGACGGCCAAAATGATGCGCTCGCGGTGCAAAACCCTTGTCGCGCTCGGCGACTGCGCTGTGTTCGGCGGCGTCCCCGCGATGCGCAACCAGTTCAACAAGGACGACGCACTGCGGCGGGCATACGTCGACAGCGAGAGCACTGTCGACGGCAAGATTCCCGACGACCCTGAGCTCGCGGTCGTGCAGGAAACCCGGCCGCTGGACCAGGTCGTGCAGGTCGACGTTCACCTGCCGGGCTGTCCTCCGCCGCCGGACGCGATCTACTTTGCGTTGAAGGAACTGGTCGAGGGCCGCAAGCCCGAGCTCACCGGCAAGAACCTCGACTGGCACTGATGTGCCGCCGGTGCCGCCTGCGATGCACTCGTCACCAGGATGCGTACGCCCCCGTGGCGACCGAAATCAGGACTCGTAGCGGCCGCCACCGTAGCGACCGAAGAACACCCGGGAGAATCCGATGAGCCGCACCATCACGATCGAACCCGTGACGCGGATCGAAGGCCACGCGAAAGTCACCGTTCACCTCGACGACCGCGGCAAGGTCGAGAAGGCCCGGCTCCACGTCAACGAATTTCGCGGCTTCGAGAAGTTCTGCGAAGGTCGCCTGTTCTACGAAATGCCGCTCATCACCGAACGCATCTGCGGCATCTGCCCGGTGAGCCACCATCTGGCCTCGGCCAAGGCGTGCGACGCGATCCTCGGCGTCGAGCCCCCCCGCCCCGCCGCCCTGCTACGCGAATTGATGCACATGGGGCAGATCATCCAGTCGCACTCGATGCACTTCTTCGAGCTGGCCGGCCCGGACCTGCTCCTGGGCTTCGACGCGGACCCTGCGATCCGCAACGTGGTCGGCATCATCGGCGCCGACCCGCAGCTCGCCCTTAAGGCGGTCCGCCTTCGCAAGTTCGGCCAGGAGATAATCGCGCGCCTCGGTGATCGACGTATCCACCCGAACTTCGCCGTGCCCGGGGGCGTCAACAAGGCCCTCGCGGTGGCGGATCGCGATACCATGCTCCGCGAAGCCCGCGACATGATTCCCCTCGTGCAGGACGGCCTCGCGATCATGAAGGGCTGGATGGAGAAGAACCAGCAGGAGCTGGATACGTTTGCGGTCTTCCCCACCGGCTATCTCGGCCTGGTGGATGCCGATGACGCGCTCGCCCTCTACGAAGGCAACGTCCGGCTCGTCGACAAGGACCGCCGGCAGATCGATCGCTTCGACGGCCGCCGCTATCTCGATTACATCGCCGAGCACGTCGAGAGCTGGTCGTACCTCAAGTTTCCGTACTACAGGAATCTCGGCTGGCCGAACGGCGTATACCGCGTGGGCCCGCTCGGGCGCCTCAACGCCTCCGATCGCATCGCCACCCCGCTCGCCCAGCAGGAGTTCGAGGCGTTCCGCCGGCTCCGCGGCGGCAAGACCGTGGAAGGCACGCTGTATTACCACTATGCCCGCCTGATCGAGGATCTCTACGCCGTCGAGCGCGCGATCCAAATCCTCGAGGACCCGGAAGTGCTCTCGCGCGACCTGCGCGTCGTCGCCCCGGTCACGAACCGTGAAGGCGTCGGCGTCATCGAGGCCCCCCGCGGCACCCTCTGGCACCACTACTGGGTGGATGAAAACGGTCAGCTCGAGAAGGTGAACCTGATCGTCGCGACCGGCAACAACAACTACGCCATGAGCAAGGCCGTCGAGGAGGTCGCCAAAGCATCGATCGACGGCGAACCGGTTCGGGAAGGCTCACTGAACCGCATCGAGGCGGCCATCCGCGCGTACGACCCCTGCCTGTCGTGCTCGACCCACGCCGTCGGCCAGATGCCGATGGAAGTGGTCGTGTACGACGCCGCCGGCACAGAGGTCAGCCGCCTGGCCCGCCGGTAGACCGGCACTCCGCCACTGATCCCGCACCACCGCCCAGGCGATTGCGTCGCTGCGCGACCCAACGCACATGGATCTGCGCGCGCCAAACCATCGGAGCGGTCAGTGAGCCACCATCACGATCAAGGGAGACTGGGTAGGGCCGGAGTTGAACCGGCGACACATGGATTTTCAGTCCATTGCTCTACCAACTGAGCTACCTACCCGACAAGGACTTACGGCGTTTTTGCCTTGGCCCTGATCACCTGCTGGTCGCGGCGATTCACCGTCCGGACGACCCACGTCAGGCGAGTATTTTCCGGATGAGAGGCCGCTGTGTCAAGGGACTGCGCGCTGCGAGGCAGCGCAGTCGAAGGGTGCGGAACATGGCCCGGGCGGCGATGACGTCGTGAGTCTCGACCCGAGAAGTTGAGCTCCGGGACACGCTGCCGACCCTCGAGCCGTGGCCGTTGGACTTAGCTGTTAAAATGCAGTATAAACCGGTCATGAACTGCAGCGAGACGCATTACGACGCGGAACTGAAAAGCGTTGTCGTCCCCGCCAAGCCCCACACCGTGGAAAGCCTGGTCGCTGACGTGCTCGCCCGGCGCAAGCGGGGCGGCGTCTCGGCCTATCGCGTGGCTAAAGAATCGGGCCTGACGATCAACGCGGTGAACCACTTCTTCAAGGGCTACGTCGGCACCACCGAGGGCAAGGAGGGGCTGATCAACGACCCTGAGCGGGTCGGCCGGGTCCGCTTGGATTCGTTCCTGAAGATCGTGCAGGCCCTCGGCTACGACGTCGAGATCGTGCTGCGCGAGAAGCCGGGGCG
>CAZJTF010000274.1:0-9446 GCA_964548565.1 uncultured Planctomycetales bacterium | reverse complement strand
CAGCTGCGGCCGAGCGCGGCAGCCCAAACGCCGTACCGATGCCGGACGGCATTGGTACGGAGCCCGGCCGCTACATTCTGGCGGTTCACCTTTTTATGCAACCGGCGGATAACCACCCAAGACGCGGAAGCATCAGCGGGCGCTGCAATTCTCAATTCTCAACTCTCAATTCTCAACTCACCGCAGGTATTTCTCGATCGGCGGGTCGAGCAGCTCCTGCATGGCGGGCTCGTTCATGTTCTCAGGCGTGGCGACGGTGCTGCCGGTATCGATGCGTGCGAGGACCGCCTCACCGTGCAGGTAGGAGACAAGTGTCTTGACGGCCAGGTAGCCGATATTCATGGGATCCTGCAGAACGAGGCCGTGGACCTCGCCCTCTTTCATGGCGGCGGTCAGCTTCTCCGAGCGGTCGAATCCCACCAACTTGACCTTCCCGGCCAGGCCGGCGCCCTGCAGAGCGCGAAGGGCCCCGAAGACGGCGGGTTCACAGGGGGCAAAGACGCCGTCCACGTCGTGGAACCGCCCGAGCAGGTTTTCCATCTTGGCGAAGGCAGACTCCGTCGTCGCGCCGGCGTACTGGTCGGATGACACGACTTCGATATCGGGAAAGAGCGACTTCAGCTCGGAGAGGAAGCCCTCCTCGCGATCGGTCGTGCTGCCGGAGCCCACCTGGTATCGGAGCACGATGACTTTCCCCTTGCCGACGAGGATTTCGCCCATTCGGTGCGCGGCTTTGCGCCCGGCCGCAACATTGTCGGTGGCGACGAAGCTGACGTAGTCCTTGCCGGGCTCACCACGGATGCCGGAATCCATCATGACGACCCAGATCCCCGCCTGCATGGCCGCCTGGATCGGCTTGAGCAGCGCGGCGTCATCGAGCGCGGCGACGCACATTCCGGCCACACCGGCATTGGTGAAATTCTCCACCACGCTGATCTGGCCTTCGCGGTCGTCCTCGCGCGGCGGGCCCTTCCAGATGACCTGCACACCTTTGAGCTCGTGTTCGGCCTTGAGTGCGCCGGCGTGGACGGCCTTCCAGTACTCGTGGTTCGTGGCTTTGGGGATGACGGCGATCTTCAGCAGGTTTCCGGCCGCCTGGGAGGCCGGCTGCGAGGCTGCCGGGGAGCCGGATTTTTCGTCCCTGCTGCAGCCAGATGCAACCGGGAAGATCACCAGGAACAGGCAGAGGCCGCGGCACCAGCTTGTCACTTCTCACCTCTCACTTCGCACGTCACCGAACATACTTCTCGACGGGAGGCGACAGCAGTTCCCTGATACGCGGGTCGTCCAGATTCTCCGGCGTGACGACCTCACTGCCGGTATCGATGCGATCCGGCACCTTTTGGCCGCGTAGATGACTCACTATCGCCTTGACCGACTGGTAGCCCATGTTGAAGGGGTCCTGCACGACAAACCCGTGCATCTCGCCCTTCTTCATGGCGTCAATGAACTGCGGGATCGCGTCGAAACCGACGAATTTCACCTTGCCGGCCCGGCTGGCCTGCTGAAGCGCGCGGAGCATTCCGAACGCGCTCGTATCGTTCGGGCAGAAGATGCCGTCCAGATCGGGAAAGCGGCTCAGGAGGCTTTCCGCCTTGGCGATGGCCGCTTCCTGGGTCGCGCCTGCGTACTGGTCGGACGAAACGACGCGCACGTCGGGGAATTCCTTCGCGAGCGTCGCGAGGAAACCCTCCTCGCGGGCATGGGTACTGGCCGATCCCTGCACGTGACGCATCAGCAGGACATTTCCCTTGCCACCGATCAGCCGCCCGAGGTGGCGCGCCGCTTTAGCACCCCCCGCGGCGTTGTCGGTCGCGACGAAGCTGACGAAATCGGTGCCGGGTTGGCCGTCGAGATCCGAGTCGATGATGACGGTCGGAATCTGTGCCTTGCGAGCCTCGCCGACGATGCCGGCGAGTGCGGTCCGGTCGAGCGGAGCGAGGACAACACCCGAGACTCCGGCGTTGATGAAGTCTTCCACCACGTTGATCTGGTGGGCACGGTCGTTTTCGTTGAGCGGCCCCTTCCAGATGATCTGCACGCCCTCAAGTTCAGCCTCCGCCCTGGCCGCGCCCGCGTGAACGGCTTTCCAGAATTCGCGCATCACGCTCTTGGGCACGACGGCGATTTTGAGCGGAGCGCCGGGGGAGGCTGACTGCGTCGTCGCCACGGAGCCGCGGTCGGTCGCGGCGGAGTCCGTTTTGTCGCAACCGGGCAGCGCGAAGAACGCGGCCCATGCGAGCAGAAGCATGCATCTCATATCGACACCCGGTGGCGCTGCCCGAGGGCAGACGGATCCCGCTTCAGGCCCCGCATCGCCCTCGGCGACGGAGGTTATCAGGCAAAGATGATATACAGCGCGACCATGATCGCAACGAGGAGGCCGGCAAGCAGCTTGTAGTTGCCGATCCCGCGCCAGGCCTCGCCGCGCAGCGCCTCGAGTGGTGAGCTCCAGCAGAGAGCGTCTCGCTCAACGGAGGGTGGGTCCGGGCGTCGGATCGACGCGATCACCATCACGGCGGAGCAGACAACGAACAGGTAGAAGGCTGCCATCATGAACGAGATGGGCCAGCCGATCTCCTTGTGGAACCAATCGAGCCAGAACGTGATGAAGCCCAGGACGGAGCCGGCGATCAACGTTGCCAGGGCGCCTGCCGAGGAGGCCCGTCGCCAGAACACGCCCCAGAGGAACACGGCGGTGATCGGGGGCGCGATGTAGCAGATCAGCGTGTTTGAGCCCTTGTAGATGCTCTCGTAGTGAGCGATGGCAGGCGTCCAGGCGATCGCCACGATCATGGCGAGGAACGTGACGACCTGCCCGAGCCGGACGAGGCGGTGATCCGGAACGTCCGGGCGGAACTGCTTGTAGATGTCGTAGCAGAAGAGCGTCGCAATCGAATTCAGCGCGCCGGAGACCGTGCTCATGAGAGCGGCGAGGAGTGCCGCCGCAACGACACCTTTGAGCCCGACGGGGAGGAGTTCCACAATCATGTGGGCGTATACATCTTCCGACCGCACGCGCACCACGCCGGCTTCCGCCAGCTTGCGTGTGGATGCCGCGACGACCTGCGGATCCAGGCCCGACTGCTTTGAAATGTCCTGCAATCCGACGGCCGCGGACGAATCGGAACCGCCCGACCGGACCACTTCCAGAATCCGCTGATCTTCGGGCGAAAGCGTAGCGAGCGTCTCCGCGGTCGTGGCCTGGCTGGTCACTTTGACCGGCAGCGGGGACATTTTGCCCTGGTGGATAAGGGCAAGGGCGATCGTTCCCGGCATGACGAAGATAAACACCGGCAGGATCTTGATGAATCCGGCGAACAGCGGTCCGACGCGGGCGTGGTTCTCGCTCTTCGCGCCGAGCACGCGCTGCACGATCGTCTGGTCGGCGCACCAGTACCACAGGCCGATGACGGGGTAGCCGAGAAATACAGAGTACCAGGGCAGTTCGGGCAATTCCTGCGCCGTGCGCAGGACCGTGAGCATGCTCGGATCGACGCTGCCGGCCATCCCCGACCATCCGCCGACGCGGACCAGTCCAAACATCGTGATGCAGATCGCCCCGGCCAGCAGGATGATCGTCTGGATACTTTCGGTCAGCACGACGGCCAGCAGGCCGCCGACGATGGTGTACAGACCCGTCAGAAGCGACACGCCGATGATGCTGTGCATCCGTGGGACCCCGAAGAGTCCCTCCAGCACGACGGCCCCGGTATACAGGGAGAAACCAATGTGGATGAATATGGCCGAGATGATCGAGAGGAGGGCGAGCCAGTTTCGTGCCGCGCGGCTGTAGCGTTTCTCGAGAAAGTCGGGAAGGGTTGCCACTTTTGAACGGATGTAAAACGGCGCGAAGAAGAGCGAAAGGCATACCAGTGTAAACGGGGCCATCCACTCGAAGTTGCCGTACGCCAGGCCCGTGTCATAGCCGGTCTGAGCCTGGCTGACGAGGTGAATGGTCGAGATGTTCGTCGAGAACAGAGCGAGGCCAATGATCGGCCATGTGAGCCTGCCGCCGGCGAGGAAATAGTCCTTCCCCTCGGCGCCTCGGCGACGCAGGCCGGCCAGGCAGCCGAGCCCGATGATCAGCACGAAGTAGAGAACGATGATGGCGAAATCGAGACCGGCAATTCTGACCTGCATGGCGAGCATCGAATGTTCCAGACAAGGATGGCGGCGATTTCGTCGCCGCGCGTCGGCCACGGAAGGCGGACGCTACACCTGGTCGACCACCGCGGACGTTCGCCGCGACGAAGCGGCTTCGGCCTGGCAGGCGGGACTTGGACCCTACATGTCAGTCGCCCCCCTGCGGGAAACGAAGGGTGCCGTCATCGGATCGGGGCTGGGCGCGTTCACGTCCTTCCGGGCCGGAATTTGATGGTATAGACCAGCCCGAAAACCAGGAGGATCGCCCCCCACCAGACGTCGGCACGGTACTCCGCGAGTTGCACCGTGCGCTCCGCGACGGGCGGCCCGAAGAGTCCGTAGGCGAGGATCAGCACGCCGTAGACCGTCAAAACAAGCCCGATGAAAAACCAGATCGGGACCTGGTGTTCGTGTTCGCTCGTCATGTCCACCTCACCAGAAGTAAATGTTGACCGCGATCAGCACCGTCAGCACGACTGCCGCCCAGAAGCCCGGGCGTGTGTAGAACCCAACCCGGCCTTCGTCGGGCAGCGGCGTCAGGCCGTACACCAGGGTGGCAAGCTCGGAATCCGGCTTGGCCTTGGTGAAGAGGCTCACCATGATGACCGTCCCGACCGTCAGCAACAGCGACCAGAAGGCGCTGAACATGTTCACCGCCATGTCCTGGGCCTTCGGAGACGTCGCAATGATCTCCGCATGACGCGGATTGATCTGGGTGGCCTCGAGTTTGCGCATCGGGGCGAGCGTCCCGGAGAACGCGTCGACCAGCAGCGCCCGGTTTGCCTTCACCAGCGCGTCGCCTTCGTTCTTCGCGGCACCGCCTGCCCGCTGCCCGGCGGCGGCCGCGGCCTCCTGCAGCGCCGGGTCGGACAGCAGCTTGTTGAGGTCTTCGAGCAGCACGATCTTCAGTTTCTGCGTGGGGCGATCCTCTTCTCGGATCGCGGCCGCCACCCTGCCGAACAGGGATGTCGGCGCCTCGGCCGCGGCTGTCGGGTACGCCTTCAGCAGTTCTGTCGTTTTGGGCGAGAGATGTGCCGCAACATATTGCTCGATCGGGTCCTGCGGATTCTGGAGCTGACGCGCGAGCGCCGGTACGTCCTTGAAATCCTTCAGCAGGAAGTTCGAGTAACCCGTCGGGAACCAGTGCACGAAGAAGAACATCGCGATCGAGGCGAGTGTGCCCAGCAGGAGGGCCCAGAAGCCGGCGGGCTTCGTCGCCTGCTTCCACAGCATGCCCATGATCACCACGCCGAACAGCGGCACGATGAAGAACAGCACGAGCACCTGCAGGTAGACCAGGATGTTGCTGAAGAGCATGGCCGCGTAGGCGGTACCGATGCCGACGATCACGCCGATGATCGAGCACCACCGCCCCATCGAAACGTAGTGCTGGTCGCTGGCATGCTTGCGGATCAGCGGACGGTAGACGTCATACGTCCAGACCGTCGCGAACGCACTGACGTTGCCCGCCATGCCGGACATGAAGCCGGCGATCATGGCGGTGACGCCGAGGCCGAGCAGGCCCGGCCCGAGGTAGCGTGCCATCATGAGCGGCAGCACATCGTTGTAGCTGTGGCCGCCGGTAAGGATCGCCTCGTTTTCCGGCAGCAGCTTGATTCCGGCCTTTTCACTCAGGATTGCCAGCCCCAGGAGGCCGGGGATCGTCACGATGAGCGGCACCAGCATCTTGAAGGCGGCGCCGATGATCGTGCCGTTCTGGGCATCCCGCAGCGTCCGCGCGGTCAGGACGCGCTGCACCTGCAGGAAGTCCGTGCACCAGTAGCCGAAAGACACCGCCAGGCCGAAGCCGAAGACCATGCCCGCCCAGTGCATGCCCATGGGGTTGTCAGACGCGCTGCCCATGTTGGCCCACAGGCTGGTGAAGTCGGTGTTCGGGTTTTCAGCGCTGATCCGCGACATCATCCCGCTCCAGCCGCCGGCCTCGATCAACCCGAGAATGGGCACCAGCAGCGTGCCAAGCCAGATCAGGAAGAACTGCAGCACCTCGTTCAGCACGGCGGAGAGCAGGCCGCCCAGCGCCACGTAGATCGCCACCGTAATGGACGACGCCCAGATGCTGGCGTGGATGTTCCAGCCGAGCAGCAGGTGGAGCATCTTGGCCATCGCGAACATGTTCACGCCGCACACCAGCACAGTCATGAACGTGAAGGAGACGCCCGCCAGCACGCGCGAGTCCTCGCCGTAGCGGAGGCTCAGGTACCCTGGAACAGAGTGTGTGCGGCAGATGTAGTAGAACGGCATCATCACCACCGCGAGGAACAGAATCGCGGGGATGGAAGCGATCAGGTAGGCATGGGCGCCGAGCATGCCGTACTGGTACGCGACGGCCGACCAGCCCATTGTTTCGAGCGAGCTCAGGTTGGCCGAGATGAAGCTGAGGCCGGCGACCCAGGCGGTCATCTTCCGACCGGCCATGAAGAAGTCTTCGCCGGTCGTGGCGAACTTCTTCAGGTAAAAGCCGATCCCCAGTACCACCACGAAGTAGATCGCAATGATCACCATGTCGAGCCAGGAGAGGCTCAAGAGTGTCGAGGGCGCCTCCGCGGCGGCAAGGCAGAGTGCGTGTGGCACGATGTTCCTCCAGATGATGCGGCAGGCGGTATCGCCGAAGCCGCTGCAGGATGAAGCGACGAGGAGACGAAGGGGACCGGCATCGCCCCGCCGGTCAGGCCGTCTCACCTCTGCTCATTTGCCCGTTCTCCCTTTCGCCACGCTGCCGTGGTGAACTACTTCAGGTACCTGTCAATCGGCGGCGACAGCAGCGACGCGATGCGCGGCTCCGCCATGTTTTCCGGCGTCGCAACGTCCGAACCCGTATCAACACGCGACGGAACCGCCTCGCCGCGCAGGTAGGCGGCGAGCGTTTTCACCGCTGTGTATCCCATGTTGAGCGGATCCTGCAGGACGAGGCCGTGGAGTTCGCCCGTGCGTAACGCCGCGATCAGTTTTTCGGAGCTGTCGAAGCCGACGAACTTCACCTTGCCGGCCCGGCCGGAACCCTGAAGCGCCCGCAGCATGCCGAATGTCGTCGATTCGTTCGGGCAGAAGATCCCGTCTACGTCCGCGAATCGCTGGAGCAGGCTTTCGGCCTTGTTCTGGGCGGATTCCGCGGTCGCACCGCCGTACTGGTCGGACGAGACGATCCGGATGTCTGGGAATTCCTTCGTCATGGTGTCGAGGAAGCCCTGCTCGCGCCGCATGGTACTCGCGAATCCGATGGCGCAGCGCAGGAGGATCACATCTCCCCTGCCGCCGAGCACCTGGGCAAGTCGTCGTGCCCCTTTGCAGCCGCCGATGTAGCTGTCAGTCGCCACGACGCTGCAGTAGTCGGCGCAGACCTCGCCTTTCAGGTCGCCATCGGCGATCACCACCCCGATACCGGCGCGCGTCGCCTCGCGGACGGGATTGAGCAGCGCGACGTTGTCGGTCGGCGCGAGCGCGATGCCCTGCACGCCGGCATTCAGCATGTTCTCGACGATCTTGATCTGCGCCTCGCGGTCGCCCTCCTTGAGCGGTGCGTTCCAGACGACCTGCACGCCTCTGAGCTCGAGTTCGGCCTTGGCGGCGCCGGCGTGGATCGCCTTCCAGAATTCGTGCGTACTCCCCATTGGTATGACCGCGATGCGGAGCGAATCGGGATTCGCGACCGGCTGGCGGCGACAGGTGCCGGAGGCGTCGGACGGCGCCGTCGAAACCCCGGAGGGCTGCGTGGTCTGCGTGTCGGAACCGGCGCCGGAGCGCCCGGGCTCTCTGCTGCAGCCGAGGGCCAGCCAGGCGGACAGAAGCACCACCAGGCAGATGCGCCGGCGGCCTCCCGCCGTGGCCGCTGCCCGACGGTCGCAGCACCGGACGCCGCGCTCTCCCGACGATCGCGAATCGGAAACTGGAACTCGGAAATCAACGGCTCGCATCGGTTGCGTCTCTCGTGTCCGTCCGCATGGTGATAACTCCGCTATCCGCTCTCCGCTCTCCGCTATCCGCAAACCCCAATCCGCAATTCGAAATCCGCAATCCGCTCAGCTCCCCAGTTCACGGCCGCGCCGGAAAGCCGCCTTCACGGCCTCGCGGATCGCTTCCGGGACACCGGCACAAGCCATCGACTCGATGGCCGCCTGCGTCGTGCCGCCCTTGCTCGTCACCTTGCGGCGGAGTTCGGCCGGCGGTTCACCAGTTTCGAGCATCATCTTCGCCGCACCCAGGCACGTGTACTCCGCCAGCTTGAGGGCGTCTTCCTCGTTCAGGCCACACGCAACGCCGCCGGCGACGATCGCCTCGACGAAGGCGTAGAAGTAAGCCGGTCCGGACCCGGAGACGGCTGTCACTGCATCCATGAGTGACTCGTCGTCCAACAGTACGGTGCTGCCGCCCGCGTCGAGAATCGCCCGCGTGTCGGCGACGTCTTGCGGGGTCGCAAAACGCCCGGAAAAGACACCAGCGATGCCGGCGCCGACGCGGATGGGCAGATTCGGCATGACGCGGACGACGCGAGCCTGAAGGCCGGGAAATGCGGCCTCGATTTTCGCGGTGCTCACACCCGCCAGGATGCTGATCAACACGTGATCGGGAGTGAGCGCGCCGGCGATGCCCGCCGAGACATCCGCGAAATTCTGCGGCTTGACCGCCAGCATCACCCGGCGGCTCTCAGCGACGGCTCGCCGGTTGTCATCCGTGACAGCGACGCCGAACTGCGCTGCCAGCGCGTCACGACGCTCCGGCACCGGATCGGCCACGATCAGCTTGTCGACAGCGTATACCCGATTCCTGGCGACAGCCGCAAGGATGCCCTCCGCCATGTTGCCGCCGCCGATGAAGGCAAGTTCGAAAGCTCCTGGCATCCCGCGCCTCCGGAGATGATTCATAACTGCAGAATCGCGCGGGCATTGTAGTGATCCAGCTGCCGGACCTCAATTCCGCACTTCACCGGTGCTCCCCCGTGACCGAAGCCGGCTTTTCGGTACAATATTCCCCTTACACCCCGGCGGCTCTCCGGGGTGATCGACCCAAGGCATACGGAGCCAGGACACCTCGAGGTGACACACACATGATCAAGATTCTGGTCGCGGACCCTCTTGCGGATGAGGGGATGAAGAAGATCGCCGGCGCACCCGGCATCAGCGCCGAGGTCAAGACGGGCCTCAACGAGGACCAGCTCGCCGAGATCGTCGGCGGCTACGACGGGATGATCATCCGCTCGGGCGTCAAAATCACCTCAAAAGTCCTAGGGAACCCCGGCAAACTCCGCGTCATCGCCCGGGCCGGCGTCGGTGTGGACAACGTGG
>CAZJTF010000273.1:0-9543 GCA_964548565.1 uncultured Planctomycetales bacterium | reverse complement strand
CCCCGCCCCCAGGCAAACCGCCCTCGATCAGCGGCTGGCTGACGGCGCGGCCCGCCTCGCGAACTGCGTGGCGCACCTCCGGGCGCTCTACCCCGACCCTGCCGAGTTTGGCGAGATCCGCGCGCCGAAAACCCCGACCCGCAAGGGCGCGGATTACAGACGCACCGCCTCTCTGAATTTCAGCGCGTCGCGCCTCGAGGAAGCGGCCCGTGCGGCGATCGACCTCGACGGCGCCCGCGACCCCGACGGCATCTACGTGACTCTTAATCCGACGATGCCGGATGTTTTCGCGCGGACGGGGGGCAAGCTGAAATTCTCGGTGACCGAGACTACGCAGGACGCGGAGATTCTCCACCGGCGATGGCTGCTCATTGACCTTGACCCGGTGCGCCCGTCGGGTACGAGCTCGACCGATGACGAGATCGAGGCCGCCCGGCTCCTGGCTGACTGTATCGTGGCCGAGCTGGCCGCCGATGGTTGGCCCGAACCCCTCAGGCTGCTGAGCGGCAACGGCTGGCACGTCGTGTATCGCGTAGACCTGCCGAACGACGATGCGGCCCGCGACCTCGTGCGCGACGTGCTGGCCGGGCTGGGCTCGCGGTTCGACACCCCGCAAGTAATGGTTGATCGTTCGGTGTTCAACGCGGCCCGCATAACCAAACTCGCGGGCACGACCTCGCGAAAGGGCACGGATTACCCCGGCGACGGCGCGGCCCCTGCGCGTCCGCACCGCGTGGCCGTGTTCTACCCGCCAGCGGCGCCCGTCCAGGTGGTGCCGCGGGCGCTGCTCGAGGCCGTGGCCACGGCGGCACCGAAACAGACTCAGGCAACGCGAGCGGCTCGCGGGGCGAGTAAGCCAGCGGTTGCTGGTGGCGCCTCGCTCGTGGAGCGGGCCCGCGGCTACATGGCGAAACTCCCCGACGCAATTTCGGGCAGCGGCGGGCACCGCGCGACGTACGAGGCTGCCTGCTGCCTCTGGCGGTTCGGACTCGAGGAAGCGGACGTGTGGGCCCTGCTTCAAGAATTCAACGCGACGAAAACCGGCGGGGAACCGTGGAGTGACGGGGAACTGCGGCACAAGCTCGAAAGCGCCCGTGCGACCGTGGAGGCTGCCGGCGAGCTGGGCCGCCTCGCCACAGACCAGGCCGCGGCAGGTGCCCCCGTCTACGTCGGCGCCGACTACGCGATTCTGCCTGCACCGACCACCGAACAGGCCGCAGGCGATGCGCCGCGGCCCGCACCGTGCGGCTATTTCGTTTCCGAAAACGGCGGACTCGGCATTGGCGAGTCCGACGACGATTGCGAGCGGCTGCTCTGCAATTTCTCGGCGCGCATCACCGCCGAGCTCGTGCTGGACGATGGCGCCGAGACTTCGCGCGCGTTCGAGATCAGCGCGGACGTCGGCGGCCGGCGGCTGACGTTCACCCTGCCGGCGCGCGAATTCGCGGCGATGCGCTGGGTCCATGAACGGCTGGGGTCGGGCGCCGTGATCTTCCCGGGCACGCGTGCTGATGAGCACGTACGCGCGGCAATCCAGCTACTGAGCGGTGCGGTCCCGGAGCGGACGCGATACCTGCATACCGGCTGGCGGCACGTCGCAGGCGGCTGGGTGTTCCTACACGGCGGCGGCGCGATCGGTGCGGAAGGGGCGCGCGACGATATCGAGGTCGGACTACATGCGCCGCTTGATAGGTACGCGCTGCCGGCCCCGCCCGAGGGCACCGAGCTCCGCGAGGCGGTGCGAGCGAGCATCTATGACCTTCTCGCGCTGGGACCGCCGGCGCTCGGGTTCGCGCTGTTGGCCGCAACATACCGCGCACCCCTCGGGGCGTGCGACGTGGTGCTTGCATTGATCGGCCCGACTGGGGCAGGCAAGACCGAAGTTGCCGCCCGCGTGCTGCAGCACTTCGGGGCGACGATGGACGCCCGGCACCAACCGGGGAGCTGGAGCTCTACGGCGAACTCCCTCGAGGGCGCGGCGTTCCTTCTGAAAGATGTGCCGTTCCACGTCGACGATTTTTCCCCGAGCGGTTCTGCCGCGGACATTCAGAGATACCACTCCGCGGCCGAGCGATTGATACGCGCCGCGGGCAATCACTCCGGGCGGCAACGGTGTTCCTCGGACGCCTCGCTCCGGCCCGTGAAGGCGCCCCGCTGCCTGCTCTGCGTGACGGGCGAGGACCTGCCCCGGGGGCACTCCGTGAGGGCACGCGCGCTGATTCTCGAGGTATCACCCGGCGACGTGGAGTTTCATTGCCTCAGCACGATTCAGCAGCGCGGCGCGGCCGGCACCTATGCCGCGGCCATGTCGGCGTATGTCCGCTGGTTAGCCAGCGATTATGAGGCGATCAGCGGCCGGCTACGCTCGGAAGTGGCGACGATCCGTGACGCCCTGGCGGGCTCCGGGCAGCATCGGCGGACCCCATCAAACGCCGCGGAGCTGCTCGTTGGCGTTCGGTATGCTCTGGACTTTGCATTGAGCTGTGGCGCGGTGGACGCGACCGAGGCCGAAAATTTGTACGACCGCGCGTGGACAGCACTCCGCGACCTTGCCGAGAAACAAGCCGGCCATCACACGGGCGCGAACCCCGTTCACCGATTCCTGGCGCTTCTCAACTCCGCAATTGCGTCAGGCACGGCGCACCTGGCGGATCCTGCCGGCAACGCACCCGTATCACCCGAGCGCTGGGGCTGGCGGCTCGCGACATACGGCACGGGACCGGCCGAACGGCGCACCTGGGAGCCGCAGGGAGTTCGCGTCGGCTGGGTGGACGAGAGCGGCAATATCTATCTGGAACCCGACGCGAGCTACCAAGCCGCGCAGCGGATGGGCTCCGGGGACGGCATCGCGGTTTCCTCAGGTATTCTTCGGAGGCGCCTGAAAGAGGCTGGACTGCTCATCACCGAGCCCAGCCGGGAAACCAACCTGTTCCGCGTCGCCATCGAGGGCGAGCTGCGGCGCGCGGTGCTCTACCTGCGGCCGGGAGCGCTCACGGGGGAGCCCGCGGGCGCCGATGGTCAGGTTTTACCCTCCGATGGTCAGGTTCTAAAACTGAAACCTGACCACGAAAAACCGCATTTAGAGCCCCAAGAACGCGGCTTTGGTCAGGTTGGTCAGGTTGGTCAGGTTTTACACTATATACCCTCGCGTATAGCGGCTGATGATGATGAGGCGCAGCGTAACGGCGCACACGACGGACATGCACGGAAAGATAGACCCCTATATCTGAGAAAACCTGACCAACCTGACCAGACTGACCCGATAGCCCCTGGCGCCATCGAAAACCCGGTTTTTGAGGCGATGGATTGGTCAGGTTGTGTTCGGCCCGCCGAAAAACCTGACCAGAAACCTGACCAAGCACCCGCACCCAAGATCCCCCCAGGCTGGACGCGCGAGACGTGGACAGCCGAACTCAACCGACTGGCTGACGCCTGTCGCGAGCTGCACCCCGCGCGGGCCGCGGAGCTCGAGGCGCAGGCTGCGGCGCTCGCCGAAGAAAGTGTCTCCAGAGTCTCTTACCTCGAGGTACAACCATGACAACTCCTGCCGCACTGAACATTGCGACCGCCTGCCGCGTCCATCCGCCCGCATCCCGGGAGATCATCGCTTGGGTGTGGTCGCAGGCAAAATATGCCCCTCCGTCAGAATCTGAACTCGGACGCGAGGTGTTTTTGACGTACATCCCTGGCTGCTACGGCGAGCCGGCGTGGATTGCGATCACCATCAACGGGAGCCCGCAACGGGGAACCCTGCTGATCGACACCTATTACAGAACCTGCCTGCTGTTGGTCGGGCACCACAGGCTGAAAGGCAAGGCTCTATATGGGCACGGCGTGCAGTATGACCGCTGGCGCATGGCGGTGCGTTTTTTGAACCTGATTCTGCCCGGGCAGCATCCCCTTGCAAAAAAACTGGGAGGCGATGAATGAGCACACGCCCACCCCTCACCCTTGAACAGCACGCCAAACTCGGCGCCGAGCTGATGGACCTCTACGCCCGGCTGCAGGCGATCGAACAGCGCTTGTCCGCGGCGTACGGCCCGCACAGCCGGCCCTGGCAGAAAACGCGGTACGTCGTGAACGCACTCGGCAGACTGCGGAGCGAGCTGCGGACCCAGCTATTCGCAGAGGCGGGCGTCACCGGGCCGAACCCGCGGCTCGCGAAGGTGTACTGGCCACCGTTGCGGCAGGCAGGGGCTCCGGCAGGCTCAGGAGGCGTACAGGGATGACGCACAAATTAAAGTGCGGGTCCTTGTCAGGCACCCCCTCTGAGGGGCGGTTCCGCCCGCGATCCCTCGATTTATTCGCGCACGACCCAAAAAAAACGTGGTATTCCTCTCCCCTTGCCAAAAAGGGGTATATAGATGACTAAACAGGTACGAAAAAAAACTTTGGACCGTTTTGTGGTCGGGACGCTCCGCGAGGTGGCTGCCTTTTTTGGTGTCACCACCGGCGCGATCCGCAAATGGCGCGATGAGGGCTGCCCTGGCAATACAGGCGGCGGCTGGGACCTGGCCGCGATCGCAAAGTGGCGGACGGCCCGCGTTCGTGCGGACACAGACCCCGAAATGAGAGCTGCCCGGCTCAGGCTTGCGGAAGCGGCGGCCCGATCGCGCGAGCTGGAAAACGGGCGTATCGAGCGAGAGCTGATCCCCCGTCACGTCGTGGACCAGAGGGAGCGGGAGCGCGCGAGGGCTTTCGCCTCCGTGGTCGCACGCATCACGCGCGACTTGTTGCCGCGGTTGGAGCCGAAGCCGACGTTGGCTGAACGGCAGTTTTTGGCGGACGCATGGTTGCGCCAAGAACTGCTCTGGCTCACCAGCAACAAGCAGGACCCTCCCCCGGATGCGATGTCGGACGATGAGCTCATCGAGGGCCGGGAGCCGGCGAAGGTGTTCCACAGCGAAAATTCTCTCATTAACTATCTGTTGGTTACAGGCCGCGTGCAGGAGCAGATCGACTTCCGCAGAAGCGGCATCCTACCGAAAGGAGTGATCCTCCGTGAGCAGCAAGAGACGATCTAAACATCAGCGGCCGAAGCTCCCCGACTTCAGCCCCGGCGAGCTCGAGATCCTCAGGCCGAAGGACTTCCCCCCGCCCGCGATGGCGAGGAAGCAGGCCAAGCGGCTGAGGCACAATAAGAGGTAAGGTAGGGTATAGCCTGAAGCTATACCCCTCAACAGAAAGGAACATGCAGATGGGAATCAAGATCACAACCAATGAGGTGAACATGGTGCAGCGGCCCGGCGTCTGCCTCGACATCCGCGCGACCGGCACCGAGCGGTGCACCGCGTGCGGCCGGTCGCTCTGCGACCACCCGGAGCGGTACCCAAGCGTCGTGCATCGGGAGTTTTTGAGAACCTGCCGGGTTTGCGGCGCGGATCAGAATCTCCAAGAGCGGGCGGTCCCGTGAAGTACACATTGTTTGGAGTCATAGGCGGCTTCACCGGCGGCGACGGCCGTGGCGATGACGTCTTCCACCCCGCGGCTGATCTGGTGCGGAAATACCCCGCTGAGCTCACCGGCCGGGAGCGCTGCTGTCAGTGCAAGCGCTTCCTCTGCCCAGATTGGCGGCACCACGCACCGTTTTTTGTTTATGAGGCGCTCCGGGCGTGCCGGCACTGTGGAACGACGCAACCGGCGCCCGAGGCGAATAACACCGAACCTTTAAGATCAGGAGTTGAATGATGGCGACGTTGACAGCGACACCCCCAGTAGCAAAACAGAAGCGACCCCTCGGGGCACCCCCGGTGAAGCCGATGCCGGCACCAGCGGCGCCCCTCGAATCGCGCGACCCCGCGGACCTCACCGGCGCCGAACTCGACGAGCTGGTACAGCGGCTGATGCGCGGCGAACCCCCATCTGAGCGCATCTGCCGGGAGCAGGCCAAGGCCTACGCGACAGAATTGTACAACTCAGAACTCGACCTCCGTACGCAGACCGAGGGCTCCCCCTTCCATGCGAGAGCGGCCGAACGCCTCGCTCGCGTCCGTGCGACGAAGGTCCCCGTCTACAGCGCGGAGCAGCGGCGCGCGTGGCTGCTCCAGGTGGCGCGCCTCGAGCCTGCCATCGTGGCGCGGTTGCAGGTGCTGCAGGAAGAAACCAGCAGACTTCAGGGAGCGATCAATCGAGGCGCTGGATTGTCGGTCGATGAAAACGACCGGTTCCAGCGGTTGATTACGGCGCGCGACCTGGCCCACCAGGCCGCGACGTGGGCGCGTGAGACTCGTGGCCGGCTGCTGATCGAGCTGGCCGCGGCACCCTGCGGACTGGTGCGAACCTTTACGGACGCAACCGCAGACCTTCAGGGGCTGGGCGCACTCCGTGGCGATGACGGCGGGCGCCCCGCGATTCGCGGCGCGCTGGCCAGCGGCATCATCGAGCGGATCCGCGTGGAGCTGCTCCAAAAGCGCGAGAAGATCGAACGGGCGCTGGCGACAATGAGTTACCCGGAACTGATGGGATTTAAGGTCTAGTCTTGTTTGGTCAGCCTGGCTTGGTCCTTGCCAGGCGGACGTAACCGGCGAGAGCGTCCAAAATGAGCGGTTTTCAGAAGGCTGAAACCTCCGGGAGTACGCGGCGACTCCTGCTCAATCCGTCGGGCCGCAGGACGGGTGGGGCGATGATCCACTCCGCACGTCCATATCCCATGGTGGGCAGGGGGGCGGGCGGCAAGCTGTCCGCTCCCCTCTCTTGAACTCTTATACCGGCATGGCCGGAAGGACGGATACGCATGAGTCATCTGTGTGAGGCATGCCAGTATGAGGCGTGCAGCGGCGAGCGGTTCTGCGTCGAGTGCGGGCACAAGCTGGGCGCCCCCGCACCCCGACCGGCGGCACCGGCGCCCGTGCGGCCGGCGGCGAAGCCCTCGCGACGCTGTACCAAGTGCGGCTCGCTGACGGCTGGACCCTCCGCGACGTGGTGCGACCGGTGCATTGACGCGGCGATGGCGCAGCAGAAGCGTCAGCAGGCGGCGGCGTCCGCGCCCTCGTTGTCGCACTGGCCAAACACTGACTTCCTCTCCGCGGCCCGGCGGCTCGCGGCGGAGAAGAAAATCCCCGTTTATCAGGCGATGAGCGAGCTGGCACAGCGCGAACCCGAACTGCATCAGCGGTATGTGGAGTCGGCGCCCCCGATCAGGAGCAGGGACCGGAACGCGATCGGCATGGAGTATGACGGGTTCGCTCGCGCCCGCTGAGTCACGCAATCACACAACCCTGAAAGGAGTACATGAATGGCAGTTACCCACAAGGGCGAAATGACCTTCACGAACGGCGAGGCGGCGGCGATGAAACCCTACCGGCGCGTGAAGCTGGACCCCAGCAGCTTGGGCGCGGTGATTTACGCTGATGCGGCCGACGGCGACGGCTGGATCGGCGTGACCCTCCCCATGGAAGGCGGCGACGCTGCGGTTGGCGGACGGCAGACCGTGGCTCTGCGGACGCAGGCCGCGACCTTCAAAATGGAGGCGAGCGCGGAGGTGGTGCAGGCTGTGGCCCTCTACCCGGAGAACGACGGGAAGGTCAGCGACGACGCCGGCACGGTCGTGATCGGCACCGCGATGTCGGGCGGGGCAGGCGAGGGGAGCGTTGTGGAGGTGCTCCCCATTTAGGCGTGTTCGACGAGGGCGGCGGGCGGGCCGGGAACAACCTCCAATACGCCGACTCGCCCCCGTCCCGCGTTACGCAGGAGGCTCCCGACGATGGCTGACAACGCCAGATCCCCGCAGCAGCGACATTTACGCGGCTGCCCCAGCGGCGGGCGGCGCCGGTGCGGACTGCCCCTTGTGCTGTAAGTGTTGCGTTTGTATCCTATTTCCAGAACGGAACGCTTACCATGAGCAGAGGCTTAAGCCAGCACCAGCGTGATATCCTGTCGGCCCTCAGATTCCATGGCATCATGGACACGATTCAGATTGCTTGCTGGTGCCTGTCCAAAAAGCAAATCACGCTATCAGAGGCATCATCGTTTCGGCGGGCGCTGCGGACGCTGGCTCGGGATGGGCTCGTAGCGCCGATGGGCCGGAACTACCCCGATGGCCGCCGGCGATGGGGGCTGCCCCTGCAGGTGGCGCAGTACAACAAGCGCGTCCAAGACGCTTTTGGGAAGGATCGGTGAATCGTGGCGAGCATCTACAGGCGTGGGTACGCGGTCAAGCGGGCGGACGGCTCCCAGGTGCGCCGCAAATGCAAGGTGTACACCGTCAAGTGGCGGGACGCGGCCGGCATCGAGCACACCGTACGCGGCTACACCGACCGTGAGGCGAGCCGGCAACTCGGCGCGCGTCTGGAGCGGGAGTCGGCGCAGGGCGCGGAAGGGCTCGTGGACCTGTACGCCAAAGAGAAGCGGCGGGCACTCACGGAGCACGTCGCGGAGTACATCGCGGACCTCGAAACCCGCGGCCGGAAGGAATCCTACCTGTACCGCATTGAGAAGCGGTTCCCCAAGTTGTGGACCGGCTGCGGCTGGCGGACGCTCGGCGATATCTGCGCCGAGCCGATGCGGTTCCTCTCGTGGCGGACGGGGCAGAAGGGCAAGCTGGCCGAAAAGACGCTGAACGACTACCTCGAAGCGCTGCAATCGTTCCTGGGCTGGTGTGTCAAGGCCCGGCGGATTGCGGCGAACCCGTGCGCGTCGATCCAGTACATCGACATGGCCGGCGTGACCCGTCGGCGACGGCGGCGGGCGCTGACGCTGGAAGAGTTCGAGGCATTGATTCACGCGGCACCGGAGCGGCGGCGGCTACTCTACAAGGTGGCTTTCTACTGCGGACTGCGGCGGGGGGACCTGAAGGCGCTGACGTGGGCCGATGTGGAGCTGGATCGGCTGCCGGCGTACCTCATTACGCACGCGCAGACCTCAAAGGGCAAGCGCGACACCCGGCACGTCCTGAAGCCCGAGCTGGCCGCGGAGATCCGCACGGCGCGACCGAAGGGGGCACGCCTGATGGATCGGGTGTTCCCGTCGGTGCCCCGGATGTGCTACCTGTGGGCGGACTTCAAGGCGGCCGGTATCCCCAAAACGGATGAGCTGGGGCGAACGATCGACCTGCACGCAACCGGGCGGAACACCCCGAACACGATGATGGCCAACAAGGGGACCCCGCTCCAGATCCGCATGGACTTCATGCGGCACACCGATTCCCGGCTGACGCTGGGGACCTACACGGATGCGAACCTGCTGGACAAGGCCCAGGCGATGGATGCGCTGCCGTGGGTCGGCAACGGACGGCCGCTTCCGAAGCCGGATGAGGCGCAGCGGGCATGTAAAACCGGGACTTACGACGCAAAACCACTGAACCACCCACTGAACCAAACACTGCACCAAACGGCTGATTTTGAGGGGTGCTCCCTGATATCGCCTGATACTCCGACGGCTCAAAATTCCGCGCCGAGTCCGGCGTGTAACTCCAGTGTTTCCAAGCCGACAGATAGCGCCTGCACTACGCCTGATAGCGCTGGATATCGTGACGTTAATCAGAGGGAATTACAGCCGACTGTGGGGATTGAACCCACGACCTGTGCTTTACGAAAGCACCGCTCT
>CAZJTF010000272.1:0-9591 GCA_964548565.1 uncultured Planctomycetales bacterium | reverse complement strand
GGCCTGCTCGAACGTGCTCCGCCGGAGCGCAAAAAAGCCCGACATCGGGTCCGCTACCCCGCGCGCGAGCGGACGGGCGAGAAGCGTCGCGACCGCGCTGTTGAGGCGCCGGTCACCGGTCCAGTCCTGTGTACGGCCGCCAGGAACGAAACGGCTGCCGATCACGAAATCGGCCGGCGGTCGTGCCAGGGCCGTGAGAAGATCCGGGATGTTCTCGGGTGGATGACTGAGGTCCGCATCCATCACGACCAGCACGTCGCCGCGGGCCTGCCGGAGCCCTTCCAGAACCGCGAGGCTCAGGTCGCGATTCTCGGTGCGGACAATAAGGCGCGCGGGTGCGGTCTCGGCGAGTTCCTGCACGGCGCGCTCAGTGCCGTCTTGGCTGTCATCGTCGACGATGAGGATCTCGTGCGAGCGGCCCGCGCTGTCCAGGGCCGAGTGGATACGCGGCACCAACGTCCGGAGGTTCGCCTCCTCGCGGTACGTCGGCACGATGACGGAAACGTCGGGCGTGTCGGGTTGCATCCGGTCGTTCCTGCGCGGATGCGAACTGCGAAATCGCGGACCGCGGGATCAACGCCGGGTTCGCACCTCCTGGCATCCCGCAATCCGCGGTTCGCAATCCGAAGTCAGTTACCGGGCGTACTCGACTGCCCGCAGTTCGCGGATCAGGGTGACCTTTACCTCGCCGGGATAGGTCATCTCCTGCTCGATCTTCTTCGCGATGTCGTAGGCTGTCTTGGCGGCGTTGCGGTCGTCGACCTTGTCGGAATCGACGATGACCCGCACCTCGCGTCCCGCCTGTACGGCATACGCCTGCTTCACGCCCGGGAAGTTGTAAGCGATACCTTCGAGTTGCTCGAGCCGTTTGATGTAGCGTTCGAGCGACTCGCGCCGCCCGCCCGGACGTGCCGCGCTGATCGCATCGGCAGCCGCCACCAGCGGGGTGTACGGGCTGATCGCGTCCACGTCGCCGTGGTGTCCCGCAATCGCATTGAGCACTTCGGCCGGCTCGTTAAAGCGCTTGCAGATGTCAGCGCCGATCTGGGGATGTCCGCCTTCGACCTCGTGATCCACGGCCTTGCCAATGTCATGCAGCAGGCCGCAGCGACGGGCGAGGGTGCCGTCGAGCCCCAGCTCGTCCGCCATGATCTGGCAGAGGTACGCCACCTCGATACTGTGCTGTAGAACGTTCTGCCCGTAGCTCGTCCGGTAGCTCAGACGCCCGAGCAGATCGATCTCCTTGCGGTGCAGGCCGCCGACGTTCGCCTCGACGGAGGCCTTCTTGCCGCGCTCGACGATTTGGCGCGCGACTTCCTGCGACGTCTCCTGCACGACCTCCTCGATCCGTGTCGGATGAATCCGCCCGTCGGCGATCAGCTTCTCCAACGAAAGCCGCGCGACCTCGCGCCGGACCGGGTCAAACGCGCTGACCACCACGACGCCCGGGGTGTCGTCGACGATCACGTCGACGCCGGTCGCCTTTTCGAAGGCGCGGATGTTCCGCCCCTCCCGGCCGATGACGCGCCCCTTCATATCGTCAGAGGGGATATCGACGGTACTGACCGTACTCGCACTGGTGTGTTCGGTCGCGTAGCGCTGGATCGCCGTGATCACGATCTCGCGCGACTTCTCGTGGGCCGTCTCCTTCGCTTCAGCCAGGATCTTGTCAACCAGCGACGCAGCGTCGTGCTCGATTTCATGCTGCAGCCGGGTCAACAGGAGGTTCCGCGCCTCGTCTGCGCTCATCCCGCTGATGCGCAGCAACTGCGAGCGCTGTTGCTCCAGGATTTCCGCGATCTCCTTTTCCTGCCGCTCCACGACGCTTTCACGGTCCCGGACCCGCTGCTCTCCCTGCTCAAGCATCTTCTCTTTGGTCGAGAGGGTGTCGAGCTTCTTGTCGAGGTTGTCCGCCCTTTTTTCGAGCCTCCGCTCTGCGTCCTTCAATTCATCCCGGACAATCGATGTCTGCTTTTCGAATTCCTCCAGCTTCGCAATGAACTCGCTCTTCGCCTCCAGATTCGCTGTTTTGACGATCACATCCGCCTGGCTCTTTGCCTCGTCGACGATCCGATTGGCCTCCCGGCGGGCAGCCGCAAACTTCTGCCGGCCCACGAGGGTGAGGGCGGCGTAGGTCGCCCCCGCACCCAGCACAAGCCCCAGGATGATCCAGATCAGGGCGTCGGACGAGACTGCCAGCACTTCAGGCAGTCCCATATTTCACCTTCCTGCTCATGCACTTGAGAAAAACCGCAGGCACCGGCAACTCAGCACGCCGGCTGCCTGAGGCTGAAATCCGTTACATCACGTTGCGTGAATATGGATGGGACGTGTAACTGCAGGGCGCCGGGGCGAACCGGCGGAGAACCACGGATGAGCCGGCGGTGGCGGGGCGGTGCGAGAGGTCGGGGCCGGCTGTCAGAGCATCACGCGTACAAACGTGCGGTTTACAGCATCCGCAACGGATGGATGACCTCGCTGACAGGTGGCTGCTGCATGGACAAATTCCTGTCCGATTCCCTCATATCGCCGACCGGAAAGAGAAGCACGCAACGGCGGCGACGTTACCCCTTCGAAACCCGGAGCCGATCAGCGGATCCGCAGGCGAGAAGTGCCCGCAGCTCCCAGGCTCCGGCCAGCTCATGAATCGATCTCAGTTGCAGAACAACGTCCACGTCCGGCCAACGGCGCCGCGTGCGAATGGCCCGGCTTCCGCGACCAACGCGCCTCCGTGCACTGACGCAGGCGGAGACACGTAACTTCACGCATAACCGGAAATTGCGCACTGTCAATGCGCAGTTCAGGTTTTGTAATTATAAGGTGGGCTGCACCTTCGTCAAGCTGTTCTCGCCCGGCTTTCGAAAGGCAAAGCAAAGAGCAGACGAAGGTTACGGCAGGCCGCCCAGCCACGCAGCCGGATCGGTCACCCGGACCAGACGCTCGAGCTCGTGACGGTCTTCCGGCGTATTCATATTCCGAAGGGAGAGCCCCAGAGGGTCGACCTCTCCCCAGTGGGTCTGGTCCACCCGCCGGGCCCGCAACCGATCGACCGCCTGGCGTACGCCCGCCATGCCGCCCTCGACCCATTCCTGGAGTTGCCCGGCGATGCTGGAGCGATACACGGCCGTCAGCCCGTGGACTCGCTGATCATGGACGGGAACGACGGCGTCCCACTCGGGCGACAGGAGCAGCAGCAGAGAAGTGATAAACCCCGGCTGCAGCAGCGGTTGGTCCACCGCGATCACGAAGGCGCAGGTACACCCTGCGTCCCGGGCCCCCGCCAGGCCCGTCGCCAGTCCCTGCAAGGGTCCGCGGCCGGGCACGGCGTCGGCGACGCGGCGTGTCCCTTCCGGCAACGGCGGCAGACCCTGATCCGGTGACGCGGCCACGACAATGACCGGCGAGACCTCCTGCGCCACCAGCCGCACCACACGCTGCAGCATCGTTTCCTGGCCGAGCCGCAGCCACTCCTTGGGTGTCCCCATTCGGCTGCTCTGGCCCCCGCAGAGCACGATGCCACCGGGTGTTTCGGCTGCGCCGGACGCGTTGCTTTTCGGTGTACCCACTTCTACCATGACGCCCATGCCGAATTACGCACTGCTGACAGCGGTCGGAGCCGACCGGCCGGGGATCGTTGCCGCCATTACCGGCGTCCTGTACGAGAACGACTGTAACATCGAAGACTCGCAAATGGCGACCCTGGGGCCGGATTTCGCCTGCATGCTGATGCTGCGGATGCCCGAAGGGATGATCAGCGAGCAGCTTGCCCGCAGGCTCGACCGCGCGGCCGAGGACTTCGGCCTGCGAGTTCACCTGCACGACCTGCGGCCAGAGGAGGCCAGCGAGACCACGTCTGCCCAGCCGCGGCACCTTATCCACGTCTACGGCGCCGACCGCAAGGGCATCGTCCACCGGATCTCCCGACACCTCGCGCAGCAGAGCGTGAACATCACCAACCTGCACACCGAAGTGATTCATCACCAGACGCCGCTCTACGTGATGATGATCGAGGTGGAGATCCCCTCTTACGTCGATGCCGGACGTCTGCAGCAGGAGCTTCAGGCCATCGGCAAGGAGATCGAGGTGGTCGTGGCGATGAAGCCCAAGGACGACGCCCGGTTCTGAGAGACAGCGGACGGGGAACAGAGAACAGGCGACGGCGACCAGGCGCGGTTCTGCCGCTCTGTCGCGCTCGGACAGTCGGATCGGCGCCTCTCGGCTCGCCCACTCAGGAGCTTCGGATGACAACGGGGGTTCTCACGCTGGGCGTCGCGCTCGCTCTGGGGGCAGTTCCCGCGACACGGCCGGGGGTTGCCGTCGCGCGGTGGAATGCCGCCGACCTGGGGGCCGTGGCCGACGGCTCGACCGATAACACGCCGGCGATCCAGAAGGCGCTCGATGCCGCGGGACGGGCGGGCGGAGGCGTGGTGGAACTGCCCGCAGGCCGCTACCGGGTGAGCGGCACGTTGACCGTGCCCGCGGGCGTGACGCTGCAGGGCACGTACCGCGTGCCGCCGACTTCCGGCGGAAAGGACGAGGCACCAGACGGCACGACGCTCCTCGCCTACGCCGGGCGCGGTTCCCGGGAGGGCTCACCGTTCATCCGCCTGGCGGGGCGCAACTCGGCGATCGCGGGCCTCATCGTCATCTACCCGGAGTGGAAACAGAGCGACGTGCCGCCCGTGCCATACCCGCCGTGCGTGGAGTCCGTTGACACGCACAATGTTGGCGTGAACGAGTGCTGCTTCCTCAACCCGTACGAGGCCATCAAGTTGGTGCGCGCCCACCGGCACCTTGTCCGGAACGTCACCGGCTACCCCATCCGGCGGGGCATCCTCGTCGACGAGTGCTACGACATCGGCCACATCGAGAACGTGCACTTCTGGCCGTTCGGAGTGGCCTACAACCCCGAGGACCCGTACTGCAAATGGGTCAACACGCAGGGGATCGCGTTCGAGCTTGCGCGCACCGACTGGCACTACGTCTTCAACACGTTCTGCTTCGGTTACGGCGTCGGCTACAAGTTCTCCGAGTACAAGGCGGGCGGCACGAACGGCAACTTCCTGGGGCTGGGCGCAGACTCCTGCCGCCGGGCCGTGCTCGTCGAGCAGGTGCAGCCGCCCGGGCTGCTGATCACGAACGGGGAGTTCGTCGGGCGATGGAGCAGCACCGACTCGGTCTGCATCGAGATCGCCGAGAAGACGGAGGGCAAGGTCAGCCTCGTGAACTGTTCATTCTGGGGGCCGATCGACCGCTGCGTCTGGATGCGCAGCCCGGTCGGACAGTTCACCGCGAATGCCTGCAACTTTGTGCACTGGGACAACCACGGGCAGGGCTCGCCCGCGATTCAGCTCGACGCCGGCAAGGCGATCGTTCAGGGCTGCACGTTCGTGCAGGGCGGGCTGAACGTGCGTGTCGGCGGGTCGGTGCAGTCGGCGATCCTGGCCGCGAACCAGGCGTCCGGCGGCTTCCGGGTCGAGAACAAGGCCGGGACTCGCGTCCAACTGCATGCCAACGAAGAGCACCCGCTCGACGCCACGCCCGGCGCGCTCTCACACTACCGCGTGCGCATCGGCGGGGCCGGCGACGGGCGGTTCCTGCGGGGCTGGCAGGGGCCGGAACGCCACGGAGAGGGTGCGTCCGCCCGGACCATGCGGTGGTCGATGCCCGGGTCGCAGCTGACACTGCCGGTCGTGACCGGGCGGGCGTATACGCTGTCGCTCGAACTGGAGGTCTACCCGCAGGCCGAGTCGCCGGATGCCGGGCTGTACCTGGAGGGACGGCGCCTGGCCGCGTTGCCGAAAGGCGCGGGCGTGTTGAAGGCGGAACTGCCACCGTCGACGTCGGACCAGATTGTGCTCGAGCTGCGATGCAACGGCTGGGTGCCCAGGGAACTCACGCCCGGGTCAAACGACCCGCGAACGCTCGGCGTCCTCGGTCGAAGTCTGACAATGCGCGCGGCCGGCGCTCCTGACCGACTGTTCGACGCCAACACCGGCGACTGGGTCGCGTCCGAATCCCGCTGACCGTCGTCACAGGCAACCGATCGGAACCAGGAACACGTTGCGAGAGAGGGGCAAGACTTCCCTGCACAGGCATATCACCGCACCGGACTCTACGGACAGTCCCGCGCGCTCCAGTGCGCCGAATGCCTTCACGCTGTCCTTGCCCGGCGCTGCGGATTTCTTGACCTCGATCGGGTATGCCTTGCCGTCCTGCACGAGCACGAAGTCGATTTCGAGCCCGTCCTTGTCACGGAAGTAATAGAGCTTCGGCTGCAGCCCGCGATGCCACCAGCTCTTCAGGAGTTCGGCGAAGACGAACGTCTCGAGGATCGAGCCGGACATGGCGCCCGCCTCCAGTGTCGCGGGCGAGGTCCATTCCGTCAGGTAGGCGCAAACACCGGTGTCAATGAAGTACATTTTCGGGCGTTTCGCCAGACGTCTGGT
Source organism: uncultured Planctomycetales bacterium (assembly GCA_964548565.1). GTDB lineage: Bacteria > Planctomycetota > Phycisphaerae > UBA1845 > PWPN01 > CAYLLT01. The sequence goes on along the minus strand of CAZJTF010000272.1, from coordinate 3,142 downwards.
TACGTTCGAGTAGAACGGCTGGACCAGAACCACCTGGAAGCTGGCCTCCAGGATCGACAGCCAGTTCTTTGCCGTGTTGACGCTGACGTCCGTGTCGCGCGCGATCTCGGAGTAGTTCAGGAGCTGTCCGGTTCTCGCCGCGCAGGCTTTCAGGAACCGAAGGAAGGCTGACTGGTTGCCGACCTGCGTGAGGTCCTGCACATCCCGCTGCAGATAGGTCTGCACGTACGAGCTGTAGAAGAGATGGTGGTGCCTGGCCGGGCCCGCGATGAGCGCAGGATAGCAGCCGGTCCAGATCGTCTCGTATGCCTGCTTGAGGGAGAGGTGCCGGCCTGATCGCTCACGTTCCGTGAGGTTGCCGGGTGTCGGCAGGAACGGCGCGACTTTGAGATCAAGGCCAAACCGTTCACGCAATGAGAAGCCGAGCAGGTTGAGGATGGCGAGGCGGCCGGCGAGCGTCTCCGAGATGCCCCGCATCAGGAGGAACTGCTGGGAGCCGGTGAGCCAAAACCGGCCCGGCGTCGGATCGGCATCGACGGCCATCTTGATGGAGGGCAGCAACTGGGGTGCGTACTGAATTTCGTCAATGAGGACAGGCGGCTCAAATCGCTGGAGGAACAGGGCGGGGTCGGACCTTGCCAGCTCGCGCAGTGTGAGGTCGTCCAGCGAGACGTACCGGCGTGCGGGCTCGCAGAGATGCCGGAGCAGAGTCGTCTTACCGACTTGGCGGGGTCCGGTCAGAAGGACGACGGGGAACTGGGCCGATGCTTCGGTCCAGCACGCCCGCATTGCGCGAGGAACGTAGGTCTTTTCGGCCATGTTGCGCTCTCGTTGCAATATAGCCGTTGTCCGCGGGCACAACAAGGGGTCTTCGGCTATTTTGCAATCGAATTTCAAATCAGACGAATTGTGCGTAAGTCTATCCTGCAATCATGTTTACGGACGCTGCTCTTCTGGCGGACGTGAGCGTGGGCACTCACCGGCCGCTTTCTGTTCAGTTGTTGCGCACGGGGATTTTTGGCTCGTCGAATTCGTCGCCTCGGAAGGTGCTGCCCAGGTAGATACGGCGGACACGGGCGTCGTTGATCAGGTCGCGCGGGGCTCCCTCGGCGATGACCTGGCCTTCGTGGATGATGTAGCTGCGGTCGGTGACCGACAGCGTTTCGCGCACGTTATGGTCGGTCAGGAGGATGGCGATCCCGTGTTCCTCGCGCAGGCGCACGATTTCCTTCTGCAGGCCCTCCACGGCGATGGGGTCGACGCCGCTGAAGGGTTCGTCGAGCAGAATCAGCTGCGGCTCAGTGACCAGAGCGCGTGCGATTTCGAGTCGGCGGCGCTCGCCGCCCGAAAGATTGCGGGCCTTCTGGCCGGCCAGGTGGCTGAGGCCGAACTGCTCGAGCAGAGTGGCCGCCCGGGTGTTCCGCTCGCGACGACGGAGATGCATCGCCTCCAGAATTGCAATGAGGTTCTGCCGGACGGTCAGGCGCTGAAACACGCTCGGCTCCTGCGAGAGATAGCCGATGCCGCGCTGGGCTCGCTTGTACATCGGGAGCGAGGCGACGTCCTCGCCGTTGAAGACGACCTTCCCGGCGTCCGGGGTGATCATGCCAATGGTGATCCGGAAGCTGGTGGTCTTGCCGGCGCCGTTGCGGCCGAGGAGCCCGACGATCTCGCCGTGACCGACCGCATAACTGACCCGGTCCACGACAGTTCGGCTGCCGTAGCGCTTGACCAGGTCGACTGTCCGAAGCAGGGCTGTCGGCGTCATGACGTTGTGGATCCCTCCCCGATGGGGCATTCACCCGGAGTGGATAGGTTGTTGACAACTCCGCGCGGCCGACGATTTCTCGCCAGACCGGGCAGGGGGCCCCGGCGGCCGGGGCGGGCATCCGCCCCCCGATGCGAATTATTCACGGCTGTGCTTAGCCTTTGTGAAACCATGTACTTACGAGCAAAGGGCTGACAACATTCAACAGGTGTTACGCCCGTGTTATCCGCAAAAGAGAACTTGAAAATACTTTTTTCGATTCTGCTTTGTGACTGCGGCCAGTGTGGATAACTTGTGATCTGCATCACCGGATCCACCGCATTCGCCCGACATTCGGGATCAGCCCGATCCCCGGCGACCACCGGGGCCGGTAGCCCGCCGGCCAGTAGACGAAGAACGCCTTGCCGATCAGCTGGTCTTCCGGGACGGTCCCGAGCTGGTATTCCTCCCCGAGCTCCCGGAGGTGCGGCCCGATTTCCCACCAGAGCCGCGAATCCTTGGAGGCCGGGCTGTTGTCGCCGAGCATGAAGTACTCGGCGGCGTAGGTCCGTCCGCCGCTCTCGTGCGTCTTCCGGAGCAGTATGGGGAAGCCGGCGGTCGCCCAGCCCTGCCAGCGGAAGAATGCGCCGCCCTCCTCGGGCTGGTCCTGCGAGCGATAATACACGTCGCGCTCGACGACGACGTGACGGAGGCGGCAGCTCATACGGCTGGCGGCGATCTGCACACGCGAGGGCTGCACGCCATCCGTCTCGCGCGGGTCCAGCATCGCGGAATCGGTCATCCGGGCCAGCTTGGCGAGCCGCGGGCTGTACTGTTCGTCGCTGGATGCGATCACCTGCCGGCCGTTCACGAACAGGTAGATGCGGTAGTCGAGATTAATGAACTCGACGTCGACCGCGCGCCCGGGGGCAAAGGGCTCGAGCTTCTTCTCGTCGATAACAACGCGGCCGCCGGGAGCATCCGACTCGGGCATGTGCCCGCGAACGACGACTGTGCCGTTCACGTGGAGTTCCGCGGTGAACTCGTCCTTGTCGCGGTTCATCCGCATGGAGAGCATGCCGTCGCCGGCATCGGGGAACCAGACGAACCGCAGACGGATATCGCCGACGTGTTCCTGCGAGCCCAGCCCGGAGACGCCGTCCCGGTTGTAGGCATAGAAGTCGGTGATCTCCTTGCCGACGAGGGTGATGGCGAGCGGATCGGGGCGATCCGACTGGAACGTCATCTCCCGCTGATCGGTCTTCCAGGCGGCGCGGCTGGGGTCGTCGACGGGCTCCCAGTGCACCTGGGTGGCGTGCTCGGGCCGGCCGGCGTAGTTGGGCAGAAAATCGTGGTTGTAGACGTTGAACCAGAGCGACTGCTGGGCGCGGGTTT
>CAZJTF010000271.1:0-9881 GCA_964548565.1 uncultured Planctomycetales bacterium | reverse complement strand
TACAGCCATGAGCGACCCCTATTTTCAGAGTTTGTTTGCGGACCGCATCGGCGGCGCGCAGTACGGCAAAGGCACGGCTATCTACAAGTTCGAGAAGATCAAGCGGGCCAAGCGCGCCGCGATCAAGGACTTCCCCGACCGCCCTTTAATTGATTTCGGCATCGGTGAAAACGACGAGATGGCGCCCGAGAACGTCCGGGCCGTCATGAAGAAGGAAGTCGACGCGCTCGAGAACCGCGGTTACGCCGACAATGGCATTCTGGAGTACAAGGAGGCCGCCGCCGCGTTCATGGGCCGCGAGTTCGGCGTTGCGCTCGATCCGGTGACCGAAATCAACCACTGCATCGGCTCGAAGACCGCCCTCGCGATGCTGCCCGCCTGCTTCATCAACCCGGGCGACATCACGCTGATGACCGTGCCCGGCTACCCGGTGGCCGGCACGCACACCCGCTACTACGGCGGGCAGGTGTTCGCGATGCCGCTGCTCGAAAAGAACGGCTTCCTTCCGAACCTGGACGACATTCCTGACGACATCGCCCGGCGGGCCAAGCTGATGGTGCTGAACTACCCCAACAGCCCCACCGGCGCGCTGGCAGACGTCGGTTTCTACCGTGAGGTGATCGATTTTGCGCGGACGCAGCGGATCGTCATCGTCCAGGACGCCGCGCACATCATGCTCACCTACGGGCACCGCCCCCTCAGCTTCCTGCAGGTCGACGGGGCAAAGGACGTCGGCGTCGAAGTCCACTCGATGAGCAAGGGCTTCGACATGATCGGCTGGCGTCTCGGCTTCGTCGCCGGTAACGAGCGGATCGTGCGGGCATTCGCGGACGTGAAGGACAACTGCGACAGCGGCCAGTTCATGGCGATCCAGAAAGCCGCCGTGACCGCCCTCAACACGTCCTCGATCCCGGTGGCGATTCGCACGAAGTACGAGCGTCGACTCCGCAAGCTGGTGGCGATGCTCCATTCGCTCGGATTTGCCGCGCAGATGCCCGGCGGAACCTATTTCCTCTATGCCCGGGCGCCCAGGGCCGTCGCCAACGGCCCGACCTTCGCAACCGCGGAGGATTGTTCGCAGTTTCTCATCCGCGAGCGGAGCATCTGCACCGTCCCCTGGGACGACGCCGGCCCGTACCTGCGGTTCTCGGTCACCTACCCCGCCCCCACCGAAGCCGACGAAGACGCCCTCATGGAAGCAACCAAGCAGCGCCTCCAGCACGACGTCTTCGTCTGGTAAGCGAATCGCCTCGACCCTTGACGCTCGTGCGAGATCCCTTTTCGCGCGCACACCCGCGGGAATCCCTTCCCTCGCGAAACGCCCCTCCTACGGAAGCGCCTGATCCTCGCGGACGCCCGGATCGCCCGCGCCAGCGGGGCCCCGCGGTGTGTATCATGGGGTGCTTGCTGGAGTCGTCATATGGTCGAGAAGGCACCCATTGCTTCGCGTCCCGGCTGCGCCTTCAAACGCGCCTGGGTTTGTTTCGCGCTCCTTTGCGTCGCAGCCATCAGTCTGTATTCCGTGGCACGCCACCTGCATAATCGGAGTGTTTTTCGCCATTTCGAGCGCGAGCGCGCATCGGATGAGGCTCGAGAGCGCGTGCAATTGCTCATCAACCAGGGCGCCTCACGCCGTGCTCTCGAGCGGGAACTGAACAACGGTCGTCCGTTCCTGAACGAGCTGGATGCGGACGGCTTCCAGATGGTCACGTTCGAGCATCTGGAGACCGGCGTCCACTACCGGTTTCTGTTTGAAGGCGAAAGACTCGTCGCATCTCGCCGCACCAACCGTTCGCCGTCACTGCCGTTCCCGCCGCCTTACCGAGCCTGGGTCTGGGCGGAAGGAACGCGTCAGGCGGTGGCCGCGGCCGCCTGGCCGGTATGGGCGCTCATGTTTCTGGCCGTATGGTTTCCCTGGAAGCGTTTGCTCCTCGCGCAGATCCTGGTCGCGACCTCTGTTTCCGCCACGTTGGCATGGTTGATGCGTCCACAGCTTTCTCTGTTGCCCCCACAGCAACCCTGGAGCTCTCTGGCGCCGTTTTGGAGCCGGAGTCAGGGAACGGATCTGTTGTGGAATACTCCGTGGCTGTTCGGGCTGCTCCTCCTGCTGATCAGCCTGATCGTCCTGTGGTGGGTGCAGTTCAGGAGCCGCCCGGCATATCCGTGTTGTCGTTCCTGTGGATACGATCTCACGGCGAATGTGAGTGGCATCTGCCCGGAATGCGGCAATCCCGCGGCAAGTGCAGGGCCCCGGGACGAGCCGCTGTGGTGGCTTCTGCGGATCTCGGCCAACACAGTCTCCGCAATCTGTTTGTTGCTCGCGCTCGCGACCCTGGCTCTCTGGGCTCGTACTCCGAACCGTTGGGACTACGTTGATTTCGGCAATTCGGGCAGCCGTTTCTTCTCAACCGTCGACGGCCTGGAACTGCGTGTTGAATACGGACGCATCTGGGGTGACGTCACGGCGGGCAGTACGCGCATTTCGGCCCTGAACCAGGCCAGGACCCCGACACGATGGAAGCTGGAGTGGTCGAAATCGCGAGGCTGGGGATCCCGCTTCGTCGCGGCCGCGCCGCACTGGTTTGTCTTCTCCGCAGCATTGCTCCCGCCCATCTGCTGGTTTGGATGGCGGATCGCGAGGCGGAGGCGATCCGCTCACGAAACCCGAACCACGCTCGACACACAAGATGGCCGGCGCGCTCGTTAATTCCTCGCAAAGCCAGCTCGTGCGAGAATCCCCTCGTGCGAGAATCCCCTCGTGCGAGAATCCCCTCATGCGGGAATCCTCCCTCCCCTCGTGCGAGAATCCCTTCTCGCACGCACCCCCGCGGGAATCCTTCCCCGCGACCGCTTACAATGCCGGCCATTCCCGGGCAGCCAGGCGAAAGGCGAGCCTCTTGCCCGGACGCAGTCGAACCGCGGGTCCCGATGCCGATCGAAGCAGACAACCTGACCGTCCAGCGACTGGGACGCACCGTGCTCGATGGCGTTTCGCTGCGTATCGCCGACGGCGATTGCGTCTCAGTCATCGGGCCGAACGGCGCGGGTAAATCGACGCTGATGATGGCGATGCTCGGCCTGCTGCCGGCGGCCGGCGGGTCCGTGCGGCTCGACGGCGAACCCCTTGCACGCTTCTCGCGCCGGCAGATCGCCCGGCGGATCGCGTACGTCCCGCAGATCCACGACGGCTATCTCGGGTTCCGCGTGCGCGACGTCGTGGAATCGGGACGCTACGCCCACCTGGACCCGCTTGAACCGCTTGGCGAGGCCGATCAGCGCGCCGTCGATGCCGCCGTGCGGGCCGCGGGCATCGTTGACCTGCTGGATCGACCGGTGGAGACGCTCTCCGGCGGTGAGCGGCAAAAGGTCTGGATCGCGGCCGCATTTGCCCAGGAAAGCCCCACACTGTTCCTCGACGAACCCACCAGCGCGCTCGATCCCGCCCACCAGGCGGACCTGATCGCGATGATGCAGCACCACTGGCGCAAAAGACACGCGATCGTGGTGATCTGCCACGATCTGAACCTGCCACTCGCTCTCGGCGGACGGGTGCTCGCCCTGCGGCAGGGCAAAATCGCCTTCGACGAGCCCGTGCAGGTGCTGGAAGACACGGCGCGCCTGCAATCCCTCTTCGGAACACCCTTTGACGTGCATCGCGGCCCGGAAGGCGAGATGTCGGTGCATGTCCGCGTGGCCGGCGGCGCGCGAGGAGCCGCATGACCCGCAGCCCCCGTCAACTTCACGCGATTCTGGCAGCCGCAGTCGTTCTTGTCGCCGCTGCATCGCTGGCCATCGGCACGACGGGCGTGACGCTGGGCACCTACTGGCAGTCCGCGTCATCGACGGCCGCCTTCTTCCGGGGAATCGCGCAGTTGGCGCTGCCCCGTCTCGCGATGGCCGCGCTCGCCGGCGCCTCGCTGGCCGTAGCCGGCGCGATGTTCCAGGCGCTCTTTCGGAACCCGCTCGCCTCCCCCTATACGCTGGGTGTTTCAAGCGGGGCGTCACTCGGAGCCGCCATCGCGATTTCACTCGCGGGCGGCGGCCTCTGGCACGGGCTGCCCGTCGTCAGCCTGGCTGCCATGGCCGGCGCGCTGGTCTGCGTGAGCATCGTTTACCTGATCGCCCGCACCCGCGAGGGCCACGCGATCGGCACGCTGCTGCTGGCGGGCATCACGATCGGCTTCATCTGCTCGGCCCTGATCATTTGCATCATGTTCCTGGCAGAGGTGCGCGACGCCGACAGCATCCTGAGGTGGATGATGGGCTCGCTCGTCGTCGTGGGTTTCGACCCGGTGCTCGAATCGCTGGTGCTGGCGTCGACCGCCGGCGGGGTCGCGTTCTACCTGAACCGCGACCTCGACCTGCTGATGATGGGTGAGACGGTGGCGGCCGCCCGGGGTGTCCCCGTCCGACGCTCACGTCGCCTGATCTACTTTGGCGCATCGCTCCTGACGGCGGCGGTTGTCGCGCACTGCGGGCCGATTGGGTTCGTCGGGCTGCTCGTGCCGCACATGGCCCGCGCCCTCGTCGGACCCTCTCATCGCCACCTGCTCCCCGCGTGCGCCCTGGCCGGGGCGGCCTTCCTTCCCCTCTGCGACCTGCTGGCCCGCAACGCCATGTGGTGGATCGCCAGCGAGTCCCGCCAGATCCCGGTCGGAGTGCTCACCAACATCGTCGGAGGCGGCTTCCTGCTGTACCTGCTCCTGGCTCGCAAAGCCGACCGGGCGATGATGTGATCCCCAGATCCCCGCGCCGTTGCACGCCCCCTTGTAACGGAAGGCCCCCGAACCGGCAGAAAAGCGGCTTCCCAGCCGGCCCCCGGCCCGACAGCCCGCGGCGCAAGAAAAAAGGCGACCGAACCGAATCCGATCGCCCTCCACAACTCTCACCGCCAGCGGAGTTTACCGGCTGAATCGCCGTCCACCGCCGACACCTACTGCCCGGGAGAGGGCTCGAACCTCCACCCCCTTACGGGGACATGGCCCTCAACCATGCGCGTCTGCCAATTCCGCCACCCGGGCTGCGGAGAAAACAATCGGGCAGGTGAGCAAGTCACCCGCCCGATGCGGATACTTAAGTTAGTAGAGCGTCCCATCTCCGTCAAGGGCCGCCGGCGGAGTTGTCGCACGGCCCACTTCCGCGGTCTGATTGAGGTCGCTGCCGGTCCGCAGCCCCCCGTCACGCCGCCCGACGATCGTTGCGATCTTCCTGCGGCGGATCGACCTTGAGCACGGAATTCCAGCCGTAGGGGCCTTTCTCGAGTCCGAACGCGGCGTAGTCGGTGTACCACTGACCGTCGGCAAGGTACCGGAACTGGTAGACGCCCGGAGCGAGTCGCAGCTGGCACGTCCACCAGCCCTCTTCATCCCTGGTCATGACGAGGCAGTGCTTCTGCCAGCCGCTGAAGTCGCCGGTCAGGAAAACCTGGCGCGCCTCCGGCCGAAAGAACTTGAACTCAACATTGCCGTCCGCCATCTGTGTCACCATTTCCGTAGATCCTCCGCCTGATTGTCACAGGCTTGCACCGGTCCCCGTGCCCTGCAAGGGCGGGACCACAGACCATACAAAGAACACAAACTGCTTTGCCAGCAGCACTTACGCAATAACATTGCGACTGGGAACGACACGAGACGGGTGCACACTGCCCGTGCCTGAGGCATGCACCCGCTCATGATAGGCCCTGCCGTTCTACTCTGCCGTCCCAGCGTGCAGAATGAAAGCTCGGCGGCAGAACGCGTCCTCCGGAAGTTGTCGGTGCCGACGGGCGCGAGGTTTAGCCTCCGCTGCATAGCTTGTCCCTCTGCGTAGACATGCCCGGTCGTTCGCTTACAATGCGGCCCGCCACGGGCGCCAGGAATGCGACCGCGCGAAGATGCCCGTCTGGCGCTGCCACAAACATGGGTCCACCCCTGCCGTGACGCCCCGGAACGCCTTTCTTCTAACGGTTCTACTGCTACCCGGGTGTAGCCAGTTCGCCCCGTGGGGCGCGGCGGTCGAATCGTGGGCTGTCCCTGAGAATGTCGCTGTCTTCTCCGACACCGCCCCTCAGCAGGAGAACGAGGTCTACAGCCGCCCGGACCAGCGTGTCCGCCTCGAGGCGGCGGTGAGTGAGGTGGTCAGCTTCCAGTACCTGCTGCGAGCCGATGCCCAGGCGACCGTCGATTCCATCACGCTCGACGACTTCCGCTCCGGCCAGCACCGGATCGGGGCGGACCAGGCGCGTTTGTACCGCGTGGATTCGCTCACCGTCTCCGACTACCCGGCGTGGTACCTCCGTCTGACGCCGTATCTCCGGGAAACGCGGGACTTCCCCGACATTCTCATCCCGTTCACCGCCCCGGCCGGGGCGCTGCCGCTCGAACTCACCGCCGGACGTACACAGCCGATCTGGGTCGAGGTCCGCGTACCCCCGGGGACCGAGCCGGGGCTCTACCAGAGCACCCTGCGCGTCTCGATGGGCCGAGGTCGCGGCCAGGAGCTGGGCGTCGAGCTCACTGTCTGGCCCTTCGCGCTGCCGCAAACGCGCCACCTGGCACTGCTCGCCGGGCTCGAGATGACTCCCCTGCTGTATCACCACCTCGAAGTCGACGGTCAGCCCTACGCGCCCACGCGGCTCCGCTTCGACGATCCGAACTACACCCAGGCAACGGCGGTCATCGACGGCACGATCCGTCTCCTCCACGAACACCGCTGCAGCCCAATGCTGCGCGACGTGTTCCCGGCCCGCGCCGCCGACGAGCGGGGCAACGTCCAACTCGACTGGTCGGACTACGACCGCCTCGTCGGCTCGGTCATCGACGGTACCGCGTTTGACGACCGGGCGTCCGCCCCCGCCTGGCCGCTGCCCGTCACTCACGAGGAACCCTCGCCCGAATCGGCAGGAGGTTGGAAGAGTCCAATGTACCGGCGTCTGCTCACCGCGGCGGTGCAGCAGTCAGTCGCCCACGCCGCCGAGCGCAACTGGCTCGACCGGCATTTCCTCTGGCTGCCTCTTCCGGGCGTGGATGCCTACAGTGACTTCCAGGCGCTCGGGCGAATGGTGCGCGAGGCGGACCCGCGCACGCGCCTGCTGTGCAGCCTCCCACCGGCGTCGATGGCGCCGTACGGCATGCTGAACGAGGAGTTCGTCGACCTCTCGGAGCTCGTCGGCATCTGGTGCCCGCCGGCGAGCCTCATGGACCCCGACGCGCTGGCCGGGCAGCTTCAGGCCGGTCGATGGGGATGGCTCTGGCCGGACCGGCCGCCCTTCGCGGGCTCCCTCTCCGCAGTCGCCCCACCGGCTGACGCGCGGAGCCTCGCCTGGATGGCGTGGCGTTACGGATTATCTGGCGTTCTCCTGCCGAACGTGAACGACTGGCCGGAAAAGGAGCCCCTTTCCGCGACCGGAAGCGAATCGAGACTGATCTGGCCCGGCAAAGCCTACGGCCTGGGCGAACCCGTCCCCTCCGTGCGGCTCAAGCGGCTGCTCCGCACCGCCCAGGACTACGAGTACCTGTGGCTGCTTCAGCAAAACCGCCGACCCGGCATCGCCCGCCTGCTCGCGGCAGACCTGGTGCCCTACGGCGGCACGTCGGCATACGGCGAGCACCTGCTGGATGGGCGACCTCACGGCTGGGCCTCGGATCCTACCGCCTGGTCAGTCGCGCGGCGCCTGATGGCACGGGAACTGGTGGCCGCGATGGAAGCGGCCGATGCGACGAACGTCGATGACGTGGTCCGCTTCGAGCGGCAGATCGAGTGGGCACGGCTCACCACACTCGCCCGAGGCCTCCGCATGGATGTCGAGGGTGCCCGCACTTCCATCGACGACAACGACCGCACGCATCCGGTGCACGTGGATCTGACCGTCTCCATGTACAACGCGACGCGCGATGTCGTGAGCGGCGAGCTCACCGCGCAGCCACTGCCGGAGGGCTGGGCCGTGGTGCAGCCTCCGACGACGATTGACCGCCTTGAACCCGGTCGACGTGCGCTCCGCATACTGCGACTGCGGGCACCATCGATTCCCTCCGATTCAGAGGGCGTTTTCAATGTCGGGGCGGCGCTCGTCCGCGCCGGCGCCACCGTATCCACCGCCCCTGGCCGCGTCTGCGTCCTGACCTCCCAGCGCGTCCGCCGCCGTCCGACGATGGACGGCAAACTCGACGACTGGCCGATCGGCACCATCAACGTGGCGGGTGATTTCGTGCTGGTTGGGGCGCGCGATGTTCCTAAACGGGACCGGATAACGCCGGACCGCGCCTCGCTCGCAACGAGCGCTTTCATCACCAATGACTCAGACAGCCTCTATATCGCCTTCAATTGCGAGGACGATCGCCTCCCGGAGCGGCGGATCACCCGCGGCAACGTGGTGCGCTACGACGAACTCTGGCCCGCGGGAGAAGACCTCGTGGAGGTCGTCCTCGACCCCCGCGGGCAGGCGCTCGATCCCGGCGACCTGCTGCACATCGTGGTGAAGGCGAACGGCTCCGTCGTCACCGAGCGGGGTACCCCCTGCCTGGCGTCGGTCGCCCGTCACGAGCCATGGGCCGGCGGCGTCGAGGCGGCCGTGGACGATACCAGCCAGCCGGGTCGCTGGACGGTCGAGATCCGCGTTCCGCTGGCATCGTTGCCGAACCCGGCCGCCGTGATCGGCATCAATTTCGCACGGTACCAGCCGCGTCTCGGCGAGTACTCCTGCTGGAGCGGCGCGAGGCGGTACATCTACAGCCCGGTAACCCTTGGAGGCATGCGCCTGGCCCCCTGACGCCAGGAACGCCTTTCCTGCCCGCACCGCGTTATAATCCCGTGCTCGTTGTTCTGACTGGAAGCCCCTGAAGGAGACCTCGCGTGACGAAATTCGCTGTGGCAGTGCTCTGCCTGATGCCGATCGCAGCGCCCGCCCAGACGTCAGCCCCCTCGACAGGCGCCGCCTCCGCTCCGGCGATGGACAGGGAAACCGAGCGGGTGCTCGAGCGCGCGGTCGACTCCTACCGCAAGGCACGCACCTACGAGGACAAGCTCACGGTGGCCATGAAGATCGACGCCGAGGGAGACGCCTTGAAGGCCCCCAAACCCAACGAGTTCACGCTGGCGTACGCCGCCCCCAACCGTATCGCCCTGCACACCCCGCAGTACGCCGTCATCTCCGACGGCAAACAGCTGGTGCAGCAGTTCATCCCGATCGAGCAGTACACCGTCACGACTGCTCCTGCCAGGATTAACCTCTCCGAGCTCGCACTCAGCGAGGTCGAGGCGTTCGAAGGCCTGCGGCAGCACCCGATCGTGGGCGTGTTCGCGGATCCCGATTTTGCTCCCGCCGACTTTTTCGGGACAGTCAGCCGCTGGACGGGAACGAAGCGCGAGCCGCGCGACGGCCAGGCCGGCCAGCTCGTGACCGGCACCGTTCACGTCGGAGGGGAAGACCATGGGAATCAGGCCGCATCCGGAGACCTGCCGTTCTCCGCATGGTTCAGCGACCGCGACGGCCTCCTCCGGGAGATCGTCTACGACCACACCGCCCGCGTGAAGGCGCGCATCGCGCAGCTCGCCGGTGAGGATTCAACGATCCGCGTCCAATCCTACCGGCACGTCTTCCGGTTCGACCCGGTGCGGGTGAATGAGCCGATTCCGAACGAGCGGTTCGCATTCAAGCCCCCGCCCTTCCACGAAAAGGTCGCCACCTTCGAGCTGCCGACACCCGAGGAGTTCATGCAGAAACTCATCGGACGTCCCGCTCCGGCGTTCACCGGCAAGACGCTCGACGGCAAGACGATCAGCCTGGGCGATTACAGGGGCCGTGTCGTCCTGCTGGACTTCTGGGCCACGTGGTGCGGCCCGTGCGTCATGTCCATGCCGCAGATCCAGAAGATCAGCGATCGCTACAAGAACCACCCCGTGGC
>CAZJTF010000270.1:0-9948 GCA_964548565.1 uncultured Planctomycetales bacterium | reverse complement strand
AAAGCCGGCGCCGGAAGGCCAAGAGAGCCGAAAAGGGATAGCGCTGTCATACTAAGCCTGAATCAAACCAGAACGCGGGATAATCCGACGGGGAGGACGTATGCAAGACGCACCACGCTACGTTGGTTGCGAAGTGCTGGCCGCCATTCAGCGGATCTTCGGAGTTCTGATCATAATCTCGGGCGCGGTCGCTGTCCTGGTTGGCTTCATTTCAATGATTGGAGGGGACAGACACGTCAGGGGCTCGCCGATTGTGATCTACGGGATAGGGGCAATGGTGTCCGGGCTGTTCAATCTCGCCTGCGGCGAGGTGCTCACGATGATTCGGCATATCGCGCAGAACTCATTCAAGTGGCGGAATCCTGCGGTCGTCCAGGGAACATGGGCAGCTCCCGTGCCCTCCCCAGTGAAAGAGGAATTCATCGAAGACCTGGAACTCGTACCGCGCAACAACCCGGTTGATCCCTCTGAAATTGAGAGCGCGCTTGGGTTGGCTGGCGGTGGCGTTGACCGTACAGTGGTCTGCAGTGTGTGCGGCAGGAAGATCCGCATTCCCGGTGCGGCGAATCTTGCTCCCGGCGATCGTGCGAAGTGCCCGGTATGCAAGGCGATGATCGTCGTCTGAAATCTCACAGGGCGGCTGGTTGGGGGAGAGCTGGCCGCCCCTGCGCTTCATCCGCATACAAAACTGATGTCTGCGTCAGGTGCCCCGGGAGGGTGCGATATGGCCATTGAGCTGACAAGCAAGAAGTGGAAGGCGATCCAGTTGATGGGAGTGCTGCTGCTGCTCTGTGGCCTGGTTGCCCGGATCTCCTGCGCATTAGGGCTCGACAGCTATGGGCGACTCCCCACGGGGGCGTGGGTCTGGATCGTAATCACCTGCATCGGCGGCGCCGTCTGGTTCGTCGGTGCCGCGGGCGCATGGTGGCAACACGGCTGAGTAGGCTGGCGGTCCCCTCTGATTGCGCGAACGAAAGTTGCCCCGCCGATCGACCCAAGACACCTCTGCTGTTATCGGGTGGAGGGGCCCGAAAACGGTCCACGCTCAGCGGTGCTGTACTCTGTTGCCCGGGACGTATGCCTCTCCGCATCGTCCGTCCAGTCGACGCGGAAGCCGGCGCGGTGCATGGTCTGAATGGCCGTTTCGAGAGGCTGCGATCATGACGTATGGAGCCAAGATACGCCACGGTTCGCCGATCGCGAGGTGTCGCGGAGCGCCTGATCGTGCATGGAGGACGGGATTTATCACGCGGCAGGCGGCAGAATGGGGCGGCCAGACGTCGCCGCCATGGCCTTCGAGGGGATCGTCCTTGAATCTCCTGCCAGTTTGCCAATTTCCACAGCAAGTCTCAGATGGCCACGGAGGGGCAATCACCAGGCCTGCGAGTTGGTGAGGTGCAATACTGCGATCGTGCCGGAGTAGCACCGGCGTAGCACCAAGCGTTTCTGAGGGGCGGTTTTTTGGGTTCTGAATCTTACGTAAGTTAATGTTCTATAAGAATCGCACTCGGAGGGACTCGAACCCCCAACCCTCTGGTCCGAAGCCAGATGCTCTATCCAATTGAGCTACGAGTGCACGAACGGCGAACAACCCCAGCGAAAAAGGCACAGGAGCGAACGGCGAACAAAGGGACAGCGAGCAGGGAACAAAAGCAACTCTCGCGGTCCGGCGATTACAGGCGACTCGCCTGACTCCTGGTACCCGGTTCAGACGAGTGGCCGCCACGCGTTACGCAGCGGCCGCTCATTGAGTATTCGGTTGCCACTAGGCACGGCCGCTGCACTTGTCGTCCGCTGCGGGACGCTACAGCCGGCGTGGTGGGCGGAGGCTAAGAATCCCGTTCGCCCGCCGCTGGCTCCCGCGACGATCACGTACCGGTGAACGGCAGCAGGGCCAGGAACCGGGCCCGCTTGATGGCGCGGCGCAGGTCTCGCTGCTCGGCCGCACTGGTGCCGGCGCGTTTGCGGGACATCATCTTGCTGCTGGCGGTCAGGAACTTGCGGAGGAGTTCGACCTCCTTGTAGTCCACGAGCGGACCATTCCAGTCCTTGCCGCCGCGGGCCGGGAACCGGGTCTTGCTTTGTGAACCGCGGGACTTCTTCTGCTGGCCCTGGCTAGCCATGCGTCGCGTTCTCCTTCACCTGCTGCATGATACGGCCGAATTCGGCCTCGTCCACGACGTCGGATTCATCGATCAGCATGATCGGAATCCCTTCCCGGATCGGATACCGCCGGCGGGTCGCCGGATCGGTGCTGTAGAGCCAGTCGCCTACCTGCACGAGGCGGGCATGGCTTTCCGGGCAGACCAGGATCTGCATCAGATCCGGATTGAGCGTCTGAGCCATGGGCGAGCGACCTTTCGATCCCTGAAAAAAAGACCGGTCAAGGCCCGAGGGGCCCGGCCGGGGCAATAAAGCAAGTTACCAGCCTTTCTGCGGCGAATCAAGCCCGGCGGGCGGCGGCGCTGACGGCGAACAGGAAGGCGGCGGTGAGGACAATGACCGCCCCGGTACTGATTTCGACGATGCGGGCGGAGGCGAGGGTCCCGATGACCCCGCTGAGGAGGCCGATCAGGAGGGCCCAGCGGAACATCCCGCCGGCCGTCCGGGCGAGGTTACGGGCGGTGGCGGCCGGTACGACCAGCATGGCGGTCACAAGGAGGATTCCGGCGGTCCGGATCGAGGCCGTCACGACCAGGGCGAGCAGCAGGGAGAACAGGTAGTCGTAGAGCCGCACGCGGACGCCCCGGCTGTGGGCCATCTCGGCGTTGAGGCCGACCAGCGTCATACCGTTGAAGCTGAGCAGCATGAATACGGTCACGACGACAGCCAGGATGGCCGAGAGAGCGAGATCGGCGGCGTCGAGGGTCAGGATGTCGCCGTAGAGGTACGTCTGGAACTCGCTCGTCCTCGCCTGGCTGGTGGTAATGATGGCCAGTCCCAGGGCGACGACGCTGCTGAAGAAGACGCCGATGACAGTATCGTTGGAGAGGTCCGTGCGCCGGCGGACATAGGCGATTCCAAGCCCGACGAAAACTCCGAACAGGACGAGCGCGATGCGGGGGTCAAACAGCAGGCCGCCCGAGCGCTTCATCGCCTCATTCAGGACGAAACCGATCGCGACGCCCGCAAAGGCGGAGTGCGAGATGGCATCGGAGAAAAACGCCATCCGGAAGTTGACGACCTGAACGCCCATGGCGGCGCAGACCGGCGCCAGCAGGATGCACTCGAGGAGGGCGTTGAGGATGAACGCGTCCTGGGTCCAGGCGAACGGCAGCAGCTGCCGCATGGCGGTATGGACCGCCGGCAGACCCGTTGTGGACCACCACTCGTAGGCTGCGCATTCCATCAGGGTGTCTGCTCCGGCGGGCCGTGGTGGTGCGAACAGGCGTGGGCGTGCGAGTGCCCCTCGTGCACGCCGCTGTGGCCGTACAACCCGACGTCGTAGCGGTAGAGCGACCGCAGGTTTTCCGCGGTCAGAGTGTCGAGTGTCCGCCCCTGGCACTGGACGGTGCCGTTGAGGCAGATGACGTACTGGGCGTGCTCCGTGACGATGCTGAGATCGTGGCTGACGAGCAGCATCGTGTAGTGCCCCTCCTTCTGGAGGCTGCCGAGCAGGTCGCAGAAGAGCTGTTCGCCGGCGACGTCGACTCCCGAGACCGGCTCATCGAGCAGGAGGATATCGGGGCGGTTGGTCAGTGCCATCGCGAGCAGCACGCGCTGCAACTCGCCGCCGGAGAGGTGGCCGATCTCCCGCTGCTCCCAGCCGGATCCGCCCACACGCGCCAGGCACTCCCGGGCGAGCCGGCGGGGGCCGCCGCGGTGGCCGAGCCAGAGCGGCCAGCGCTGCAGCCCGGTGCAGAGCATATCGAGGACTGTCATGGGCATGCCGCGGTCAAAATCGAGCCGCTGGGGAACGTAGCCCATGCAGAGCGGCCTGCCATCGGACGTGCGGCCGATCTCGATTGTGCCGCGGTAGGGCACCAGGTCGAGGATGGCCCGGAGCAGCGTCGTCTTGCCGGCGCCGTTCGGGCCGATGATGGCATTGAGCATGCCGACGGCGGGTTCGAAGTTGACATTCCAGAGGATGGGCGTGCCCCTCAGCGCCACGGAGAGGTCACGGACGCGAAGGGCAAAACCACTGACAGGTGCGCGGGCGAGCGCGCTCACGGCGGACCTCCGAGAGCTTTCTGGAGGCTCTGCAGGTTCTGGTTCATGACCTCTTCGTATGTCCCGGCGGCAGGCGTGCCGCGAGCGCTGTTCATCGGGTTCAACTCGTAGAGCGGGACGCCGGTTTCCTCGCTGATGCGGCGGGCGAGGCGCTCCGAGTAGGCCGGCTCGTAAAAGATGGCGGCCGGTTTCGATTGACGGATCTTCTCAATCGCCTCGCTCATCTCGCGGGCGGACGGCAGGTGATCCGGGTTGTCGGTGAGGGTGGCGACGACGTTCAGGCCGAGATCGCGGGCCAGGTAGGCGAACGCGTCGTGGAAGGTGACGATATCGCGCTTCTGAAAGGTCTTGCTCGCCTCCTGCATGCGTGCCGCCAGGGCGGTGAGTCGCCGGACATAATCGGCTTCGTTGCGGCGATAGAGTTCCGCCCGGGAGGGATCGGCCTGGACCAGGGCCGCGGCCAGCGTGTGTACCTGCCGGATGGCCAGCGTCGGCGACACCCAGACGTGCGGATTGATCGTCAGTTCAGCGTGGTCGTGGCCCGCGTGGTTGTCGTGGTCGGTTTCGTCGTGTGCGTGGGCAGACGGCCCGGTAGCAGGCTCATGCTCGTCGTGGTCGTGGCCGGCGTGCTCGTCCTCGGCTGGCCCGTGATCGTGGCCGGCATGCGCGTCGGGAGCGGACGTCGGGATTGCCGTGATGCCCTCGGACAGGCGGACGATGGGGGCCTTGCTTCCGCTGCTCTGGAGCAGGGGGTTGATAAAGTCGTCCACGCCCAGCCCATTGGCGACGACGAGGTTGGCGCGGGCCAGGCGCTGGAGATCTCCCGGGCGGACCGCGTAGTCGTGGGGACAACCGGTATTGGCCGGAGCGAGGAGCTGCACGTCCACGCCCGTTGCGCCATCCACCAGATTCAGGGTGTGGACGTACATCGGCAGGAAGGTGCAGACGACGCGCAAATCGGCCGAGGAACTCTGCGACTGCCGGCCGGGAATGAGCAGCACGGCCAGTAGGAGTGCGAGGGCAGCTCCAATGACGATCACCCATGGACGGGTCGGACGGCGAGGGTTATCGGAACCTGGGGTCACAGTTGATCCTCGTGACTGAAGGACGGCATCATTTACATTGTAATACGCCTGTCAATGGGCGGAGGATCGCACGATTTCCGAGAGGTCAGTGGGAGTGGTCGTGTTCGCCACAGTGCGGGCAGATGAAGCCCGGGGCGTCGGGGTCCCGTTCGACCAGCTCCGCCGGGTAGGTGTAATGGCAGCAGGTGCACTCGACGGCCTCATAATCAGGGACGCGGGCTTTCAGCCACTCGGCTATGGCCTGGGGCAGGACGCCTTTGCCCTGACAGAACGGGCACGTGGTGTAGAATCGTCTGAGGATTGCTTCCCGGATGAAGGCCGACTTGTCGGGGAGGCTGTTGAGCACTTCCGCCAGATGCTGATCCACGCGAAAGGAAACGACGGTCTGCTTCTGCTGTGCCATGCTCGCTCCGATGCCCGCAGACGCGCCGCGGCACCTCGGGTATTATCGTGGGTCTTTGAGGGTGGAAGCAAGCGGACGGCAGACAAGGGACGCGTCCGGACGTCGTGTGGTGCTGGCCGCTCAGCAGCAGGAATGTACGGCGGGTGTCGTTGCCTGCGTGACACGCGCGTGTCACACAACGGGAGGCGACGGAGTGCCGCCGGGGCGCCCGGAGGCTCGCCGGCAAGCAGGTGAGGAGGGCGACGCCGGTCCGCGAGCAACGGTGGCGGGGCGGTGGGGCACATGATTCTCGCATCGCTGAGCCTGTTCGAGCTGTTCCGCTGGCTGCTGGCGATTGTCTGCACGGTTTACGCGATCATCGTCACGGGCCAGTGGCTGTACAGCTGGCTGCAGTACTTCGGGCTGTCGCGGCAGACGGCGCTGCTGGGGCGTTACGCGACGGTCCTGCTGGTGCGCATCCGGCTGAGGCGGTTCGTGCTGGAGCTTCTGCAGATCGGCACGCTCATCGCGCTGTTTTTTTATATTGTGCACCTGCACCGGGTCACCATCACTCACTGACATGGAACAGACACGCAAAGCTGTCGCGATCAGCGAGCTTCCGAAGGATGAACTGATCCATTACGGACGAGAGCTGGGCCTGCCGCTGGATGCGCGGATGGAGCAGGGGGAGCTGCTGCGCCGGATCCGCGAGCGGCAGGAGCTGCTGGTCGAACTCGACCGGGAAGCGCTGCTGGACATCGTGGTGTGGGCGCGGCGCCCGGTGCGGCAGTCCGCGAGTAAGGAGCAGCTGGCGAAGGAGATCGCCTCGATCAAGCGGATGAAAATGGAGGGTCTCAGCCGGCGGGGCGTGGTGGCACTGGCGCGGCTGCGCGGGATCGCGGCGAGCGAGAACGACTCGGTCGCGGAAATCGAGCACGCGATGCGCCGCGCCGAGACGCTCTGGGACAAGGTGCAGCGCCGGCGGCGGCGCGTGATCGGTTCGATCATCAACCGCGTGGTGAACGGACCGAAGGACGAGTCCGAGGAGTACCGGTTCCTGCCTGAGGACCGCACCGGAGTGGCGGGGACGCCGCCGTCCCTGAAGGAGCAGATTGTCGAAGAGGGTGTTGTCGGCGGGATCGCGCGGCGCCTGCGCGGCGTGGCCGACGATTACGTGCGCGAAAAGCTCGACGAGATCGAGCGACGGATCGATCACAAGCTGGATGAAATCGACCGCCGGCTGGCGGAGTGGCGCGACCGCGAGATCGCGAACCGGCTCAAGATCATCAAGATCACACTGGTGGCGTCCGTCATTGTGGCGCTGCTGAGCCTTGGCTATGATTACGTCATGCGAAGGCCGTCCGCGCCGCCTCCCACGCAGCCGGCGTGGAGCATGCAACCCCCGAGTGCCTCCTGAGGTGAACGGAGTCGGAATGTACGAGCATTTGAGCCGTCGTGTCGACCAGGTGATCAAGCTCGCGAACCAGATCGCCCGCGAGTACGAGCAGGAATACGTCGGAACTGAGCACGTTCTCCTCGCCATCGCCCGGGAAGGAACCGGGCTCGGCGCCCGCATCCTCCGGGATCACGGGCTGGACGAGGGGAAAATCCAGGCGGAAGTGAACAAGCTGATGAAGGCGAGCCTGGAAGACACCTGGGTCTTCGGCCGATTGCCGGGGACGCCGCACTTCAAGAACGTCATCGCGCAAGCCATCGAAGAGGCCCGCAACCTGAAGAGCCGCGAGGTCTGCACCGAGCACCTGCTGCTCGGGCTGCTGGCGGAGAAGGGCTGCGTCGCGCAGAGCGCGCTGAAAGTGCTCGGTCTGACCGCCCGGGCGGTGCGCGAAGACATCCTCCGTGCCGGGTCGGACGCCTGCAGCGGTGAAGCGGTGGGCGGGTGAGAGAGACGATCCCCCGCGTCGTCCCGCTGGCCGATCTCCCGTACATCTACACATCGAATCAGCATTCGTCGTGTCCCACGGCGGCTCGCCAGTCGTCCGGAGAGCCGTGTTGCCCGATATAGGGGTGTGATATAAAGCCAGCCATGAGAAAACACCTGCCGCTATCACTGTCGTTGTGCCTCTTCCTGCTGACGGCCGCTCCGGCGGTGTCGAAAGAGTACCCCACGACCCGGCCCTACACGGGGATCGCTTACCGGGTGGAGACTCGGCAGGATCCGCCGATGCGCCTGTTCGTCGCGGAGATCGACCTTACGCGGCCGGGGATGAAGGTTCGTGTGACGCCCGGGGGGCCGGATCCGGACGGGCCGGGCGAGTGGGAGACGACCCTCATGCGGCCGACGGCGGTGGCGGCGCGCGAGGGCTTCGACCTGGCGGTAAACGGCGATTTTTATGACATCCTGCGCAAGCAGGGGGATGCTCCCACGACGGCGCCGGCGGGGGAGGTCTGGGCGGCCGCGATCGGGCCGGCGGTGACCGACGGGCGAACGTGGTCGGTGTCGCGGGAGAAGCGGCCGTGCCTGGTCATCCGCGGCGACGCGCGGGCGAGCATCGAGATGGTCGATCGCCCGCCGGCGGACGCGACGGCCGTGGTCGCCGGTAACGTGATGCTTTTGGAAGGCGGCAAACCCGTGCCGCAGAAGAACAAGGCGCGCCATCCCCGGACCGCCGTGGGGATTGACGCGAAGGGCAGGCGGCTCGTCATCCTGGTCGTGGACGGGCGCAGGCCGGGCGTTTCGATCGGCATGACGTACGATGACCTTGCGGCGGAACTGATCCGCCTCGGCTGCGATCGCGCGATCAACCTCGACGGCGGCGGAAGCTCGGCGCTGGTGCTCCGCCAATCGGATGGGGGCTACCGGATCCTCAACCAGCCGAGCGACGGGCGCGAGCGCGCGGTCGCGAACGTGCTGGGCGTGACCGCTCCGGGTGCGGAAAAGCGCGCTCGCGGTCGGGCGGCGGGGCGCCGAAAGTAAACACCTCAACCGCACCGTAGGCACGAAAGTCACACATTTTTCCCCGGATTTCAAAGCTCACCGCAGCGCGTTGACTTCGCTGAATCGGCCGCGCTAGAGTCGAAAGGCGCGTCGCGGAAGGCGCGTCCTGGCGAGACCAATCCGGTCGAAGAGTTCGCGGAATGCGGACGCGCGACGGTCGTCCCCTTTCGTCCGCAAGGAGTCTGTTATGGCCGAAAAGAGCAAGCAGAGTCGACAGAACCGCGGCGGGAGCAGCAGCGGCGAGCGTGGATCGCCGGGACGGCAGTCCGGCGCACGCGAATCCGAAGGCAGCTCCCCGCAGCAGGCTTCACGCAAGACGGACCCCAACGAGCAGGAAGACGTCGAAATGGAATTCGAGCCGGTGACGGAAGAGGAATTCATCGAAGACGTCGACGAAGAGGAAGCCGAAGAGGAAGACCGCGACCGCTGATCACGGCGTTCAAGGTAAGCACCGCCGCGCGGGCCGTTTCCAGGACGCGCTGCGGTGCGCTTTTGCGCGGACCAAATCGGCACGGCCGGGCTGGGACGCGGCTTGCTGACAGCCCGGCGCGCCGGTATATGTGCCCGGACGCGGGCACTCCCTTCGACCCCGCATGACGCGAGGACAATCCATGAGGGCAACTCGGTCTTTCCTGCGGATCGGCGCGGTCGTCGTACTCCTGGCGCCGCTGCTGGCGGGCGGATGCGGCACGCTGACGGCGCCGACGCTCGTGACGCGGGCAGCCGGCGATCCGGCGGCGCTGGCGGGGCAACTGGATTCGCTCTTTGACGCACCCGAGTACTCCAACGCCTTCTGGGGAGTCCGCGTGGAGACGTCCGGGGGCCGGCTCCTCTACGACCGGAACGGGGCGAAGCAGTTCGCGCCCGCCTCGAACATGAAGATCGTCACGACGGCGGCCGGGCTGGATGTGCTGGGAGCGGACTACACGTACGAGACACGCGTCGAGGCGATCGGTACGATCCGCGCGGACGGGACGCTGGATGGCGACCTGCTCATCATCGGCTCGGGCGATCCATCGCTCGGGGCGTGGCACCCCGACAAGAGCCGCGACAGCCGGCAACTCCTCGAGGGCTGGGCGGCGAAGATCAAGCAGGCGGGTATCCGCGCGGTGTCGGGCGACATCATCGGCGACGGGCGATGCTTCACGATTGATGGCTACAGCCCCGGATGGGATTACGGCGATCTGCCGTACTGGTACGCGTCACCGCCGAGCGGGCTGGCGATCGAGGAGAATGCGTTTCGATGCATCATCCGGCCGGGGGGGAAGGTGGGTGACCCGGCGACCATCGAACTGATCCCGCAGACGCACTACATCACACTCATCAACCAGACGCGAACCGTCGAAGCAGGCGGG
>CAZJTF010000269.1:0-10058 GCA_964548565.1 uncultured Planctomycetales bacterium | reverse complement strand
CTGTCCCCTGACAGCGATATCGAGCCTGGCTCTGTCGTGAGCTGACGATCCCGCCCGCTGCCAACGCGTAAGAACGCCGGTCCGTCCGCTAATGACCTTCATGCGGTGTTCCTCACCGTGGGCTGTCCATGACGATACGCTGGGGCACCGGGACGCGCCCGGGGCATGGAAAGTGGCTGCGCTGGTCGCAGGGCTCGCGGCACTGCTGACGCTGCCTTCCCTGCGAGCCGGTCTGCTGATTGACGATTATCACCACAAGCTGGTGATGCAGGGGACAGACACCCCGCTGCGGCTCCTGACGTCGCGCTTTGATCTGTTCCGTCTGCTTGACGATCCGGCCAGAATCCCCGAACTGCTCGACTGGGGAGTCCTGCCGTGGTGGACGTATCCGCACATCCGCGCGGCATTCTGGCGCCCCGTGAGCTCGTTCACGCACTGGCTGGACTACCTGCTGTGGCCGCAGTCCCCGGCTTTGATGCACGCGCAGAGCATCCTGTGGTATGCGGCCCTCGCGGCAGGGGTGGCTCTGCTCTACCGGCGTGTCGCCGGCGCGGGGCTGGTGGCGGCGGCCGCGGCGGTGCTGTACGCGTTCGACGACGCGCACGCCACGCCGGTGGCTTTTCTCGCGAACAGGAACGCGCTGATCGCCGCATTCTTCGGCGTGTTGACCCTCATTGCACACGACCGCTGGCGCCGCGAGGGTGCTCGCGTTGGCGCGATGGCGGGGCCGGCGCTGCTGGCGCTGAGCCTGCTTGCGAAGGAGGAGGGGATCGCCACCTGCGCGTACCTGGCGGCCTACGCGCTGGTGTTCGATCCGGGCAGTCGTCGCGGGCGCGTGCTGTCGCTCGTCCCGTACGCGGCGGTCGTCGTCGTGTGGCGCATCCTGTGGGTCTGGCTGGGCTACGGCATCGAAAACGTGACCCCCTACGTCGATCCCCTGAACGAGCCGCTCCGCTTCCTTTCGACAATCCTCCAGCACGGCGGCGCATTCCTGCTCGCCCAGCTGGCCGCGCCGCCGCCGGATCCGCTGACGCTGCTCGAGGGGCACGTACGCACTGCCTGGATCGCGGGAACGTGGCTCCTGGCCGCATGCCTTATTGCCCTGCTGTGGACGACCGTCCGGGCAGACCGCGTCTCGCGTTTCTGGCTGGTGGGCCTGCTGTTGTGCATCCCACCGATCTGCACGACGTTCCCGTCGGACCGCATGCTCCTGTTCGCCGGGATCGGCGGAATGGGTCTGGTTGCACGGTTTGTCGTGGAGGTTCGCCGTCGGCCACGGGACCAGCGTCCGCGGTGGGCCGCGGCGCTGGCGGGCTTCCTCGTCGTGCTGCACCTCGTGCTCTCTCCGGCGCTGCTGGCGGCTCGCTCCGCCGCGCCCATGGCGCCGAGATTCCTGGCTGATCGCGTCTTTCTGCGCCAGCCATTCGATGAAGCGGTCCGCGACCAGGACGTCATGGTGGTCAACGCTCCCGGTGCACTCTTCCTGATGGAAGGGCCGCTTCGCTCGGCGGCGGAGGGGTTGCCCGTGCCCCGGCGCATGCGCCTGCTGAGTCCCCACGCGCTCCGACCCGTGGAAGTGTGCCGGATGGATGAGCGGATGCTGACGCTGCACGCGCTGGGGCCACCGGCCGGCTGCCGGCTCGAGAGCTTCTGGCGCGGCGAGGAGCATCCATTCGTCGCGGGAGACCGCGTGGCACTGCCCGGTTTCACGGCCCACGTCCTGGAGGTGAGCGCATCCGGCTGGCCCACCCGGGTCGCTTTCCGTTTTGACGTACCGCTCGAGGATCCTTCGCTCCGCTGGCTGCAGTGGCGAGGCGGAAAGTACCTGCCGTTCACGCTGCCGCCGGTCGGCCAGTGCGTGACGCTTGTGACCACGCTCCGAGATCTGTTCCCGTAGTGCCAAGTATGTGACACTTGCGCCGGCGCGCCTTCACACACCCGCGCCGCCGCTTAGCTTGACATGTCCGCGGCGCGTTCCTTCAATCGCCCAGAG
Organism: uncultured Planctomycetales bacterium; assembly: GCA_964548565.1. Lineage (GTDB taxonomy): Bacteria > Planctomycetota > Phycisphaerae > UBA1845 > PWPN01 > CAYLLT01. The sequence continues at coordinate 8,065 of CAZJTF010000269.1, read as the reverse complement.
GCGGCGGTCCTCACCAACACGCGCACGACGCGTTTCCAGACGTTAGTCAGAATCGAAATCCAGTCAGGCGTCCCGGCCCTGTCCACGACAGCGCCGGGGGGGCCGCTGACTCCGATGTGGGAGGAGGTGCTGATGAACTGAACAGCAGGCGTGACCGGAACAGGCGTAGAACGTCAGATGTAAGGAGCCAGTGTATGAAACGAAGAACGATGTTGGGGCTGGGCCTGGTCGCGGTGGCCGGCCTCGCCATCGTGATTCCTGTGAGCATCGCCGCCGATACCGGGCAGGGGCGCGAGACGGCGGACCAGATGTTCCTGAAGGACGCGTACCAGTCGAACCTGTTCGAGATCCAGCTCTCGAAGCATGTGGCCGCGAACGTGGATCGCCCGCAGATCAAGGAGTTCGCGCAAAAGATGGTGGATGACCACACCCGCGCGAACGAGAAGATCGAGCAGGCGGCGCAGAGCAAGGGCGTCCAGCTCGACAAGCAGCTCAAGCAATGGCAGCAGGCGAAACTCGACGAGGTCAAGAAGCTCGACAGCCAGACGCTCGGGCGCAAGTACATGTTCCACCAGGTCGGCAACCACCAGGCGTGCCTGCTGGAGAATCACTACCAGGCCAAGCACGCGCAGGACCAGGCGGTCAAGTCACTCGCCTCGAACATGATCCCGACGCTGGAGCAGCACGCCGGGCAGGCCCGGCAGATCGCCGGCACACTCGCCGGGGTGGAACTGACGGGCACGCCCATCAGCAGGGAACGCAGCGAAAAGTCGCACGAAGGGCATCACCACAAGCAGGATGACAAGTCGAAACAGCAGCAGTCGGACCAGTACCAGCAGAAGTAGGTGAAGCGGGGGGTCTCCTCCCTCCGGTTCACGAAATCGGCACTCCGGGTGGTCACGCCGCCCGGAGTGCTTCTCGTCTCAGTCCTGCGGCTCCGTCGGCAACGCCTCGCGCCCGGGGTCGTAGAGCGTCCGTGCAAACGCGACGACGTGACGCAGTGTGTCACAGAAGGCCGCATACTCCATCCGCTGACGCACGTCGTCCGTGAGTACCCGCCCGCCCACCACCAAGGCGACGCCGGCCGTCCTGGCAGCCGCATAGATGTCGCTGTACGCGCTCAGGAACTCCCCGGTCGACGGCAATGCGGAGACGCTGAGCCAGAACAGCCGCGGACGAACGTCGCGGATGGCCGCACAGAGCGTCGCGGCGGGGTGGTTACTTCCGTATGACTCCGCACGCCATCCAGCCTCGCGCAGGGACAGATCCACCATCGCGGTGGCAAGCTGGTAGGGGTCATGCTCGAGAGTTCCGCCGATCGCGACGGGGGCATCCTCCGCCGGGGGCAGCAGCACCGATCGCAGTTCGTGCAGCACGCGGAGGGAGATCTCACACGCGCGCCGTTCCTCGTACACCTCCACCTCGCCGTGCTCCCAGCCGTCGCCGATCGCCCGCATGGCCGGCGCGATGACCAGGTCGCAGATCTCACTGGCCGGGTGCCGCGCGAGATAGAGGTCAAAGATGATCCGGCGGACCTGCTCCGCATCCCCCGTGAGCAGCGCCCCGCGCACGTGCTCGCATGCCCGCTCGATCACGAGGCTTCCGCGCCCAGTCGTAGGGGGCAGGCCGAGTACCTCGGGGCGTACGAGTTTCTGGCCGGACGCCCGCAGAAACTCCACGACACCATTGACGGGAATCCGCCTATGGCCGCCCGCGGTCCGGATGGTGGGCAGCAACCCTTTGTCGCACCAGCGTTTCAGCGACGCCTCGCTGACGCCAATGGCTCGGGCCACTTGCCTGGGGGAAAGGAGTTCTTTCATCGGTAGTCGGATTCCCTGAATGGTTTGCATGAATTCTACCCCCCAATCTTTCTGCCGCAATGCCTGTTTCGCTTACTCGGCGATCTTTTTTCAAGCTCGCAAGCCCTGTTTTCGCAGAGGATTGTAGCCATCGCGCCTGCTAAGTGAACGATTTGAACGAATTTTTCTTGACTGAGCGGTTTCTTGAGCTATATTTGGGGTGTGAACGATTTGAACGAATTGTGGTTGGGTGGTGAGGAACAAACGATGATCGCGACACTGAACAGATTAATGGACTGGCCGACGCCCGCCTACCCCAAGGCTGCGGAAGGCGTGGACCTCGGGCGGGTGGAAGCCGCCGTTCGCGACCTGCTTGCCGCCATCGGCGAGGACCCCGACCGCGAAGGACTCCAGGATACCCCCCGCCGCGTCGCGCGGATGTACCGCGAGATTTTCTCGGGCCTGCGGGCGGACCCGGCCGTCCACCTCAAGCGGGTGTTCAACGAACAGTACGACGAGATCGTTCTGCTCCGCGATATCGACTTCTACAGCCTCTGCGAGCACCACCTGCTGCCCTTCCACGGACGCGCCCACGTGGCGTACCTCCCGAACGGCAGAGTCGTTGGCCTGTCCAAGCTGGCGCGCACGGTGGACGCGTTCGCCCGTCGCCCGCAGGTGCAGGAGCGGATGACCTCGCAGATCGCCGACGCGCTGATGCAGCACCTCGAGCCCAAAGGCGTCGCGGTCGTGGTCGAGGCGGAGCACCTGTGCATGAGGATGCGCGGCGTTCAGAAACCCAATGGAACGATGGTCACGTCTGCGGTCCGCGGCAACTTCAAGGAAAACGCCGCCGCCCGCGCCGAGGTGATGTCCCTGATCAATGAACGGCGTCGTTAAGCGCCGAGATTTTGTCCAAAACCCCTTTTAGAGAGGAGTCGCACATGAGAACGTTTGATGTGGTCGCAGCAGTCCTGGTGGTGGTCGGAGCATTGAACTGGGGCCTCGTCGGTCTCGCCAACTTCGACCTGGTGGCCGCTATTTTCGGGGCCGGTTCGTTTCTGAGTTCGGTCGTGTACGGCCTCGTCGGCCTCGCCGGACTGTTCCAGGTGTTGCAGTGGAAGGCCATCCAGCGTCGGTGGAACTGCCAGCCGGCCATGGCGCCGGCCGCCTGAGGAGACACGGAAGAGTTCGCCCGGTGTAGAAGTGCTCATGACTGTTCACAATTGATTCGTCGTCATTGTGCGGCGCGGATGCGCCGCCAGAAACCAGACTCCAGAAAGGAGACTCTCATGCGTCAGTACCTGTTTTCCAGCGTTGCAGCTCTCGCCATCTCCGCCGGCACAGCCTTCGGCGGCGATTCATGCGGAAGCAAGCACACAACCGCGGCATCCACATCGAAGCCGGATATCGTCGACGTCGCCGTCAGCGCGGGTTCATTCAAGACTCTGGTGACCGCGGTGAAGGCGGCCGGCCTGGTCGAGACCCTCAAGGGTGAGGGGCCGTTCACGGTCTTCGCGCCGACGGATGAAGCCTTCGCGAAGCTGCCGAAGGGCACAGTCGAAGCGCTGCTCAAGGACAAGGGCAAGCTGCGTGCGATCCTGAAGTACCACGTCGTGCCCGGCAAGGTGCTCGCGGCCGATGTCGTGAAACTTGACTCCGCCAGGACGGTGCTCGGCCAGAAGGTGACGATCTCCACGGCCGATGGCGTCAAAGTGGACGGGGCGAAGGTCGTCAAGACCGACATCCCCGCGAGCAACGGCGTCATTCACGTGATTGACACCGTAATCCTGCCGAAGGACGACATCATCGATGTCGCCCGCAAGGCCGGCTCATTCAAGACGCTGCTGACGGCCATCGATGCGGCGGGGCTCGAAGACGCGATCCGCGGCGGTGAGGCGCTGACGGTCTTTGCACCGACCGACGACGCGTTCGCAAAGCTGCCCAAGGGCACCGTGGAATCGCTCCTGCAGGACAAGAAGAAGCTCGCCGGGATCCTGAAGTACCACGTGGTCGCCGGCACCGTCACCGCGGCGGATGTCGTGAAGCTTGATTCCGCGAAGACACTGCAGGGTTCGACGGTGGCCATCAACGCGTCGAGCGGCGTGAAGATCAACAACGCGAGCTTAACCAAGGCCGACGTGAAGGCCGGCAACGGCGTGATTCACGTCATCGACAGCGTCCTGATTCCTTCGGAAGGCTCCGCACGGGCAGAGTGACCCGTACCCGGACGTCCGTGGTGTTTGATGACTCGTGAAGTGAAAGGTGATGCCATGATGCCTGCCTCGTCAACGATGTATCCGGCCCCCGAGTTGGATCCGCTGCGTCTCTGGTACGTCTCCGACGAACGAATCCGTTCGGAGCAGGCGGCAACCCGGGCCGCAAGGCTGGTGGACGCCATCAGAAGCGGCGAAAGCCTCTCGGATGATCTGGACGAGCAGACGCTGTTCATCGCGATGCATGCGTGTGCGTGGCAGGCGGCGGGGCAGCGTGGCGGTCGGCGACCGGTGCTCTCAGACCGGCGCCGACTCTGGGGCCGGCGGTGGCAGATGCTCCGCGATTTCATCGTCGAGCGAAACCTCGGGCTCGTCTACACCATGATCGGACGCTTCCGGGCGCCGGAGGTCGATGCCGACGAGCTCACCAGCGAGGCGATGATCGCATTTGTTCGAGCGGTCGAACTGTTCAATCCGCTGCGCGGCTTCCGGTTCAGCACCTACGCCTGCAATGTTGTTGTGCGGGCGATCGTCCGGCGGCGCCGGGCGATGTCCAACCATCGGCGTGCTTTCTCGGGGGGAGAGGAACAGGCGACCTCCCGCGTGGTGGAGGAGCAGAGTGATTTCGCAACGGAGCTCCACGTGGAACGGCTGCAGCGGATCCTTGCCGGCAACCTCGGCCACCTGACCGAGGTCGAGAAGGGCGTGCTCGCCCAGCGGTTCCCGGAGGGTGAGCAGCGGGCGCAGACATTCCGCGAGATCGGGCGGGCGATCGGGCTGAGCAAGGAACGCGTCCGGCAGATCCAGCACGAGGCGCTGACCAAGCTGCGGACCGTGCTGCGGGAGGACCCCGTTCTGCAATAACAGCATTCCGGTGGAGGGCTTGCGGTCGGCAGGCTCCGGCAGAAGCCCTCCATCGGCCCAGGTTGGGGAGCGAGTCCGCTGTTCCAAGGTGGCGGACTCACAGGCGGCCGGGCACATTGCCGGCCGTCTGCGCGCGCAAGACACGGCGAGGATCACGTGGTGACTTCCGCTCAGCCGCCGACCTGTGTGTCCGGGAAGAAGAGGTCGTCGTCCGCGATGTCGGGGATGCCAATGACCAGGACGCGCATCCGGCCAACTGCCCCGTGGACGACTCCGGGCGGGATCTGGATCAGGGAACCTTTGTGGATGGCGTGCTCGACACCGTCGAGCCGAATCACGCCCTCGCCCTCCAGGACGTAGTACAGCTCGGTGCTGCGGCGGTGGAAGTGCTCTCTCGAGCCGTCAATATCGACCGCGTGCACCCACGCCGGCGGGGCAGCGGAGGCATCCTCCCGGCTGATCAAGCGGTACCGGTGACCACAGGTGCTCCGTTCACAGGGCACGTGGTCTTCGTGGCGGATGAGCGGCGTGGGCATGGTCCCGCCTACACGTCGAGGTTCTTCACGTTGGCCGCGTTGGCCTCGATGAACTCGCGCCGGGCTTCGACGTTGTCACCCATGAGGATCGAAAAGATGCGGTCCGCCTCGCGGGCGTCGATCTCGAGTTGCTCGGGGTCGTCCGCCTCGTTTGAAACGACCACCTTCAGCAAACCGCGGCGGGCCGGATCCATGGTGGTGTCGGCCAGTTGGTCCGCGTTCATCTCGCCGAGACCCTTGAAGCGCTTCAGCTCGAGGCCGGCACGGCCGAATTCGTGGATCGCCGTCACAACCTGGGCGAGGTTGTCGAGGTCCTTCGGCGGAGCTTCCTCGCGGTGCATGAGGAACCGCGCGGGCGAGACCGTGCCGTCCACGTGCTCCACACGCTCCGCGTAATAGTCGTCGATCGTCAGGCCCATGGCCTTGAGTTTCGTAACGATTTCTTCGAGTACCTGGCATTCACCGAGGTCCGTGCGGATGATCCGGTGCTGTCCGCCGCTGCCATTGCCTGCCGTGCTGAAGCCCGCACCCGCCTCGATGACCTCCGGCTCGCCGAACTGCGCCCGCTCGTCATGGACGAGTTGCTGAAACTCCTCGTCGGAGTACCCGAAATAGTCGAGTAACCCGGATTCGCCCGGTCGCTGCACGACCGCCCGGTAGATCGGCAGGCGCCCCTCTTCATCCAGATGCCGGGTGAGCAGCTCGCGCATATCCACGCCGCGCCGTCGCAGCATTCGCGCCTGGGCTTCCATGTTGTCGAGCAGCTTGTAGAGTTCGAGCAGCTCCTGGCCTTCGATCCGCCTGGGCGTTGCTGTCTCGGACGCGACGGCCGGAGTCCCCGCGGCCAGGGAAGACCCATCCGTCGGCAACGTGCGGATCTCGAGCCACGCCCCGTCCATGCCCCACTCGGTGAGCTTTCGGTTCAGGATAGCATCGTTGAGGACGTACTCGACCTTCTTGCCTTTCTTCAGGAGGTAGAGTGGCGGCTGCGCGACGTACACGTGCCCGCCCTCCACGAGCTGCCGCATGTGGCGGAAGAGGAACGTCAGGAGCAGAGTGCGGATGTGGGATCCGTCGACGTCGGCGTCGCACATCAGGATCAGCTTGCCGTACCGGCGCTTCGTGATGTCGAACTCGTCCGCGCCGATGCCGCAGCCAACCGCCTTGATAAGCGTCTGGATCTCCTCGTGGCTCAGCATCTTGTCGATGCGGGCCTTCTCCACGTTCAGGATCTTGCCTTTGAGCGGCAGAATGGCCTGGAAATTGGAGTCCCGCCCGCCTTTGGCGCTGCCGCCGGCACTCTGACCCTCGACGATGAACAGCTCGGTCGAATCGGCGTCCTTGCTCTTGCAGTCCCAGAGCTTGCCGGGCATGCCGCCGGAGTCCAGCGCGCTTTTTCGCGTCAGATCGCGCGCCTTTCGGGCCGCCTCGCGCGCCAGGGCCGCCTGGATGCCCTTGAGGACGATCCGCTTGGCGTCGGCGGGGTTCTCCTCAAGGAACATTGCGAACTTTTCGTTCATCGTTCGCTCGACGAAGCTCTCGACCTCCGGGTTCATGAGCCGGACCTTCGTCTGGGCCTCGAACTGCGGATCGGACACCTTCACCGAGATGATGGCCGTGAGACCTTCGCGGAAATCCTCGCCGGTGGTCGTGAGGTTACCTTTGACCAGGTTTTCCTTCTTCGCGTAGGCGTTCATCGTGCGCGTCAGCGCCGATCGGAAGCCGGAGAGGTGCGCACCACCGTCGATATTGCGGATGTTGTTCGCGAAGCAGAGCACCGTCTCGCTGTAGCCGTCATCCCACTGCATTGCGATATCGAGGACGAGCCGCTGCTCGGGCTCCTCACCATGGATCGGGATGACCTGCCGGTGGATCGGCTCCTTGCCTTCGTTCATGTGCCGAACGAACTCGCGCAGACCGTCCGTGCAGAAGAACTCCTCCTCCTGGCCGCTCCGCTGATCGGCAATCTTGATGCGCACGCCTTCGTTCAGGTACGCCAGCTCGCGCAGACGGTTGACCAGCGTCTCGTAACGGAAGTTGATGTCCGGGAAGATCTCGGGATCGGGCTTGAACTTCACGCGGGTGCCGGTGCCGGTCGCCTCCCCGATGACCTTCAGCTGCGAAACCGTGTGGCCCCGCTCGAACGTCATCTCGTGGACTCGGCCTTCGCGGCTGACCTGGACGGTGAGACGGCTCGAGAGCGCGTTGACGACGCTGACGCCCACGCCGTGGAGCCCGCCCGATACCTTGTAGCTGTTCCGGTCGAACTTCCCTCCGGCGTGCAGCACGGTCATCGCGATCTCGACGGCCGGCTTCCCATCGATCTTCGGATCCGGGTGGCTCATCGGACCGACGGGAATACCGCGACCATTGTCGCGCACTGTGCAGGTGCCGTCCGCTCCCAGCGTCACGGAGATTTCGTTGCAGTAGCCTGCCATCGCCTCATCGATGGCGTTGTCGACCACCTCATACACCAGGTGGTGAAGGCCGGTCGTCCCCGTATCGCCGATGTACATTGCCGGGCGTTTGCGGACCGCTTCCAGACCCTCCAGCACGCGAATGCTGTTCTCGTCGTAGGAGCTCCCGGGGTCCATCTGCTCGACCTCTTGCGTTTCCGGAGCGGTGTCAACCTGGGCCTGGGGGGTGTCTGCCG
>CAZJTF010000268.1:0-10075 GCA_964548565.1 uncultured Planctomycetales bacterium | reverse complement strand
GCGAAACGCACATCCGTGAAACCGATCGAAATGCGGCGCCACCAGAGCCACAGGCTCACGCCCAGCCAGGTCGCCGCCGCCAGAAAGAACACGTCCATGCCGGTCAGGTCGTACAGGGGGCGCCGGTACCACCGCAGGTCCTGCAGGCGATCCGGCAGTGGCGAAAGCATGACGGCCAGCACCACGACTAACATCAGCAGCACGGGCCACAGCATCGCCGAGGCGTAGTAACACACCGTGGCGGCCACCCGGTAATCGCGGATCCCGTGCCGAAACTGCGCCCAAAGGCACGCCGGCACCATCATGATTGCCTGCAACGCGACCGGCAGCAGGATCACGGCCGTGGCGAGCGGCGCCATGATTTCCTCCTGCTCCGTGATCGCCTGCACCACCCGGCAGAACCCCAGCATGAACCACAGCATCAGGGCGTACGTCGCCCACCAGAAGTGCCACGCCTTCGCAAACCCGCTCTGAACCGGCAGGTGCTTGAAGAAGCCGCCGTCGAAGAAGATCGTGACCTGCAGGCGCAGCAGATCCAGGATACCCGCCAGGCGGAATCGCCCCGTCTGCCAGGGTGTCGGCCGGCGACGGCCGCCGGGCAGCGAGTCCCACACCGGCAGCGAACACTCGGGGCAGCTTGCCTCGACGGGCAGGCCGATGAGCAGATAGCCGCAGCCCTCACATCGCGGCTCCCGGGGCGCGAACGCCGGCCCCTTCGGCTCGCCGACGTATTCGCGCGCCCCGACCATCAGGCACCGCGCCCATAGCAGAAGCAGGACCGCCGCAGGGAGAAGCGTCACGATTTCCACATTCCACCGGTCGAGCGGCAGGAAATGACGGTGATCATCCGCAATCGCGAGCGCGGCCCCGGTGAACGGCAGGACGAGGGCCGTTGTGCTCCAGTAGACGTTCTTCACGCTACGAAGGAACACGGACAGCGGTGCATCTCCTCCCGCGGCCCACGGCATCGCCATTGCCCCCAGCAACACGAACGCAAGTTCGAACACGGGCACGCTCAGCAGCACCACGACGACCGGCATCCAACTCCAGGGCGTGCCGGCCGACTCGAGGGCCAGTTGAAAGATCAGCATGGCCAGCTCCTGCCGCAGTGTCTCCATTGCCTGCAGCTTCGGCAGAAGCTCCGTGGAGAAGACGAGGGCCAGCGCAACCAGCGCCATGGCGACCAGCGACAGCACGTGAGCCAGCAGCGCCCGGCGGAACGACCCGACAACGAGGTGCGGCCCCACGCGTCCGGGGATAATCCAGTAGAGGACCAGGCCGAGCGGAAAGAACACCTTGCGGGCAAGCCGGGGGCGGTCGGCCGTTTGCGGCAGCAGTGATGCGACGTGCGGCGTCTCGACGGCAACTGTGGACGGCTCGGGAATCATCGCGCCACGGGCCTCCGTTTCATCCTGCTGAAGACCATCTGGCTGCAGGGTCCGCGCTGCTGTTGGAAGGCTGGCTGCTCCTCCTGCGTGTCAGACCCACCGCTGCAAAGCAGGTAACCCTCCTGTGTCGGGCTGTATCGCAGCGGCTGCATGTCCGCGGTGTCAATCGGCAGGCGGTGCAGGTACTCCGGAATCAATGTCTGCAGGTCCGGCGGGTATTGGCCGTTGCGCCGCCGGTACTCCCGGAGGGCCAGGCTTGTCATGGCGGCATCCAGTCGTGTGCGTGCACCCCAGACTGACAACGGAATCTCCAGGAATGGGTTTGCGTACGCAAAGAATGGAAGGCCTTGCAGGATGCCCAAACGGCCTTGACGCACCTCCTGGGCACAAAGATGTGCCATGTCATCGATTGCGGCCGACCTTCGGAGTGTCGCCTCAAGCCGGTCCACGGCTGTCGGGTAATCGTCGTACACGTCGGACAGCAGGTTCCAGACTCGCGGCACATTCACCTTTGTCCCGCTCCACCAGGCTCCGTGGATCGAAACGCACGTCGCCAGGTCGAGCCAATCGCCGCCGTCCCGCACATAGACCTCTTCGAGACTGCTCCGCAGCACCAGTTCCTCACCCCTCAGGATTTCACCCATCATTGGCATCGGGCCGACTACCTCGTCCACCTCCCGCGCAAAGCCCGCAGAATCGACGGGACCGAGCCGCTCGTGACAGGCGGCGAGGATCTCCAACGACACACAATCCTGGAGCGCGGCTTCCAAAGTCCACGCGTACATCGTCTGGGGCCGGCGGGATTGCCGACCCATCCGCACGACCGTCAGCCAGTCCTCGACAGCAGCGTCCGTCCTGCCTGCCATGCGCGCCCATCGGGAGTGCGCAACGGTCCACGCCCCCCAGTTGCGGACACCCTCCCAGGACCCGAACATGTGTGACACAATCAAGAGGTCAAAGGAGGTACGCCATCCGGCCCGGACCGCGGCGCTCATGCGGGTCCGTGGGACTTCAAATCGCCCCAGCCGGAAATAGGCGCGAGCCGCCAGAACCTCGGGGCGGGCCCAGTTCCATTCGCCCACGAACAGCGTATCCACGTCGAAGTTCTTCACGCAGGCGATGATCGGATCGGATTGAAATACACCGCTGGCAAGGAGCGCCGCGAGCTGCCCCTCGGTGATGGCGCCCGGAGGCGGCGGGTCAAGCTCCGCCAGCTTGGCTTCCCAATAGGCTGGGCGGGGGGTGGGCCGCAGCGTCATCCGGAGATACGCGTAGCGACTGAGCCACCCGGCACAAAGGAGAAGAGCGGCGAGGACAATCCAGCGGCGGATGCGACGGCGGCGGACCGTGGCGGCGGACATGCGGCGGCTCCTTCGACCGCCAGTGTACATCGCGGCGACGGGAGAAGCCAGCGGCTACAACTATTGCGGATTGTGACGGAGCGATTGCGGATCGTGGATGACGGCGAGCTGACGATCCGGTGGTTTGTGATACTCACGCGAACCGGGGTGGACGCCCCTTCCAGGGGACCCGCCACCCCCACTCCGCAATTCGAAATCCGCAGTCCGCAATTCCCCTACACTTCCGAGATGCACTTGTCGTAGAAGTCCACGTAGTGGTCCTTCTCTGGGGTGGCGCGGACCTGCATGGCCGCCCGCGGGTGCTGATTGAGCTGGCCGGTGATGTTGTACGGGACGAGCGGGCCCCACTCGACGCTTTCGCGGAGCTTCACCATATGCTCCTGCAGCAGCCGGTAGACCGGGCGGATGTCGAACTTCGGGTTCCGCAGAAAGCCGAGGAGGAGTTCCATCGGACAGTTGCCGGCGCCGCGTCCGATCCCCCCCATCGTCGCGTCCACGCGGTTGGCCCCGTGGATGATCGCCTCAATGGTGTTGGCGAAGGCAAGCTGGAGGTTGTTGTGAGCGTGAATCCCGACCTCCTTGCCGCGCTCCTTCACGGCCGCGAGGTACTTCTTGACCAGGATCTCGATCTGCTCGGCGTAAAGCGAGCCGAAGCTGTCCACCACGACGATGGTGGAGGCAGGCGTGTCGGCGAGGACCTCCAGCGCCTGGTCAAGCTCAGCTTCCTGGATGGTAGAGACCGCCATCAGGTTGCAGGTCACCTCGTAGCCCTTGTCGGCCGCGTCCTTGATCATGTCCACCGCAGTGGGGATCTGGTTCACGTACGTGGCCACGCGGATTACGTCGAGGACGCTCTTGTCCTTGGGCAGAATGTCCTCGCGGTAGCTGCACTTCTCGGCGTCGGCCATGGCGGAGAGCTTCAGCGGCGTCTGGTTGTCGCCAACGATCCGGCGGATCGCATCCTCGTCGCAGAACTTCCATGCCCCGAATTTGGTCGGCGTGAAGATCTTGCGGCAGGCCTTGTAGCCGATCTCCATGTAGTCGACGCCGGCGGCCACGCAGGTCTCGTACACCGCCTTGACGAGCGCGTCGTCGAACTTGTGGTCGTTGATCAGGCCGCCGTCGCGGATCGTGCAGTCGAGGACTTTCAGTTCGGGGCGATACGTCACCCAGGGAGCTCTGGCCATGGAAGTCTCTCCGGTACGAGGACATGCCGGCCGGCAGGGGCCGTGCGTTCATTGTCGACCGGCGCTGCGGCGGGTGTCAACGGGCAGAGGCAGACCGCACCAGGGAAATACACGGCCGAACACCTCCGCCGCGCCAGTCAGCACCCGCGGCGGGCCCCTCGGCGGCACAAGTGACGTGCGAAACCAGTAAAGATGGAGGAAAGAGGCGGCAACTGACGCCGATCCGCCACGCCGATAAAAAATGCCCGGAAACAGCGACGTCTCCGGGCTCGGCAGATACCTGTGAGCGACGGCGCGGATCAGGCGTCCGGCTCGCACGTGGCGGTCAGCCCTGCACTGGTGAATTGCTCTACATAGAGCTCCGCCCGTTCGCGGTGTGTCACCAGCAGAAGCGCGACGCCCGTCTTGTCGGCCTCACGGGTGCGCTCGACCGCCTCATCCTGGCTGAGAGGCGTGAGCTTTCGGATCACCTTCACCACGTGGTCGGCCTCGTTGACGTCGTCGTTGTGCAGCAGCACCTTCCACGGCGGCAGCATGCGCGGCGGTTGCTTCTGCGGCTGCCGGCGCGAGCGCGGCTTGGCCGGCGCCCTGGCGCCGCCCTGCTCATTCACTGCTTCGGGATTTTCCTGCTCGGCCATGTCAGTCCATCCTGTGCGTGCACGCCCGGAGAACGCCCCGCCGGGAATGCTCCGAGCCTCACGCCGGCATTATATTCGTTACGGCCTGCGAATTCTATCAGGCGCCCCCGCCGACTCCGGCGGCAGACAGCACACGATAAAATGATCTGCCCCGATCGCAGCGGAGCTTTGCGCGCCAGGCAGGAATGCAGCATGCGTAGAATCTCCTGCAGCCCGCGCGTGCATGCGCGTCGGGTCCGAGATCCATGGTCTGCCGATCTGCGGCGCGCGGTCGAAGCGGTCAGGACGCGCTCTTATCGGACGGCAGAGGTGCTCGCGCATCCGCCCGGGTTCAAGCGGCTTGCGTCGCGCAACCGATACCACCTTGAGATCAGCATGGATGCTGGACCCCAGCAAACGGCCCGCCGTGGCGGGGGAAAACGGGCTGAAAGCATGAAGCGCCCAGCCAGACGATTCCCGTGCGCCACCGCCGAACCGCCGGCGGCCGGGCAGAGGACTGCACCATCGGATGCGATCATTGATCCGATTCGGGCGACGCTGCCCTACTTCGCTTCTCAGCCTCGCGCTCACCGCCGGGCTGCTCTTCCCTGTTGCGCGCGCGACGCGCGGCCCCGCCCCACTCGCCGCCGGACAACCCCGTGTTCATCGCCTCATCGTCAATAGCAGCGCGCCGCAACCGGCGCCGGGAAAACTGACGCTACAGGGCGCGCTGGCCACCGCCGGCGCGATCGCGGGAGACGTCACCATTGAATTCGACTCGGCGACATTTGGCGACGCTCCCGCCACGCTCACGATCGCCTCGACCATCGTCGCCGGTGATGCCCGGCGCGGGAGACTCCGCATCGACGGTGCCGGCGTGCGCGGCGGACTCGCGCTGGATGTCTCTGACTGCAACGACGCCGGACTGCAGATCGGCGGAACGGCGCAGGTAACGCTGGCGAACCTGACCGTCCGTGGCGGACGTCAACGGTCCGTGCTGGTCAAAGAGCAGGGAGAGCTGCGACTCGAGAAGGTGACGATACGGGATGCCGAGGGCCCCGGGATCGCTGTCTTCGGCAACGGAAGCGTGACCTTCCAGGACGGACGCCTCTTCAGCAACCGCACACACGGGCTCGAAATGCATGGGCAGGCCACCGCGACGCTCGTGCGCGTCGACATGCGCGAGAACGGCCAGTCCGCCGTCTCCGGGTTCGACCGGGCGAGCGTGAACCTGACGGACTGTCGCGGAGACGAGAACGGTGAGTGGGGCCTTGTCCTCACGCAGGACAGCCGGGCAACTCTGATCCGCACCACACTGCTGGGCGGCCGATTTGCGGGGATCGACCTGAGCGGAACCGCTACCTGCCGCCTGCAGGACTGCGTCATCGACAAGAGCGACCGTTTTGGAATCTTCGCGACGGGCCGGACGGCCGCCGACCTCGTCTCGACGGCTGTCCGCGGGCACGCGGGCCGCGGCATCGAACTACAGGACAGCGCACGGCTGGTGCTCGAGAGCGCGCGTGTCGAGTCCAACGGCGACTACGGGATCATTCTGTTCGGCCAGTCGACGATCACCGCCACCCGCAGCGTTGTCGCCAGCAACGGCGCCCACGGGGCCAGCCTGCGCGGCGCAGCCTCCGGGACTTTCACCGGCTGTGTCTTCGCCGGTAACCGCTACAGCGGCCTGGGCTGCCTGGATGCACAGAACGGCGGCAAGGTCCAGGCCGCCCGCTGCCTGTTCCAGGGCAACGGCATGCGCCCGATCTACCGCGGACCGATGCATCTCGATCCGCTCGTGCCGACGCCGCTCCGCATCGACGGGACGATCGTGGACTGCATGGCCGACCCCGGTGCGAGCATCGAACTGTTCCTCGACCGTGCGGGAGAGGCGTCACGGTACCTCAAAACCGTGCAGGCGGACAACCTGGGGCGGTTCGGCGTGGATTGCCGCGAGATCCCGCAGGGCTGGGTGATGACGGCAGCCGCAACGGTCAACGGCTCGACGAGCGAGTTCAACGTGGTGGGCGGCACGACGACGGAGCCGGTGCTCGAGGCGTTGCTCGCGCGGACAGGCCCGCTCTCCGATGATGCAGGCGAGGCGAATCCCGATTCACTGCTCCGGCGATGGAAACCGGGCACGCACCTGGTCCTGAGCATGGATCGCGTGCCGAGCGTCGCAGTCGAACGGTACCTGCGATTCCTCGTCGCGCGTGTGCCGGACTGGACGAGCGGTTCGGTCACCGCGGAACTGCGGATCGGACGCGGGGAGACGCGGCAGGGAGCCATGGTCATTCCGATTCGCTACCTGGCGCCGGAATCGCCGCAGTTGCTCGGGCGCGGCGGCGTCACGCTGATGAAATGGGACGCGTCGGGATACTTCATGACGCCGATGGAGATCATGCTGAGTGCAACCGAGGATCCGCAGGAGAGCTGCCCGCGGGTGGTGGCTCACGAAATCGGCCACGCGCTGGGGCTCTGCCACACGCGCGTGGGGCTGCTTTCGCGCATGCAGGGCGCCAGCCCCCCCAGCGCCGCGTTTGTCAACGATTTTTCGCCCATCCTGACCTACTACGACGTGCTCGCTCTGCAGATCCTCCACGACGACCGCAACATGCCGGGAGCGACGCTCCGCAGGCTCAGGGAACGCGGGGGAATACCCGCGGCGCCTGTTCCGGAGGTAGCCGCTGCCCGCGTCGTATCAGTCGAACCCGCCGGCAATCCGCCCACGGAACCGCAGGCCACTCCCACTCCCGCCCGGCGGCCCTGATCCGCCACACGATCTCGTCGGATCCGGGGAAACGCCCAGCGTTTGGGCGGCATGCAGCGTCTGTTTCCGTCCGGCCGTCTGCGCAGAGGACGAAGAACACCGACCCAGTCAGGCATGTCAGCGACGCGCGGCAGCCCTGGCTTATGCGGGACCGTCGCCGCGGGGTCAGGGCCAGTCGCCGGAGAAGATTTCGACCGCCGGGCCGTTGAGGTCCACGTGATTATCAGATTCGCGCCAGTCGAGTTGAAGGTCACCGCCGGGCAGATGGACGGTGATCTTCCGCCCCGTTCGCCCGGTCAGCACACCGGCAACGCAAACGGCCGCCGCACCGGTACCGCAGGCCTGGGTCGGGCCGCTGCCCCGCTCCCACGGCTTCATGGCGGCCGCGGCGGGGCCGAGCACCTCGGCGAAATGGATGTTGCACCGCTCGGGGAACATCGGGTGTGTCTCGAGTTTCGCGCCTTCCGCTGCCAGTTCCGCCGGCTTGAGCAGTTCCAGCGGGACGCCGTACACCACCGCGTGGGGATTGCCCATCGACACGCACGTCATCTTCGCCGGACGCCCGAGAACCTCGATCGGGTAATCCACCATCTCATCGGGGCGTAGGCGCACCGGCAGATCCTCCGGGCGGAGGCGCGGCGGCCCGAGATCCACGCGGATGAAGGATACCTTGCCCCCCTGGATCGTCAGATCGGCCGTCAGGATACCCGCGCCGGTTTCTATGCGGAGGGGAATGCTGCGTGAGATCCCGTGGTCGTAGACATACTTGGCCACGCACCGCAGGCCGTTGCCGCACATCTGCCCGCGGGAACCGTCGATGTTGTACATCTCCATCCGCGCGTCGGCGACGTTTGAGGGGCAGATCAGGATAAGCCCGTCGCTGCCCACGCCGGTGTTCCGGTCACTCATCGCCCGGGCGAG
The DNA here is from genome assembly GCA_964548565.1 of uncultured Planctomycetales bacterium. GTDB lineage: Bacteria > Planctomycetota > Phycisphaerae > UBA1845 > PWPN01 > CAYLLT01. The sequence goes on along the minus strand of CAZJTF010000268.1, from coordinate 1,834 downwards.
CGACGGGGGATCCTTCACCTGCTCCTCGAAGCAGTTCACGTAAATGTAACAGTTCCCGAGGCCATGCATCTTGGTAAATCGCATGGGCCGGATTATACCCCCGGCGGGCCGGACAAAAACGCGCATGCGGTGCTGCGAAAAACCACGCCCGGCCGCGGCGCCTACGATAGATGACCGCGTTGCCCGGGTGGCCGCCGTGCTGTATCGTGACGCGCCGGCGGGGCCACGAACGGCACACCCGGCGGGAAACGGCGCTGTATGGAAATCAATCTGCTCTGCATCGGGGATGTTGTCGGTCGCCCGGGGCGTTACGTGCTCTCGCAGGCGCTGCCCGAACTCATCAAGCAGTACGCGCTGCACTGTGTGATCTGTAACGCCGAGAACGCGGCCGGCGGGTCGGGGTTCACCCCCCAGCTGCACGAAAAGTTCCGGCGGTACGGTGTTGATCTCATCACGCTCGGCGACCACATCTACCGGCGGCAGGAGATCATCCCCGTGCTCGAGCGATCGACGAACATCGTCCGCCCGGTGAATTTCCCGCAGGGTTCGCCGGGGCGGACGTTCGCGATCCACGAGACGAAGCCCGGCCCGAAGGTGGCGGTGATGTCCGCGCTCGGACGCCTGTACATGAAGCCGCCGACGGACTGCCCGTTTCGAGCAGTGGACCGCACGCTCGCGCAGATTCCGCCGGAGGTCAAGATTGTCGTCCTCGACATTCATGCGGAGGCGACAAGCGAAAAAGTCGCGATGGGCTGGCACCTCGACGGCAAGGTCAGCCTGATTTTCGGCACGCACACGCACGTGCCGACCGCCGACGAGTGCATTCTGCCCAAAGGCACGGCCTACATTACGGACGTGGGTATGACCGGGCCGTACGATTCGGTCCTCGGACGACGCAAGGACCGCGTGCTGCGGACACTGATCACGAACCTGCCGAATCCCTTCGACGTGGCAACCGAGGATCCGCGCCTGTGCGGCGTGGTCGCCCGCGTCGATTCGACGACCGGCCGCGCCCTGCACGTCGAGCGCGTCTGCGTGAAGGGTCTCGGCACGGCGCCTGGTGACGAAAGCAGCGACGACTGAGCGTTGGCCACCCGCCGGCGACGCTCTACAATGACGCCATGGCCGCCCAGCCCCCCCTGTTTGATCCGAGCCGCATGGCGGCGCCGGCCGCAGCCCCTGCTCCGCGCGTGATGACCGTCACGCAGCTCAACCTGCTCATCAAGCGCGTCATCGGCGATCATCTGCCGGGAACGATCCACGTCGTCGGGCAGATCAGCAACTGCTGTCGTCACACCAGCGGCCACCTGTACCTGACGCTCAAGGACGAACGCAGCGAAATCCGTGCCGTCATGTGGAAGTCCACCGCCGCCTCGCTGAAGTTCCGCCCCGAAGACGGCTTGGAGGTGGTTGCCACCGGCAGCATCGACGTGTTCGAGAACCGCGGCCAGTACCAGTTCTACATCCGCTCGCTGGAGCCCCGCGGCACAGGCGCACTCGAACTCGCGTTTCGTCAGCTCCGTGACCGGCTCGCAAAGGAGGGGCTCTTCGACCCCGCCCGCAAGCGCAAGCCGCCCCGCTACCCCCGCCGGATCGGCCTGGTGACGAGCCCCGTCGGTGCGGCGATTCGGGACGTGCTGCGCACGCTGCAACGGCGGTTCCCCTGCGCGGGCGTCCTGCTGTGCCCGGTCCGCGTGCAGGGCGAAGGCGCGGCGGCAGAGATTGCGGCAGCTATCGAACGTCTCAACGCGCACGCCGAGGCCCTGGGCGGGATCGACGTGCTGATCTTAGCCCGCGGCGGCGGTTCGCTGGAGGACCTCTGGGCCTTTAACGA
>CAZJTF010000267.1:0-10204 GCA_964548565.1 uncultured Planctomycetales bacterium | reverse complement strand
GCCAGTTCGGGCCGTCCTTCTGGTGCCAGTACTGCAGGTTGGGGCCGGTGTGGTCGTGGTAGTACTCGCCCTCAGTGTACAGGACGTCGCCGAACTTGCCCTCCTTGAACCACTCACGCGCGGTGATCGTCTCCTGACGATAGTAGCTCGTCTCCGACATCATGTAGGTGAGGCCCGTGCGGTTGACCGTTTCGAGCACGCTTTCGCAGTCCTCCAGGGTCATCGCGAGCGGAACGGCCGAGATGACGTGCCTGCCGGATTCAAGAACGAGCTTGACGTGGCGGGCGTGGTCGGGAGCCGGTGTGTAGACCGCGACGGCATCGATGTCCCTGGCCAGGACAAGCTTCTCGAGGGACTCGATGGCCCGGTCGCATTGGAAGGTCTTCATCAGGTGGTCGCGACGATCCGGACGCAGGTCGCTCACGGCCGTCACGACCGCGTCGGGGTGCTTGTGCCATGGAAAGCAGGAGCCGAAGCCGCCGCCGACCACGCCGATGCGGATTGGCTTTGGCGCGGCGGGTTCAGCGGCGCGGGCCTGGGCGAGTAGTCCGCCGGCGGTGACAGCCGAGCCGGCGAGGAACGTGCGTCTCGAGAGTTCGTGCGGCATCGTCCGGCCTCCTCTCAAAGCCTGGTATTAATCCCGCAACACGACATCACGTGTGGCGAGGGCGGCGAAGCGGTCGACGGGCTGGCGGGCGGCCCATGCGATCCCGCGGAACAGGATGACGCGAAACAGGGGATCGTTAAAGGTCCAGTTATAGTGGCCGAGGATGTTGACGTGGACGCGTCCCTTGCCGCGCTCGAGGTTCCAGATCAGCGGGATGCGGACCGTCTTGCCGTTGCCGTCGTCTTCCATGCCCGAGGCCAGCAGCTTGATGCGGCTGGGATCGCCGGCGAGGCGCCAGTAGCTCTCGTCGTGAAAGTGCAGCTTGCGCCCGGCAAGGCCCTTGAGAAATGGCTCCTGCGGATTGTCCTCGAATTCCAGGTCGAGGTGGCCGTGGCGGAACTTCGCGCCCGCCGCCCAGTAAGGGCCGATGTTTTTGCCGACGTTCTCCGCGTTGTCGCCGGCATCGACGGCGAAGTGCAGCAGCACGATGCCGCCGCCTCGGGCGAGAAAAGCGTCGACCTGGTCGTTCACCTCGCGCGGCCAGGCGAAATGGCGAAAGATCACGAGCACGTCGGCGTTTTTGAAGTCGTCGGCGCCGGGTTTCTCCCAGGCAGTCGTCACGCGGACCTCGGGATCGCACGCGAGGAGTTTCTGCCAGGCCTTTTGCCAGGCGGGGTAATCGTGTTCGCCGGGTCCGTGGTCCTTCGCGCCGGCGACGAGCACGATGTGGAGCGGGCGACGGTCGATCTGCGGCCGGTCATCGCCGAGGACGGCCTTCAACTCCGCGCGGGCACGGGGTGGGGGCGTCTCCTTGCGAAGCTGCTCCGGAACGGGCAGCAGTGTCGTGGTGACGGCCGGCTGAGTCGCGGGCGTGTCCGCGGCCCACAGGAGGGCGGTGGCGGAAAGGGTGGCCGTAATCGCGAGGATCGACGTGATGGCGGTTTTCATCTGCGTCTCCCTTTACGATGAGCGTCAGGTCCTGCCGCGCCGGATCTGCGTGAACCGGGCGGTCTGATCGGTGATGGCGCGCTCCGTCGGCAGGCGTTCCATGGAACTGGCGCCGTAGAAGCCGTCCACGCCGGGGCATTGCTCGAGGATGTAGCGGGCGTCGTCGGGTTCGGCGATCGGGCCGCCGTGGCAGAGGATGATCACGTCCTTGCGCACACCGCGGGCGGCACTCGTGATTGCGTCGATGATACCGACGCAGTCCTCGAGTTTCCTGGCGGTTTTCGCGCCGATGGTTCCGGAGGTGGTCAGGCCCATGTGGGCCACGATGATGTCGGCGCCGGCGCGGGTCATCTCGCGCGCTTCCTCGGGGTTGAAGACGTACGGCGTGGTGAGCAGGTCGAGTTCGCGGGCGGCCGCGACGCAGTCGACCTCGAGCCCGTAGCCCATGCCGGTTTCCTCGAGGTTGGCGCGAAGCAGTCCGTCGATCAGGCCGACCGTGGGGAAATTCTGAATGCCTGCGAAGCCGAGGTCCTTCAGCTCGCGCAGGAAGTGGTCGCGGATCATGAAGGGGTCGGTTCCGCAGACGCCGGCCAGCACGGGCGTGCGCTCGACGGCGGTGAGGACCTCGCAGGCCATTTCCTTCACGATCTGGTTGGCGTTGCCGTAAGGCATCAGGCCCGAGAGCGAGCCGCGCCCGGCCATACGGTAACGCCCGGAGTTGTAGATGACGATCAGATCGACGCCGCCGGCCTCCTCGCACTTGGCGGAAATGCCTGTCCCCGCGCCGGCTCCGATGATGGCGCTGCCGGCGGCGATCTTTTCGCGGAAGCGCTTCAGGATGTCGGCTCTGCGGTGCCTGAGCATGTAGTCCTCCGTCTGGCTTCGACGGCCGCTACACCCGGACTGGTTTGCCGGTCACGACGCTCTCCTTTTCGAGCAGGGCCATGGCGACGGCATCGCGGCTCTGGGCGGGCGTCGTGATCTGCGGGTCGCGCTGCCGCTCGATGCATTCGAGGAAGTAGCGGATTTCGGCGTGGTAGCCGTCCTCGTTCGGCAGCTGCGGCGTCTCCGCCTTCTGCTGCGGCTTGAGCAGCGTCAGGGGCTTGCCGGTATTCATGTCCCAGACGAGCGCCGCCTTCTCGAACACGGCCGTGTAGCCCATGTTGAAGCCGAAGTCGGTCGGCATGTCCCAGAAGCCCTCGATCTGCACCACGCGCCCATCGCCGTAATTCCAGGAGGCGTGGACGCGGTCGACTCCGTACTGCGTGACCGTGCCCTGGGCGTAAATGGAGTCGGGCTTCCCGAAGAGATGAATGGCGAAATCCACATCGTGCACGTGGAGGTCGAGAATCCCGCCGCCGCTGAGGTCGGGATCGAGGATCCAGTTGCCGAGGGTGTAGCTCGGGCGCTCCGCCTGGCGGCGCAGGTGGAGGGCCTGGAGGCGTCCGTAGCGCCCGTCGGTGACGGCCTGTTTGAGGTAGATGTACTCGGGCCAGAAGCGGATCACCTGGGCGATCATGAATCGCGTTTTCGATCGGGCGGCGGCCGCCAGCATCGCGTCGCAGTCCTCGATGGTCAAAGCCATTGGCTTTTCGCAGAGGACGTGCTTTCCGGCCGCAAGAGCGGCGGCGACGATCTCGCGATGGACGAATGTCGGCGCGCAGATGTCGATCGCGTCAATATCCTCGCAGGCGACGAGCTCGCGCCACTCGGTGTACGGGCGGATCCCGGTCAGGTCGCGCTTGGTCCCGACCTTGTCAGCGACGTTTCCGCCCACCTTGGACCAGTCGCCCGCGCGGCGGTCGGCCTCTTTATCGCAGAGGGCGACAACCCGGCAGCGCTCCGGCATCTTCTCGTACTGGTTGAAGTGATTGCGGCCCATGAAGCCGGCGCCGATGATGCCCACGCGAATCATGTGTTGCTCCGTCAATGTGCGAGAAAGGATTCTCGCACCAGCGTGCTCCGGGTGCGAGAAGTTCTCGCATTAACGTGATTGCCGATTTTCGATCGTCGATTTCCGATTGCCGATTCCGACCGACGGGAGTGATCCGGCTGCAGCGTGTCCTCCGCATCGGAAATCGAGAATCGACAATCCGCAATCGCTCGCGGCCATCCTACCGGCGGCGCGGCGTTGGCGGAAGCGCGACCGGCCGATAGCATGAACGGCCATGAAACCATCACGCCTGCTCAGCATCGTCGCGGTGTTCGGAGCTTCCCTCTGCAGTGCGGCCGGCGTCCCCTGGCCGGAGCACCCGCGCCCGGACTTCCAGCGCACGCCGTGGGTCAATCTGAACGGTGAGTGGCGGTTCGCGTTCGACCCGCAGGACGTCGGGTCGAAGGAGGAATGGTTCAAGCCGGGCAAGCACACCTTGGACCGCACGATCGTGGTGCCGTTCCCGTGGGAAAGCCGCCTCAGCGGCATCGGCGACACGCAGTACAAGGGTGCAGCGTGGTACGCGCGCGAGGTGACCCTGCCGACCGGCGGCGAGTGGGACGGACGGGATCCGTGGCTCGTGATCGGGGCATGCGACTGGGAGACGAAGGTCTGGGTGAACGGGCAACCGGCCGGCGAGCACGTCGGCGGGTACACACCCATCGAAGTGAATCTCTCCAGACACGTGCGGCCCGGCTCGACGGTCACGATTACCATTCGCGCGAAGGACCTCAGCGACCCTCAGCAGCCGACGGGCAAGCAGGTGAACTGGTACACGCGGACGAGCGGTATCTGGCAAACGGTTTACATCGAACCCCGCGGGCGGACATGCGTGGAGTCGCTACGGGTGCTGCCCGACCTCAAGGGCGGGGCGGTCACCTGGCGCATCGTGTTGAATCGTGCGGAGGGGATCCGCGTCCGGGTATCGAGCCCCGACGATGCGTTCGCGCCCGTCACGTACAACGACCGCAATGCAATCCCGGATATCGAGATCAGGACGCCCCTCCGCGCCCCCAGGCTTTGGACGCCGGATTCGCCGACATTGTATCGGGCGGTGATCGAGGTCTTCATGCCCGATCGGCTTACAGACCGGGTGGAAACGTACTTCGGGCTGCGTGAAGTCAGTGTCGGTAGGGCGCCCGGGCGCGACTACCAGTACATCTTGCTCAACGGCAAGCCGATCTACCTGGCCGGGGCTCTGCACCAGTCGTTCCATCCCGATGGGATCTACCACTACCCGGACGATGCGACGATGAGGAGTGATTACGAGCTGTGCAAGAAGATCGGCATCAACATGCTTCGCATCCACATCAAGACGCCGATCCCGCGCGAGCTGTACTGGGCCGACAAACTGGGCGTGCTGATTATGCAGGACATCCCGAACGTGTGGCATCATTCGAAGCAGGCCCGGGCGTGGTACGAGGAACTGCTGGTTGGGGCGGTGCGCCGGGATTTCAACCACCCGGCGATCTTCGCCTGGGTGGACTTCAACGAGACCTGGGGCCTGAACAACCCCGGTCCTTACGACACCGACCGCCAGGAGTGGGTCCGCAAGATCTATGAGCGCACGAAGCAGATCGATCCCACGCGTCTCGTCGAGGACAACTCGCCGTGCAACTACGATCACGTGGCTACGGACATCAACACCTGGCACTTCTACATCAACGACTATGAGGGCGCGAAGAAGCACATTCAGGAGGTGGTGGACAAGACCCGCCCCGGCTCGACGTTCAACTACATCGGCGGCAACAAGCAGGACAACGATCCGCTGATGAACAGCGAGTACGGCGGGATCAGCGCCGGCCTCGGTGACCAGGACATCTCCTGGTGCTTCAAGTATCTGACCAACGAGCTGCGCAAGCACGACAAGATCTGCGGCTACATCTACACCGAGCTCTCCGACATCGAGTGGGAGCACAACGGATTCGTCAATTATGACCGCTCGCCGAAGGAGTACGGGTACGAGTTCTGGCATCCCGGCTTCTCGCTCAAGGATCTCAACAATCCCGACTTTGTGGTGATCGATGCGCCGCCGATGGTCGAGCTGAAGACGGACGAGAAGCGCTCGATACCGATTGCCATCAGCCACTGGTCCGCCCGCGAGCCGAATGACCTGAAACTGCGTTGGGCCCTGCACTGGCCGCGTCCGGATCGCAAAGCGGAGGCGGATAACCTGCCCTGGCAGACGCGTCCCGCGACCTGGCGGGAGTTTGCCGTTGTCCAGCAGGAGCCGATTACGATCAGCGAGGGGCCCGGGGCGGCAAACGTGGGCGCCCTGCTCGTGGAACTGCTGGACGGCGATGAAATCCTGGCCCGCAATTACATCAACGTGACGACCAACCTGGAGCGCTCGCAGGTGCTGGCGATCGGGGACCGCATTCTGCTGAACTACTCGCCGCGGGATTACTCGGAACGCACCTTCGCCAAAGCGGCGCCGGCCGCGACGACGAAACAGGGCGAGTGGGTCGCGGGAGAGGGTGCGGGGCACTACCAGTACGAGCTGGAGCTGCCGAAAGATGTCGATATCAGGGATGTCACCGGGCTCAGCCTTCATGCCGAACTGGCCAGCCATGGGGTCGGTGAGAAGCTGGACTGGCCCGCGCGCCGCACGGCACACGACCGGCCGCAGACAGACGTCAGGAAGTGGCCCACCGACGTGCGCATCAGCGTGAACGGCGTCGAGTTGCTGCGCGCGACAGTGCCGGATGATCCTGCGGATGCTCGCGGGGCGCTTTCGCACCATCGCGGGCAGCAGGGGGGCTACGGGTCTGCCACGTTTGCGTCGGCCGATGGAGAGAAGCTTGAGCGCATCAAGAAGGAGGCGGGCAGCGAGGGATTGCTGTGCGTGCGGTTCGAGGTTCCGGCCGATGCGCGCCACAAGGGCGGGCTGACGATCTACGGTGCGGGTAGCGGCTGCTTCGGGTGTCAGCCGCAGGTGCAGCTCACGTGCAAAGGAAAGGACTTCGGGAGGAGGACGCTGCGTGCGGAGTCTCCGGCCGTCCACCGCGCACGAGAAAACGTGCTGTTCGCGATTCCAGATGCGAAGGCCGGCGGCCACGAGTGGCAGTACATTGTGCGGAAGCCGGCGGAGGACTGGGTCTCGCCGGGGTTCGATTCAAACGCGTGGAGGAAGTCGCGCGGCGGATTCGGTTCGCGCGGGACGCCCAATGCGGTCCTCGGGCGGGTCTGGAATACGCCGGAGATCTGGCTGCGGACCGAGTTCGAACTCGAGGATACGGGCCGGATCGCGAGCGGGCAGTGGTCGCTCTATCACGACGAGGACGCGGAGGTTTACCTGAATGGGGTCAAGGTCCTCGAGCGGTCCGGGTACGTGACGGACTATATCGACATTCCGCTCGACGCGAAGGCGCTGGGGGCGATGAAGCCGGGGCGGAACGTCGTTGCGGTGTACTGCCGCAACACGGCCGGCGGGCAGAACATCGACCTCGGGCTGACGCTGATGCTGCGCGGCGGCCCATCGCGGAAGTGACGCCTCTTACAGGGGGACGGGCTGTGCCCTCTGAAAGAAAGCCGGGCTCCCTGTCACGGAATGCCGGCGGTGAGGGTGTACTCCCAGAACGTGTCGATGATGTTGTCGGCGTAACCGAGTTCTCTCACTGTGAGGACGTATCGCCCGGCGGTTTGGGCGGGGACGCGGAGCGTATAACCCGCATCATCGACACCGAACTGCACGCCGGGTATGGCGTCCGGCGTCGAACCGGTACGGCTGCAGAAGCGGTGGGTGTCGCGGAACAGAATAGTCCCGTCCGGCGCGGTGACGGTGAACGCCGGGCAGACCTGCCCCTCGATCGTGTCCAGCCGGAAAACCAGCGAGCCGGCCGGAGCCTCGACCGCGTAGACGTCCGGATTGTCCTGCACCGTGCGGGCCTGGATCGGGTCATTCAACTGGAGGACAGTTGCCGTCTCGGGGCTGTCGTTCGGTTCGAAGCCATCGTCCCGCGGCTGAGGACAGCCGGCTGTGAGGAGAAGCCCGACAAGAACGCAACCGTGTGCGCAACGCGTCCGCATCTGGAGAGCCTCCCGGCCTGAGCCGACTCTCCAGCTTACCCGCCCGCGCCCGCAGGGCAATGCCATCGCCATGCCAGGCAGGAGGCGTGGAAGGCGAGCAGGTGCCTTCCACGCTCCAGACTGGCCATCCGGTCCTCGGGCTTCGATCAATACCGGCTGCTGGACGGAACGATCCAGCGGACCGGCGTGTACATGACGTCGGCCGTCGTGTAGAGGACCGTCGCGTAGCCGTGGTCATTGTCGGCCTTGCGGATGGGCTCCCGTTCGCGGTCGAGGCTCGTGGCCGTGGTCACGCCGTTGGCGGCGATCCCCTTCGGAATCACGTTACCTTCGACGTAGAAGTCGCTGCGGTCGGCCAGGGTCTGTGGCAGCGTGTCCGCAAACGTCCCGCGATACTTGCGGCCGTTGTGATCGATCTCGTACGGATCGGCGAGCGTCACGATCTTCTCGTAGATGATGGAGTCGTTGTCCTTGCACTTAATCTGGACGAGAAGGTCATAGTCGTCCGCGCAGACGTAATCGACGTCCACCTGATAGGTCACGCACAGGTCGGTCGTGCACTTGGGATTGACCGCCCGGAGACGCTCGATGTCAGCATTGGCCTGCCGGCACTTGGTCTCGCATTTCGTCTCACACGGGCCGCAGTCGGCCGTCCGCTCGACGCACGGTCCGCACGTTGAGGCGGTCCGCTCCACGCAGCGGTCGGAGGTCCTCTCGATGCAGGCCGAAGTCGTCTCGACGCAGGGGTCGCACTTGGTCTTCTTGCTGCAGATCCCGCAGGGATCCCACCACGCGCCCATCGCCAGGGCGGGGATCACCAGCATACAGAGCCCCGCCACCACCGCCGTCCCGAATTTTCCTCGCGCCAACATGTCCGTTCCTTTCTGCACCGACGGGTGCGTTACAAATGTGCCCCTTTCATTTGTGTCCACCCGGACTCTTTTCCTGAGCTCATCAGAAGTCAACCTCATCGGCGGGGAATTGATTTGGGGCGGCGGGTGAAACTCTGCTCCGTTCCGCCGCTGCTGATGGCCCACCGCCACATCCGCGCCACAGGACAGAGCGCAGAGCGGTTGTCACTACTCCGCGAAGCTCATCCGCTCCCGCGTATACCCGGAGGCGCCTCGCAGAAGTGCGCTCAGTTGGTGAGATGTGCGGGCAGTACGATCGCCTGATGCGGCAGCACGGCCGGCTCGCCGGTGGCGTAGTAGCGGCGGGCGAGATCGACGCGAAGCTCCGTCACGGTGAGTTCGACGCGCTGGCCGGCGGGTGGCAGACCGCTGCACGAGAGGATCACGCAGTTGCCGTCGACGCGTGCGCCCTCAATGCGGCCCGACGTGAGGGTCAATCGGGCCGGGTCACGGGCGATTGCGGCATCCACTGGCCTGGTGCAGATCAGGACGAGCTCGGTGGGTTTCGGGCAACGGACTTCGACAATGCGGGGAGAATCCGTGTAGGCGTACAGGCCGAGGGCGTACTCGTAGATCGTGGTGCTGCCCGCGCCGAGCCGGCGCGAGGCGTTTTCGAAGTCTTCGATCCACTGCCAGCTGCGGCGATTCTCCAGGCGCGAGCCGGTGTCGGCCTGGATCATCAGCGGGAGGGCGGGGCTGACGCGGCGGATATCCTCGACGAAGGGGGCATACTCCTTCACGTAGTTTGGCCGCAGATCCGGGCGGATCCAGTCGGGCCAGTGCGTCTGGAGGCAGTGAAGATCGGGTCGAACCGTCCGCACGACGTCCGCCGCGTCCTCACCGCTGTCCTCGCGAATGCGCTGCAGGCCGTCACGCCCGGCGAGCGCCAGCGTCCAGGTGCAGATTTTCGCCTGGGGCGCGCAGCGGCGGATGCCCTCCTCACCATTGACGAGCTCGTCCAGGAATTCCGTCAGCGTCCGGCGACGAAATTCGAGCCATTTGCGCCAGAGATCCGGATTCCGCTTCGGGGAATCCGCCGCATTCGCGTCGAGAATGTCGGGAAGCCGCTGCTGGCCCGGGAACATGCGGATGAAGGCGGTCCGGCACGCGTCGCAGAAGCACGCGTACGCGGGACTCTCGATTCCGGGGTACTCCGGCCAGTGCGGCTCCATGATCTGCACGCCGTCAAAGGGGCAGGTGCTCAAAACGGTGCAGATCTGTCGCGTGCGCCACGCGCGATACGCGGGGTTGTTCAGGCAAATCCGCGTGTAGCCATCGCGGAGCGGCGTTCCGGCAAGATCGGAACGCGTGACCATGCGCCAGCTCTCCCAGCTAGGCGGCAGGTCGGCGGTGTCGTACGTGCCGTTACCGAAGGTGCAATACCAGACGCCGATGCGCTCGTCGTGAAAGGCGTCGACGAGCTCGCGGTCGATCCGGCTGTCGCGGGTGACCACGTAGAGGACCGTGCCGTAGCCGGCGGCGCGGATTTCCGACGCGACACTGGCGGGCGAGCGGTTGCGGTACCAGGCGAAGGCCGGATCGATTTCGACGCTGCGGCCCAGGAGCGGATAGAAGGGACGATCCACGTGATTGCGCACGTATGCGTCGTACAGACGCTTCTGCGCGGCACCGCGGCGGGGCCCCAGGTAGTGGAACAGGTCAAACGTGACGCATCGGCGGACGAAGGGGGCCTCCGCGGCGAGTTGGCGGGCGAGGCGCGCGTACTCCGCGGTCTCGAATCCGGCTGGTTGAGTGGCGGTGCCGCCGGGGCGGAGG
>CAZJTF010000266.1:0-10286 GCA_964548565.1 uncultured Planctomycetales bacterium | reverse complement strand
CCTCAAGCGCGACTACAAGCCCGACGCCAAGGCCCAGACCGCCTGACCGCCGCCCCTGCGCAAGAACCCGCACCCCGTCCATCGACCGGCCGGGGTGTTTTTCTGCGCCGACTGCGGGCGCAGCGCGGTTGTTTCAGGATCTTCTTCCATCATCGATCAGCGACCCTCAGATTGAGTGGTCAATGACGCCGGCGTCGTCGCAGGACCCGGCGCGCTGGACGAAACCGCCGCCGGGGCTGGGGTCGCCGCGGGCCTGGCGAACCAGTTCAATGTATGCACGGTCGCCACGCCGCCCGGCGTGTCCACCGCGTCCATGTTCACACGGATTCGGCGCGCCAACGTGGGCCGAAACAGCACCGCCGCCGCCGTCGCATCCGGGCGGGTCTGGAATCGTCCGAGCTGCACCCATTTTCCGCCGCTTTCGTCCCAGACCTGGAAAGCCCCGCGGCAGCCCTGCCCCGTCTCGACGTTGATCCGGCTCATCGGCTCCGCCTGAGGGAGGACCACCTCCAGCCACTGCGGCATCGGCGCTCCGGGCAGGGAGGACCAGGCGGAGTTCGGGTCGCCGTCGATCGCCTGCAGCCCTTCCTGCCCGCAGGTGCTTGACCGCGCGAGCACGCCAGGTCGGAACGCCGGCGCATCCGCCGGCACCGTCACGGCGAGCAGATCGTCGGTCGCAAGCGGCGCTGGTCCCTCGAGCGGGCGCGGAAAGTCGCTGCCCATGATCCGGCTCTCGCCCGCCGGCAACTCCAGCGTGATCGTCCCCTCGTGCCAACGCCCATCGACGGGCCGGCCATCGACAAGAATCTGGCCGATGCTCTCGTGAGCCGCCATCGTGACCCGCACCGGCGCATCCGCACGAATATCTATCCGAAGCGGAACGTCGAACTCCACCGCAGCGTCCACGGGCGCCGTCGCGCGCAGCAGCTCCTTCCCATCAACCGAGAGCGCGGTCGCCCCCAGCAGCAGCGCGTGCGGCCGCGGGTTGCGACGCCCCTGCCCGTAGACGACCGCCACACGTGCATCGGTCGCCACACGTCCATCTGACGCGCCGGCCAGGCGCACCGCCAGGCGCTCCCCCTCTTCCTCGATGTCACCGCGCCACCGGGCATCACTCCGCTTCATCTGCAGCGACGACACGCGTCCGCGGCTGTCTCGGGCCCATCGGCAGAATGTCACGAATGACTGCCGTTCCTGCCGCTCGGCCGAGCCAAAGCGGAAGTACGGGAGCGGAGCGTACCTGCGGTACCCGATCTGCGGCTGCGTTGAGACCGGCACATCGCTGTCGACCTGCAGGTACGCCCGGGCGGGTGGAGGGCCGATCGCCAGGGTATTCTGCCCGGTCAGGCTGCACGGGCTGTCGGGATGCAGCAGCAGATCAAACTGATGCGCGCCGCGACCCTCAAGGCGATCGAACACGATCGCGCACCCGTGCGGCAGAAGGATGAGATCGCGCGTCCACGACGCCAGCGCGTCGGGATACGCCGCGGAGAGTTGCCCGGATGCAACGCTCATCTCGGACGTGGCGAGCGCCGCCAGCAGTTGACCGTCCGTCCGCGCCTGCGATTGCCCGTCCACGAGCACAACGTTATGCGCGACGGATTGCGAGGAGTACTTCTGGTAAATCGGGCTGCCGTACGCGGTGACACCGGAATCGATGATCGTCGGCCCTCCCCCGCCGAAGAGGCAAAACGTGCCGAGATCGTGATGCCCGCGGTTCTGGTGAAACTTGATTGCGGCCGCCGGCGACAGCGGACCCCAGCCCGCGCGCAGCACGACCTCGCCGATGTCCCGAAAAACACGCAGAGGAACCGGGGCGGCCGGCGCGACCTCAACAACGTTCTCGTCGTACCAGGTGATCGCCCGGGGTGAGAGCGGCGCCGGCACCGTCCGGCGGTACAGCCAGGCGGCCAGCCCGCTCTGCCGGTGCTTCACGAGGGAGGAGTACAGGGCAGCGTAGTTCGGGCGGTCGCCGCAGTCGCCGAGGTCGAACATCGAAGACCGGATTTCGGCGCCCCGCCCCGTCGGCCAGGCAAGAGCATTCCACGCCACCGGATCGAGCACTGCCTGGGGAACTTCTGCAAAGATGTTCTCACCGGTGATCCGCCGCAGCGCGTCCCCGAACGAGCAGACGTACTGCATGCCGTAGTTCATGTAGCTGATGCTTTCCTTGTAGCCGCCGTCCCGCCCGAAGTTGGGCCGGGAGGGCCCCACGACTGGTTTGTCGCCGTGCAGCCACGGGTCGTCCACACAATAATCGCCCCCGCGGTCCCGCAGCCACGCCCGCAAACGGTTTCGGACGAGCTTCGCCCACTGCGGCGCCTCGGGATGCTCGTCCAGCACGGCCAGCGCGCCGACGCCGGCGGCACCCGCGCAGACTGCCACCCAGTTCCCCGTCGGCACCTGGTGACGCGGCAACCGCGACGAGCCGAGCGGGTCCGCCCAGTCACGGATCAGCAGTCGGATGCCCTTTTCCACCAGGGCTTCGCGCACAATCCGTCGCTGGTCCTCCGAAAGCCTCTCAAAGAGGAGGTCGTACGCTATCGCCACGGCATCGGTCGTCATGGCGGTCTCGAGCGCCGAATGCCAGGGCGGGTCGAAGTGCTTCGGATCGTCGAAAAGGGGCCCGAGCCATCGCTCGTACGAGCAGACGGCCATCAGCATCTCGACCGCCTTCCGCGCGAGCGGCTCGTCACCCGTCAGGAACGCCATGAACGCCGTGTACTGCAGGTGCCGCTCGTACCACTGCGCGGCCGCGTTGTAGTAGGCGTGCTGCCCCTCTCCCGACCGGGCGTAGTTCTCGTCCGGCGGCGAGACCTCCAGCATGCTGTACGCCGCGTTGGTGAGGTACACGCGCCCGCGCGCCAGATGGCTCGAACGCTCGAGTCGCATCTGCAGCCCCGCCAGTTCCGCCGGCGTGACGAGGAGCCTCGGATGGGCAAGCTTCACCCGCGGCTTGATCGCGTCCCGATCCTCGCGCGCGACGCGAAAGCTCCGATCGTTCGCCGGCAGCGTCCACGTCCCGTCCGCCCCCGAAGCGAAGCACCGCCAGAACCATTCGCCTTCCTTCAGTGGTTGGCCCGTGTGCCGCACCAGGACCGACGGCGCGATCCCGCCTGCGTCCGCCACCTCAAATGCGGTGAGGACGATGGGGTCGCGGAAGGTCCGATCCTGTGTGAGTTCGACCTTGTACCCCGTCGCACCGCGCCGCCCGTTCAGCCGCAGGGTCGGCCGCGGGTCCGTGATCGTCTCCCCGTCCACCGGCCAGATCGGCAGCGGCGGCAGGATCGGGCCTTCCGGCCGCGTCGAAACGGCCTCGCCAGCGTTGGCAGGAGCGAGCAGGAGCAGGCTGGCCGTCGAAACAAGCAGAAAAACCGGGTGGGCGAAAAGCGGTCGCATGCGATGGTTCCGGAGAGTTGCCGGCCGCGACCGCCGTGGAGAAACATGCCAGGCCCGGCCGCCGACGACACCATCCTACACGCCACACCCACCCTCACCTATCGGACCTGACCGCTCAAGGCGAAGTGCCGCCGGACCGATAGTTCCGAAGGGTTGCGGAGGGCATGTGCTGCTCCACGTATTGTATGTATTGACGTGATGAAGGTCGCACCCGGAGGTCCCATGACGAAGACTGCCGTCCTCGAGCCAAGGCCCGAGAAACCGGCCGTACCGGCTGAAGAAGCAGCGCCCAGTGGGCAGTTTCGCCCCCTGCCGCCCAGCAGCGTCGCCCAGGCAGGCCTCACGGACGCGATGGTCGACGCGCTCATGTTCAAGTACCTGCTCATCGCGGGCTCGGCCACCGGTGCACGCATCGCGGACCGCATCGCGCTCCCACACCCGATCATTGTCGAGCGGCTCGCCGACCTCAAACGCCAGCAGCTCGTCGGGTACGTCGGCACCGCCGTCATGGGCGACTTCACCTACACGCTCACCGACAGCGGTCGCGACCGCGCCAAGCGCCTCATGGACGAGAGCATGTACATCGGCGCCGCCCCGGTGCCTCTGAGCGCTTACTGCGAAGCCGTCCGGGCTCAGACCATCACCGCCGAGAAGCCCGACGCCGGCCGCCTGCGCGAGGCCTTCAGCGACCTGCTCATCAACGACCGCATGTTCGCGACGCTCGGGCCCGCCATCAACTCCGGGCGCGGCATGTTCCTCTACGGCTTCCCCGGTAATGGTAAGACCAGCATCGCCGAGCGAATCACGCGGTGTTTCGGCACCGACATCTACATCCCGCGCGCAATCCACGTCGAAGGCTTCATCATCAAGCTCTTTGACAATGAGATTCACAACGAGATCACCACGGCCCGCAGCACGATCTTCAAGACCGAACAGATCGACCAGCGTTGGGTTCGCATCACCCGCCCGACAGTGATCGTCGGCGGCGAACTCACGATGGACCAGCTCGAGGTCCGGTTCAACACCACCACGAAGACGAGCGAAGCCTCAATGCAGCTCAAGAGCAACTGCGGCACGCTCGTGATCGACGACTTCGGCCGCCAGCGCATGAACCCGTTCGAGCTGCTCAACCGCTGGATCGTGCCGCTGGAAAAACGCTTCGACTACCTCGCGCTCGCCAACGGCCAGAAAATCCAGGTGCCGTTCGACCAGCTCCTGATCTTCTCGACGAACCTGGAGCCCAAGGATCTCGTGGACGAGGCGTTCCTGCGCCGAATTCCGTACAAGATCAACGTCACCGACCCGAGCGAGGACGAGTTCCGCCAGCTGTTCAAGATCATGTCGCGGATCGTCGGATTCGAGCACAACGACGCCCTGATCAGCGGCTTCATTGAGGACTACTACCATAAGACCGGGCGCCCGTTCCGCTGCTGCCAGCCCCGTGACATCCTCATGCTGGCCCGCAACCGTTGCCAGTACGCCGGCCAGCCGCTTGTCCTGACGCGTGAGAACCTGGAATTCGCTGCTGGCGTGTACTTTACGGTTCTGTAGCGGCGGCTGCCCTCTCCCCCGAGACGCGAACCCGCCCGTGCACTGCGACCGCACGCCTCCCCCGTCCCCCGGACGATCGTGCGGGCAGGGCGCAGCGCAACTGAATCGAACGCCCCGCCTGACCGATAACACCAGAACAGGGCGGCGCAGAAGTTGACCGCATCTGTCCCGCAGGCGTCCGGAGGAGCATGCCGTGTCCGTCACACTGAACTGGGCGAAGCGGGCCGCTCTCGAGGCGTATGTCACCCTCTGCACGCGTCATGCCCGCCGGATCCGGGCCGCCGATCTCTCGAATGTCCCACGCTGCCATCCCGGAGATGATCTCCGCCACATCAAGGCGGCCGTCGAGTGGATTTGCCGCGCCCAGGATACCGGCAGTGACCAGGGCGTCTCCGCGATGTTCAGCCTCCTCGAGGGCTGGATCGGCTCCCACCCCGAGACCACCGGCTACATCATCCCCACCCTGTTCGACGCGGCGGAGTGGCTGCCGGATCCAGACCTGCGCGACCGCGCCATCCGCATGGCCGACTGGCTGTTGACCGCGCAGAGCCCTGACGGAGCCTTTTCCGCTCTGTTCACCGGTTCACCTGGCCCGCCGCGGATCTTTACCACCGGCCAGGTGGTGTTCGGCCTGACCCGTGCCTGGCGCGAGACCGGCAGGACAGACTATCGCGACGCCGCCCGGCGCGCCGCCGACTGGCTGCTCTCCAACCAGGACGCCGACGGAGCGTGGCGCCGAAATACCATCGCGCTGGTCCCGCACACGTACAACGTGCGGACCGCATGGTCCCTCCTCAACCTGGGCGAGGCCACTGCAGACGAGAAGCTCCGCGCCGCCGCTCTCCGCAACGCCGACTGGGTACTCACGCAGCAGTGCGATTCCGGCTGGTTTCGGCAGAACGAGTTCTCCGCCGACGGCCGGACGTCGAGCCTGCACGCGACGGCCTTCGCCATGCGGGGGCTCCTCGAGATCGGCAGCGCCGCGAACCGCGAGCCATACATCGAAGCCGCGCTGCGGCCGGCATCGGCCCTGCATGAAATCTGGCTCGCCCGGGGCGTTTTGCCCGGCGCCGTCCGCCAGGACTGGTCGCATCCGGGGGACTGGCGATGCCTCCCCGGTGAGGCCCAGCTTGCCCTCGTCTGGCTGCGGCTGGACCAGGTGACCGGCATCCCGCGATTCCGTGGTGCGCCCGAAGCGGTACTCGAAGGCCTGAAGGCCGCGCAGATCCTGGACGAGAGCCGCCCCGACCTCCACGGAGGGATCACGGGCTCCGTGCCCATCGACGGCGGCTACGAGCGGTATTGCCTCGTCAGCTGGGGTTCGAAGTTCTTGATCGACGCGCTGATTCTCAAGGGAAGAACCGACGGTGGCTTTCCGATTGGTTGACGCGGCAGACTCGACCTCCCCGACACGACAATGGGACCCGTTCCTGGTGCGCCCGCCCCCGATGAATCACGGCGCGGCAGTACTCGCGCGATGATCGCCGCCCGCTGATCTCGCCTCCCGCCCGCGGTGCGATCTGACCTACCTCACCGCGCCCGGATCCATTAGAATTCGCGTGCCTATGCGGCTTTTTGAAAGGTGAACAGCCATGCGAAGTCTCTGGTTGCCCGTGGCTCTGCTCCTGGCCGGCATCGCGACGCTTGCCCACGCCCAGGACGACAGCCAGCTCTACCCGTTTAACCGCGAGCCCCTGCTCAAGACACCGATGACGGCCCTTCCGCTCAGCGCCGTCAAGCCGCAGGGCTGGCTCAAGGACCAGCTCACCGTCCAGGCCAACGGCCTCACCGGCCACCTGGACGAGTTCTGGCCAAGCCTCACGCAGACCGCATGGAAGGGCCACGCCAAGGGTGAGGACTGGGAGCGCGGCCCCTACTTCCTCGACGGTCTTGTCCCGCTGGCGTACTTGCTGGAGGATCCGCGCCTCATCGACAAGGTGAAGAGCTGGATCGAGCCGATCCTCGCCAGCGGTCAGCCGGACGGATGGTTCGGCCCCCCCAGCAACAAGGACCGCTGGCCCCGCGCCGTCGCCCTCAAGGTCCTGACGCAGTACCACGAAGCCACTGGCGACCCGCGGGTGATCCCGCTCATCCAGAACTACTTCAAGTGGCTGCACGTCAACCCGCCGGACTGGCCGGACAAGGAGTGGCGCGGCGTCCGCGCGATGGAGAACGTCGTCAGCGCCTACTGGCTGTATAACCGCACCGGCGACAAGACGATCCTGGAGGTCGCGAAGAGCATCCACGACAACAGCTTCGACTGGGTCGGCTACTTCCTGAACTTCCCCTACACGGACGAAGCACTGGCCAAGGGGCTCAAGTACAGCCACCCCACCCATGTCGTGAATATCGCCATGGCGATCAAACACCCTGGCGTCTGGTACCAGCAGTCGAAGGACGCGCGGGATCGCGAGGCGCTGTACGCGGGTCTCGCCGCGCTCGACAAGTACCACGGGCAGGTCGGCGGGCGCTTTGCCGGCGATGAGCACCTCTCCGGTCGCAAGCCCACGCAGGGCACGGAACTCTGCGCGGTGGTCGAGTACATGTACTCACTCGAGAAGCTCTGCGAAGTTTTTGACGACGTCACGCTGTCCGACCGGCTGGAACAACTCGCCTACAACGCCAACCCCGGCGCGAGCACGGCCGATTACTGGGCCCACCAGTACGACCAGCAGGCGAACCAGGTGCTCTGCAGCATCGCCAAGCGCGCGTGGAGCACCAATAACGACACGTCCAACCTGTTCGGGCTGGAGCCCAACTTCGGCTGCTGCACGGCCAACATGCACCAGGGCTGGCCCAAGTTCGTGAGTCACATGTGGATGGCCACGCCGGATCGCGGCCTCGCCGCCGTCACGTACGGCCCCAACAAGGTAACCGCGAAGGCGGGCGACGGCGCCACGGTCACAATCACGCAGGTCACCGACTACCCGTTTGAGGGGTCCGTCAAGATGACCGTCGAGACCTCGGCTGAAACGAAGTTTCCGCTCCACCTGCGGATTCCGTCCTGGGCAAAGGGCGCGAAGCTGACGGTCGGGGGCCAGGCAGCCGAAGCCAGGGCCGGCGCGTTCGCCGTGGTGGACCGCACGTGGAAGTCCGGCGACGTGGTCACGCTCGAACTGCCCATGGAGCTGCGGACCGAGACCCGCTACAACGACGCCGTCGCGATTCACCGCGGCCCGCTTGTCTTCTCGCTCCGCATCGGGCAGAAGCTCACAAAGCTCAAGTCGTACCACGAGAAGCTCCCCGTCGCCGACTGGCAGATCGAGCCCGCGACACCGTGGAACTATGGCCTGGTGATCGATCCGAAGAACCCGGGCGCATCCATCACCGTGGAGTCCCGGCGCCCCAGCCGCATCCCGTTCTCCGACGAGCGTCCGGCCGTTGTCCTGCGGGCCAAGGGTCGCGCCATCCCGGAGTGGACGATGGAAAGGAGCTCCGCCGGCGAGACGCCGAAGAGCCCGGTGGTTTCGAATGAGCCGGTGACCGAGTTGGAACTCGTGCCCTACGGCAGCACCCGCCTGCGGATCACCGAATTCCCGGTCATCGCCAACCCGCAGGGATAGTCGCGCGCACTGCGCTCCAACATGCGATGGGGTCGGTCCAGGTGACCGGCCCCTTCTGATGCGCGGAGCAGACCCTGCGTGTCACCGCATCTAAGTGGAAGAGGGGGAGAGTAGGGAAAGAAAAGAACCGCCGCAGCAGGCGACCGGAGTGCCCGCTCGCTCCGTCGCGCGCACGCTCCATCGTTCAATCCCGCGGGCGTCCGATCGCAAGCTCATACAACCCGTGCCCCGAGCGCCGGAGCTTCCCCTCCGCCACGAGTTCGTCCCAGATTCCCGGAGGGAATCCTCCCGGCGGCTGGATCGCCAGGATCTTGTCCTGCTCGCCGCTGCGCATCGGACCATGCCCGAGACGCGACTCGTTATCCAGCCGCGTCAGCTTCAGGCGCTTCTTGAATGCCTGGTACGCCTTCTTCAACTGGTCCGGACTGCTGGGCATGGACTGCCTCCTTCATTGTTCGCCAGATGATAGCATCTCGCGGAACACTGCTCCTTCAGCCGATCTGCAGGACGAGCGACTCCCCGGACTGCAGCACCTGCTCCGTCGCCATCTCGATCCGGAGCATCGCCCCCTCGCGTCGACTCGTCATGCCGACCGCCGCATCGCCGTGTTTGAGTGCAACGCCAGCGTCCTCCGGCGCATCCGGCGGCCAAGCCACTGCCAGGGTTCGCAGCCGGAGCCTGCCCCACGCCAGTTCGACACGGCTGATCTGGCGACCGCCCGCCCGCTCCTGGCTGAGCGTGCCCCATCCCTCCGCAGCGGTAAACGCCGCCCGGAAATCCTCGGGCCGCAGCCGCGGCGAAAAGCCCAAATGTCCCTTCGGGCCGTGGTATTCGTAGCCGCACGCCGCCAGATAGACGCCGTAGCTCGCCATCGCCCGCGCGTAGTGATCGCCGCACTCGATCTCGTTCCACGGATTGCGCCGCGCGGGGTGATAACGGTCGTGGATTGCCCGCGTAACCGCCAGGCCCTCGGTGACCATCCCTTCCCAGATCATGTGCCCGGCCACCTGGTACTCGAAACCGCTCATGCACTCGTTGAAATACCCTGCGAACCAGCTCTTCGAGGTTCCACCTGCTTTTTCTGCTCCGCCACGCGGGAACGTGCACATGATCAGCCCCGCCTCGCCCGGCATGGCGTACCAGCGCCCGGCGGTGTGGACCTTGCGATATGCCCCCACGTCCGGCGTGAAGTTGTACCGCCACAGCGACCGCAGCGCCGCCCGGACCTTCTGCTCATCGAGGACGCGCCCGAGCCCGACCTGGAACGCCCAGCTCTGCCCGAACACCTGGTCGATCTCGCAGCCGTCGCCGGATCGCACCGCCTCAGGATGATTCGGGTCCGGGCGATGGTAGAAGTACTCGCCATTCCAGAGGACCTCCACGATGCGCTGCCGCCCGTGCTCGAAAATCCTGCGTGCACGCTCCGCGAACGCGTTGTCGCCGACCTCGCGGGCCATCTCTTCGCCGGCCCGCAGCGCCGCCAGGTACAGCGAGCTGAGCCACGCCACCGGACCGTACCAGAACGCATCCAGCGTATTGTGCTGCGCGCCCTCGAGGATCCCGTCCTCGTCCATGTCCTGCCCGATCAGATACTCGAGCGCCTTGCGGATCCTGGACCAGTTCCGCCGCAGGAACGCGTCGTCGGGCGACATCTGGTGCTCGCGGTACGATCGCAGCACGCAACCGGCCTGCCCATCGATCGCGGGCCCGGAGTTCACCTCGCCGCGGAAGTTGATGATGCCGGTCGCCGGGTCAAACGAGACGCCGAAGTCC
>CAZJTF010000265.1:0-10289 GCA_964548565.1 uncultured Planctomycetales bacterium | reverse complement strand
TCACGCCCGGCCTCCTTGATCAGACCGACGGCGCGCTGGGCTGGATGAACAGGCGTTACCGGGAGTTCTATTCCACCGGCATGTTCGGCGCAGCCTGGACGACCGGCCTCCCGCCGGGTCATTACGTGGCGGCGACGATCACGCTGCAGGTCGCACCAGCACCCGGCACCCACGAAGTGAAGATGCTCGACGCGGTCTACGCGGTGGATGGCGTGGGTCTCCTCCCCGTGTCACGCGGGCAGCCGATCACGATCGTGGTCGGAGAGTGAGTGGGAGGGGGATCACCGGCGGGGATGCAGGAAGGGATTCCTGCGAGCATACGTGCGAGAAGGGATTCTCGCACGAGCGGTGGCCAGCTGCGGGCTCGGTTGCCGGGCCGATACAGGAACAAAAAGGGCGCTGCGTGAGGGAACGCCCTTTTCGAGGTCAGATCAGATCCATCCGCGGGGCCGGCGGCCCCGTGCGTCACTTGCTCATGCCGCCGAGGGTCTCGTAAATCTTCAGGGCGGCCGGGCCGACCAGGACGACGAAAATCGACGGGAAGATGAACAGGATCAGCGGGATCATCAGCTTGACCGTCGTCTTCTGGGCCCGCTCCTCCGCCTTCAGGCGGCGCTTGACGCGGAGCGTGTCCGCCTGCGTCCGCAGCGCCTTGGCCACGCTGGTGCCGAACTTCTCGGCCTGCGTGATCACCGCCACCAGCGCCTTCATCTCCTCGACCCCGCAGCGGCGCGACATGTTCTCGAGCGACTCGGCCCGCGGGACGCCCATCTGCGTCTCGAGCGTGGCGATCTGCATCTCCTCGCTGAGCTCGACGTGCACGTTCTTCATCTCGTCTGCGACGCGCTGAATGCCGGCATCCAGCGCCAGGCCCGACTCGACGGACACGACAAGCAGGTCGAGCGAATCCGGCAGACCGTTGCGGATCTTCTCGCTCCGTTTGTTGCGGGCGATGTTCAGCCAGATGTTCGGCAGCATGAAGCCGATGCCGCCCGCGAACGCCATGATGCCGAGCAGCTGCTTGAGCTCGTAGCCCTTGCCCCAGGCGAAAATGAAGCCGGTGGCGGCCAGCGCCACACCGAGGATCGTCTTGCTCGCCAGGAAGTAGCTGGTCGCCGACTCGCTGCGGAAGCCCGCGTTCGACAGCTTCTCACGGAGGGTAGACATCTCCTCCGCACTCCTGGGCATCACCGGCTTCATCGCCAGCGGGGCGACCCTCTCGAGCATCTGCCGCGCCGCCGACGCGGAACGCGGTCGCTGCTTGACCAGCGGCTGCTCGTCCGTCGCCCGGCGTCCCTGCATGCGCCGGAGCACGTGCTCTTCCTTCTCGCGGCGTGCCGGCCACAGGGCATAGATGATCAGCCCCACGCTCACCGCGACCATGCCCGCCAGCAGCATCATTTCGTTGCTCATAGCACACCGTTATCCGGTTTCCGCGTTTCCTCTCACGACCGTCCGCCGCGGCACCCCTCGACGGACGACCGACCGCTCACGACCCAGGACCGTTACACCTTGATATTCACGATCTTCTTGATCATCGCCATGCCCATCAGGTCCATGCCGATGGCCGTACCGAGCATCAGGCGCCCGTTCGGCGTATCCAGCAGCATCCGGGCATAGTCCGGGTTCACCGACATGGACACGAAGAAGACGATCACCGGCAGCAGCAGCAGCACGAGGCCCGAGAGCCGCCCTTCCGCGGTGAGCGCCCGAACCGTCCCGAACAGCTGGATGCGGTCACGAATCACCTTGCCGATCTTGTCGAGCACTTCGGCCAGGTCGCCGCCCGTCTGCCTCTGGATCAGCACGGCCGTCACGAAGAAACGGACGTCCATCTGGTCGACGCGATTCGCCATGTTGAGCAGCGCTTCTTCGATCTTGATCCCGAGGTTCTGCTCGTGGAACACGAGAGCAAATTCACCGGCGATCGGATCGGGCATCTGCTGGCTCACCAGCTGGATGCCGCTCGCGAGCGAATGCCCGGCCCGCAGTGCCTGCCCCATCAGTTCGAAGACGTCCGGCAGCTGCTCGACCAGCATCTTGATGCGTCGTTTCCGACGGTAGATCAGGTACATGATGGGCGCGAATGACACGCCCGCCCCGGCCGCCAGGCAGCCCAGCACCCGGAACTGCAGGAGGGCCATCAGCCCGCCCACCGCGAGCGCCGCACCGGCCAGGTAGATCAGCAGCTTCGAGGCCGACATGTTCACGTTGGCCTGGTCGAGTACCTGCTGAAGCTTCGTCACGATCTGCAGGCGCGCGATGATCGTTTCGAGCACGTTCGAGTGGCTGTCGGCCGCCCGCTTGCGGAGCAGCGACTCCTTGACCTGCCGCTCCTTGGCGGAACTGCCGTACTCGCTCAACCGTTCGATGACCTTGCGCTGCTTTGCGCCCCGCAGGTCCATCACCACCTGGAAGAGCCCCCAGGCCAGGAGCATCGCTCCGGCCATGGGCATGATCACGAAGAGTGCGCCTGCAAACGATCCCACGGTCCACCCCGTTCTCTCAGGCTGCAGCCGTCGGCTGCCAGCGACGCGTTGTCACGTCTCCGTTTTCCATTACGCGACCGGGCACTCCATCCCGTCCGGACGGCGCCCGCCACCGCGTCGAATCAGTCGTCCCTGTCACGCAGCAGCACCTGGCGCTCGAAGAGACTCGGGCTCACCTCGCATCCCGACTGTTTGAGCCGGTCGAGGAATGTCGGGCGCAGGCCCGTGGCGACGATCTGGCCGTACGCCTTGCCCGAGCTGTCGAGGCCGAGCTGCTCATACGTGAAGATGTCCTGCATGGTGACGACGTCGCCTTCCATGCCGGTCACCTCCGTCACGCACACGATCTTGCGCGGCCCGCCGGAGAGGCGCTGGGCCTGCACGATCAGGTTGATGGCCGAGGCGAACTGCTGGCGGATCGCACGCACCGGCAGCTCGAACCCTGCCATCATGACCATCGTTTCCACGCGCTGGACGGCGTCGCGGTTGCTGTTGGCGTGCAGCGTGGTCAGCGAGCCGTCGTGACCGGTGTTCATCGCCTGGAGCATGTCCAGCGTCTCGGCGCCGCGGCACTCACCGACGACGATCCGGTCCGGACGCATACGCAGACTGTTGATCAGCAGGTCCCGGATGTGAATCTGGCCTTTTCCCTCGATATTCGCCGGCCGCGTCTCGAGCCGCACCACGTGCGGCTGTCGCAGCCTCAGCTCCGCGGCATCTTCGATCGTGACGATGCGGTCGGTCGACGGAATGAATGCCGACATGTTGTTGAGCAGCGTGGTCTTTCCGGAACCCGTTCCGCCCACGATCAGGATGTTCAGGTGGGCGAGCACGCATGCCTCGAAAAACTTTACCATCTGCGGCGCGCACGACTTGAAGCGGATGTAATCGTCCCAGGTAATCGGGTCGTTTCCGAACCGCCGGATCGACACGCTCGGCCCGTCCAGCGCCAGCGGCGGAATGATCGCGTTGACACGCGACCCGTCCTTCAGACGCGCGTCCACCATCGGGCAGACCTCGTCGCACCGCCGGCCGACGGCGCTGACGATCTTGTCGATCACGTGAATCAGGTGTTCGTTGTTGCGGAACTGCACCTCGGTCATCTCGAGCTTGCCCTTGCGCTCGACGTACACCTGGCGCGGACCATTGATCAGGATATCGCTGATGTTCGGGTCCTTGAGCAGCATCTCGAGCGGCCCGAGCCCGAACGTCTCGTCGAGGATCTCGTTCATCAGGCGCTGCCGCTCGTTGAAATTCAGCAGCGCGTTTTCCTTCTCGCACAGCGTGAGGATCAGCTCGCCGACCTGGTCACGGATTGTCGGATCGTCCTGGTTGATCGCGCTCAGGTCGAGCTGCTCGACCAGCTTGCGGTGGATGCGGGTCTTCAGTGCGTAGTACTTCTCGAGCTTGTCGTCGAGGGCCGGGCGGGCCTTGGCCTTTTCGGCCGCAGCGGACTTGTCGGCGCCGGGAGCGTCCTCTCCCGGGCGGGGCCCGAGAACCGACTTGCCGCTGGGCGGCAGCTTTGCCTGGATCGGTGTCTTGATCTTTCCGAACATTCATTCACCCCGAACAGATTCCCCTTCACCCTGTCACGACGTCGCCCCGCTGAAGATCCTGCCGAAGAAGCCGCGGCTCTCGGCCGTCGCCGCTTCCTCCTGCTCGGGCGGGGCAAGGATGCTCTCTGCCATGCTGCGAATGGCGAGGCGCGTGCGCGACTTGGGGGCGCACTCGGCGAGCGGCACACCCATGTTCACGGCCGCGCTCATCGTCTTCCAGTCGTCCGGGATCTCGTAGCAGACCTTGGTGTTGAGCGTCTTTTCGACGTGAGGGATCTCCAGGTGCCCCGACTCGCGGCCCACGCGGTTGCACACCAGCTTGAACCGGTTCAGGTTGTATCCCCCCTCCCGAAGTTCATCGAGCATGCGGTGCACGTTGCGGACGCTCGGCACCAGCAGCTGGATGACGAGCAGGTTGGTGGCCGCCAGGTCGAGCACCGCCATTCCGCCCGGATCAAAGCGGTTCGGCCCGTCCACCACCACGAATTCGTAGTTCTGCTGCAGCGCGCTCAGGACCGAGGCACAATGCGCCGCGGTGATCCGGTCCGCCTGTGAAAACTGGTTCGGGCGGGACAGCAGGTGCACGCCGCTCGGGTGCTTCACCATGGCCTTGGTCAGCATCGCACTGTCAAGCTGCTCCGGCGTGTCCGACAGGTCCGCGATCGTGTAGTCCGCCTGCAGGTCGAGCATGGTGCCCAGCTGGCCGTAGCGGAAATCCAGGTCGACGATCGCGACGGGCTTCTTCTTGAGCAGATCGCAGAGTTCCACCGCCAGGTTGACCGCCAGCGTCGTGGCCCCCGCCCCGCCGATCGTCCCCATCACGGAGATGAGCGAGCCGAGCTGCACGGTCGAATTCGAAACGGTGACCGCCTTTTCGACCGCCTCCGACAGAATGGCGTGGTCGATCGGCTTGGGAATGAACTCGCGGACACCGCCCCGCATGGCGGCCAGGATCACCTGCCCGTCCGTGCTCTCCGAGAGGACGAGCACCGCCATCTCGGGCTTGCTCCGGGCGATCTGGGCGGCAACCGGCAGTACCGTATCGATCCTGGGGTCCAGGTGGGCTACCAGCACTTCTGCCGGAAACTGCTGCACCGCCTGCTCGACGAGTGCGAGCTCGTCCACCTCGGCCACGATCTGTACACCGTCGATGCTCAGCAGCTCCGAGCGCAGGACGGCCGAGTACTCCTCGTCGCCATTGAAAACGATGACTCGAATCGACTGTCTCATGGCGTCCCCGAGTACCGTCCGGATACGGCAGAACGGGCTGCGTCCTCCCGGACGGACCTCAGACCGACCGCACCAGCCACGGGCGGCCCGATGCCCTTTTCCCCTGCCATGAGTCCTGCGTGTCCCCTGACTTCCGTCGCTCGCAGGACTGAACCGCTGCCGCCCGGACCGCACATCAGGACCGGGCCGCTCCACAGTGCGACGCCGCGCCCCTGGCCCGGCTCGCGAAAGCTCTCCAATACTGACCGCAGGCCCGCACGGGTACGCCTGTCGAACGGAGGTTCCTGCCTTCAAAAAGTACCCATGTTTCCCGCTCCACGGGCTCACGCCCGGCGGGTCTGATCATGCAGTGGCGGGATTCGCTGGACGTGCGCGTGGCCGGATTGTTCCGTGCCGGGTCGACGGTAACCTGCAGTTCCGTCTTCGTGATGGACATGGCACTCACAGCCGAAACGACACACCTGGCAGGGTGGCGAGGCTCACCGTTCGCACCGCAGGCGCCCCGCGATCTCCGCGGCGAGCGTTGCCTGTGCCCGAAGCCTCCCATCATGCCCCTCCCGCATCCGCAGAGCCGGACAGCCGGACCCCGCTTCGCATGGTGCCTGCCGGGCCCGAGGGCACGGCAGGCACGCTGCCCGATCCCTTCGTGCTCGTCACTTCACCACGGCTTCCGACGCTTCGGCCGGGCCCCACGGGCCATGGACCGTCATCTGGTCCGGCGGGCTCGTGATCTTGCGGTAGCCCGTCGGCAGTTCGGTCCGCAGCGCGTCATCCGGCGTGGACGGATCGCAGGCCGGCTCGCCTTCGACCATGCCCAGGCCGAAGAGCTGCCAGTCGTTCGGTTCCATGTGGAACTGTCCGGGAACTGCTGCCACCTGGTCCGGATTCATCCCGCTGACGAGTTCCGGCGTGACGAGGATGACCAGTTCGGTGATGTTCCTCTGGTACTCGACGGAGCTGAAGAGTGCTCCGAGGACCGGCACGTCACCGAGGGCCGGAATCTTGCTGGCCGATCCGCGGCCTGACTCGCTGAGCAGGCCGGCGATCGCGATCGTCGTCCCGCTGGCCAGTTCGATCGTCGTCTCCGCGCTGCGTTTCGTCAGACCGGGGACCAGGAAGCCGCTGAACTGCACGGCGGCCGTGAAATCCAGTTCGCTCACCTCCGGCTGGACGCGCAGACGGATCATCTGGCGCCCGATCACCGTCGGCTGGAAGTGCAGCCGGATGCCGTATTCCTTGAACTCGATCGTTACCGCCCCGCTCACGCCCTGCGGAATCGGCACGGGGAACTCACCGCCCGCGATGAAGGACGCTTCCTTGCCGTTGAGGGCCACGAGGTTGGGCTCCGCCAGGACCCGCAGCAGGCTGTTCTCGCGCATGGCCTGGAAGAACAGCTGCATCTGGATCCGCGGGAAGCCCAGGCTGAAGTTCGTCGTCGCCTGGAGCGGCAGACCGTCGCGGTCGGTCGCAAACGGGATGACGGGCGCGTTCGCCCCGCCGACCAGGGCGCTGCCGGCCGCCCCGATGTTCACCGGGTTGATCTGGTTGATCTGGTTGACGGCAAAGATGTCATGAAGGTTGTCACCCGCCAGCCAGCCGTTCACGCCGAGCTCGCGCAGGCCCCGCTTGCTCACCTCGGCGACCGTGCACCGCAGCAGCACCTGCTGCTCGCCGGCGACCATCAACTGGTTCTGCACGGCGGGAGAGACGATTTTGGCGAGTTCAAAGACCTTCGTGGCCGTGTCGACGTCAGGCACGAGCCCCGTCAGCACGATCGCGTCGCGCACGACCTGCACGTCGATCTTCGCGTTCGGCGCCGCCGAGGCGATCGCCGACTTCAACTGGGCCAGGTCGGGTTCGACCATGACGTCGAAGACGGCCTGCCCGTTCTCCTGGTTCCAGAGAATGATCTGCGTGGTGCCGGTGTTCTTGCCCGTCACCAGGACCTGCAGCGGTGACAGAACGGTCACCTCCGCGATATCCGGCGTCGCCACCGACGCCCGCGTGATCGGCTCCGTCGTCTCGATCACGGTGCTCGTGCCGACAGACAGCACGATCCGTTGCTGAGATTCCTGCCGGGCCCCCTTGACGGTGGCTTTGAGCTGCCGCCCGGAAGACGGCTGCCCCGCGGGCCCCAGGTCACCGGCCGATGCCCGCGCAAGGATCAGCACCGCCGAGAGGCAGACCGCCAGCGGAATACTCCGCCGCAGCGCGCGCCCGTCGCCCAGATCCTTCCGTGCAGCCTTCGTCCAAGCACCATCCATGTGTCTGCTCATGTCTCGCGCTCCATCGAAAGTCGACAACGAGGTCCCGTGGTTCACGGAACCTGAACTGCCTTGCCATCCACCACGTCATAATCCGCCGCGGGATCGTCCCCCGCGGGAGCCGGAGGTCGTTTCGGAAGCGTGGGAGCCGGCGCGGCAGCGGGCTTCGGGCGGGCAGCGCCGGTGTTCTGGTCGCTCACCTTGCGTGCGTTCCGCTTCTCGCCGTCAAAGACGACCTGGTACGTTTTCGAACCGTCCATGACTTCAACTGCCCACTGCGGCTTGGGTGCCGGCTGAGGCCCCTTGAACGCCACCGGTTCCTTATCGGTCGCGACAGGAGCCGGCTTGGGTTGTTTAGCCATCAAACCGGCGAGCAGCGCAGCCGGGTTTCCGGCAGCGGGCTTCGTCGCGCTGCCACCGAGGAGTTCGTTATCGGTCGTGGAGTTCGCCTGGGCGGATTCCGTGTCATTCTGGTGCCGCATCGCCAGCCGGAGCACGCCCTTCGTCGCCGCCAGGTGGAGCTTGGTGACCGCGTCCGGCGTCACCAGCAGTGTCACCGACTTGGCGATGGAGGCGGCCGTCTCGCCGCTGCTGCCGATGTCCTGGCCGACCGCGAGCACCTCGACGTTCTGCAGGATCACTTTGCTGACCGTCTCATTGTCGCTGCCCCGGCGCCCTGACATCACCGCGACGACGTCCACGCGGCAGCCCGGTTTGATCCAGCCCGCCACGCCGACGTACTCGTCCACCTTCACCGAGACGGCACGGTAGCCGTCACGGATCCGGGCGGTGAGCCCGGCAGGTGTTCCCTTGGGTGCCAAAAGGGTCTGAACGACCGCGGTGCCCTGCGGGATCGTCTGCGTCGTGACGCGTCCGATCACCTCTTTCGGGTTGTTGAACGTCAGCTTCGGTGCGAGCGAGGCGGGAACCCGCGTCACCTCGACCATGGTCTCGTTGATCTCGGTCGCCGGTCCGATATCGATGCGGGCCCGGACAACCTCGACGGCGTCGGTCTGCCCGCCCTGCGCTTTCTTGAGGACGTCGACAAAGACCTTGATGGCGACCCCGCCGATCGCCAGCCCCAGCACCAGTGGTATGATTGCTCGACCTTTCATCTGCTACTCCTTGTCGGCGGCCCGTTGTCGGCGTCCCGTGCGGGCGCGCAAGTTGGAGGGCCGGCGCAAGCCGCTGCCCCTTTCGTCACGTCTGTCGGTCAAACCCCGTCGCGCCGGCCGCCCCCGCACCGCGGGCGCCGGGCGTTAGATAGAGCCTTCTTTCCGCATCGTACAGGTGGATACGATGTTGCCGTTGGCGAACCCCGGAATGATGTTGCCGAAGTAGCCCCCGACGAGCGATACCTGTGCCCGCGGGATGGTCACCGTCACCGTCTCGATCGGGCTCGTCTGCGTGGCGCGGCTCAGTACCAGCATTTCTGAACTGATGGTCAGGCCCGTGGGGGCCACCGCCTGGGTGAAGCGGTCGCGGACCTCCTGGTCCGAACTTCCCTGCAGAATGGCGACCCGGCACGCTTCGCGCGTCGCGGTGGTCAGCGTCTCCTTGACCATGAGCACCCACCCGAACTCGATGACGCCGAAGACCAGGGTGAGCAGCAGCGGCGTCACCACGGCCATTTCCACGACGGCGGAACCCTTCCGCCCGAACCGCCGGCTCATCCGGCCGGCACGCTTTCCACCCCCTGCATTCATCGACATGACTGACCTCCTAGTACAGTACCCCCGCGGCGTTGCTGAAGAAGACGATCAGCGTCCCGATCGTCAGCGGTACGCCGTAGGGAAGCAGCTGCGAAGAGCCGCCAAAGCTCTTCGCCGACCCGAATTCCGTGAAAATCGTCGAGCGGTTGGAGACCTTCGCCATGATCGTGGCGCAGTTGGCGTATGCCTGCCACTGCCGGCCCGTGCTGAAGATCATGATGGCCGCGATGATGCCGCCGGCCAGCGCTCCCACGCAGAACGACAGGAACGTGCCCCAGGGCCCGAGCCAGGCGCCGATCGCCATCATCAGCTTGACGTCACCTGCACCCATGCCGTGCATCAGCCACGGCAGGATCAGTGTCGCAAAGCCCACCGCCATGCCCAGCAGCCCCAGCCCTGCGCCGCTCAGCCCGTGGAACCACGCCTGGGCGGCAAGGCCTGCCACCGCGATGGCGGCGTTCAGCCAGTTCGGGACGCGCCGCTCCTTGTAGTCAATCCAGGAGGCCCAGAGGATCCCCGGGACCATGACCGCACACGCCGTCAACCAGTACGCTGATACCATGCTGGACTCCACTCCGCCTGCCCGGTTTCCACTTCGCTGGATCCGGACAGCCCTCGTGCCCCCGAATTCCTGCGGCGCCACCCGACCGGGCGGACGCCCGATCGGCCGAAACCCTTCTCCGCAACTCAACACCGAGATCGTCGAATCACCTATCGAACATAAAAAACAAACGGACGCGGAGCCAAAGGAACACGTGGGAAATCCTGCCGATCTTGCCACCCGCGTCCGGTATGCGCGCGGGCAGCGCTGGGAGGGCAGGAATTATCGGGAGCACCTCTTTCGCGTTCTCCCCAGGTTGACGCGCCGCCATTACGCGCGTCTTCCCACCGGCTATGGGACATCGCGCGAACACCCTGCCGTCCGGCGTCCGCATACGCTCGGCCACGCCTGGTAACCGCCGCACCTGCCGGTTCCGTCGAGGGCCACGGTGATCCATCGCTCCACGCCCCCAGCGGTGCGTAAAAGCAGATCGGGCG
>CAZJTF010000264.1:0-10312 GCA_964548565.1 uncultured Planctomycetales bacterium | reverse complement strand
CAAAGCCGTGCGTTCCGCCGCCTGAGGCGCAGAATTATGCAACGCTGGGGTCTACCTGCGGAACGACGCGGCCGGCGACTTCTGGCAGCAGGATTTCAAGAAATACACGCGTGCCGATCTTCATCCCCCCGCCCACAAGCTAAGTAAATTCATTATAAACGATGCGGTCGGCAAGATGCTGTCACAGAGTGAGTCCACATTCAGCCTGCGGGATATCATGGATTCCGGCAAGGTTCTCCTGGTCGATCTGTCTCACCTGGGTTCAGAAGAGCGGAACGTTCTGGGCTGCCTGATGCTCTCCCTGCTACATCTGACAGCGCTGAGCCGCGAGAGCATCCCGACGGCGCAACGGCGGCTGTATCATATACATTGCGATGAGGCTCCCCGCCTGGTCACAGATGCCCTGGAGGACACGATCAACGAAACCCGGAAGTGTAATGTCACCTTAACTCTCGCTCACCAGCAGCTTAGCCAATTCAGTACACGCAAGCAGGATGCCATATCGAGCGTTGGGACGACGATGGTGTTTCGAGTCATCGAGGCGGATGCCAAGCCATTAGCCAGGACGCTGCAGGGCAAGATCGATGCGGAGCTGCTTGAGGCCCAGCTTACCGGGCAAGCGGTTGCCCGCATCGGGCCCCATGTGGTCCGTGTCCAGACCCCTCCTCCACTTCCGGTCACGGCGGATAACCCCAAGGATCGAATCATTGAGCGGTCCCACAAGCTGTACTACAAGCCGCTTGCGGAGGTCGAACGGGCCATTCGGGTAAGGCGGGCGCGATGGGCAGGATCAGGAAGTGAAGAAGAATCCACTCCCCGTTCGTCGGCCGAAGCATCGGAGACAGAAGGCGAGGAAAGGCCTGCGGGTAAAAACGATGGCAACAACTGTGACTTCGACTCGTTCTGAGTTGGCACAAGAAGGGCTGCAGCGCATCCTGGACGAGTTGTGCCGGCAGCTCGAACCAGCGCATCTCGATCAGATCATCGATGCCCCGGTCGATCGTGCCTTGTTGAATTACAGGCCGCCGACCGAGCCGGTCTCCAATTGTCAGGATTTTGTGGAGCGGATCACGGAGTTCGTCGAGCACCTTTATCGCGAGGCGTTTCCGCGGGGGCCGCAGTTCTCTGGTCTGCGGGCACGGGACCACGCCATCGCGCTGATGTCGGCCATCTTCAGTCAGCCGGAGGGGAAGGGCTACGAGCGTGGCCTCACGCTGGCCTTGAAGTGCGGGCCTGGCGGATGGCTGACCGTCCTGCAGGCCATTGCCGAGACTACGAAAACCATTTTGCGCGAGCAGTACATCCGTTGGGTGCGTCTCTCCCTGATAGACCCCTATGACGAGGAGCTCCACTGCAAACTGTGTGCGCTGATTCTTGATCGCCTCGGACCGTATGTCCCTGGGCCGATGAGGGGGGCAAGTGCCGAGGCTTGGGTGGACTGCCTCGAGGGACTTGTATCGCTCTACCGCAGCATCCATGGATCCGCCACCTGATTGGGGCTCATGTGCATGAAACGGGGCGACCTCTCCCACCGCTGATTACCTGGTGAGGGAGTCCCAGATTCGTCGGGAGACAAGCCCATGAGTGCGGTTCATGGAGCACAGGTCAGCCAGGAGCAACTCTCGGTGTTCAAGAGGTGCTTCTCCGGCCGAATGGACGCCTACGGCACATACGATACAACCACTGGACGCGCCTACCAGGTCAAGCGGCCAGTAACGGATCAGGTACTGCTGGATCACCTCCATGGGAAGACGCCATACGGCGTGTACCTCCTGGTCGATACGATGACGCATGCGGTTGTCGCTGACTTCGATCACGATGATCCGGGACCGCCGTGCGCCTTCATCACTCGAGCCGCGAAGCATGGCATTCATTCGTATCTGGAGCGCTCCAAGAGCAAGGGCTGGCATGTGTGGGTGTTCGCCGAGCATCCCGGCATCTCCGCTGCTAAGGCCAGGCAGATTGTCACGTTGTTTCTGTCGGACATGGGCCAGGATGCGACCGAGGTGTTCCCCAGGCAGGATCAACTGAGTGACACGACGCGGTACGGTAACTTCATCTATGCACCATTGTTCGGAAGCCTGACCGCTCGCGGCCGTACGGTGTTTGTGGACGTTGGGAGAGGATTAAAGCCCTATGCTGACCAATGGGCTGTCCTCGCGGGCGTGCGACGCCTTTCTGCAGGGCACCTCGACCAACTGGTAGGTGGCCTCAAGGCTCCTGCTCCGGCACCCGTACGGACACACGCACGGCCCGTGCTGCGGCACAACGCGTCCGCTACGTTGGGGCTTCCTCCATGCGCGCAGCGTATGCTGGCGGAGGGCGTCACGAGCAACCAGCGAGTTGCCTGCTTTCGCTTGGCCGTCATGCTCAAGAATGCCGGCCTGCCCCGCGATCTTGCGGTCGCCAGCCTTCGTGCATGGGCCCGCAAGAATCGTCCCGTCGAAGGCAAGACGATTATTACCGATGCGGAGATCGTGACTCAGACCGGCGACGCCTACGCCAAGCCCTATCGAGGACGTGGATGCGAGGAGCCTGCTCTTCAACCTTATTGCAGTGCCGATTGTCCCTTGCGGTCACGCGAGCGACCGAACATCCAGGTGAGCCAGCCCCTGACGCCGCCCACTGAGGCGCGAGCTTCGAGCACGGGGCCCGGAGGCGGGCAAGGATCCGGCGTCCTGGTGCCCAGGATGGACTGACGGGGCTGGGTGTCTATCCCGCCGGCGATCCAGATCGGCGCCCAGATGCCGTGAGAGCCGAGACTCGGCCGGTCTGTCAGCCAGATAAAGCCCGAAGGGGGCATGCCCCGGACCACGCGGCAGAGCGCCGAGAGTCGTGGGGTGTGTGTGGTGACGAACAGGAGACGGAAACCATGTAGAGGGTAACCGCACGGATCTTCATACCGCCGGAAACCGTCATGCCGAAAGTACTGCTGGTAGGAAGCGATCTTCCTCTGGATATCCCGCTTGTATGGGCTTTGGCTGCTCAGTGGCTGTGTGTTCATATCGATCTCGAGGAAGAACAGCAACGTTTTCTGAGCCTGCTGGTGCGTGACAACGAATACCCCATCGGGAATGAACGTGTCGTTTTCGGTAGCACCGCGTCCAGCGCGTGTACCCTGATCGGCTATGGAGGGGATCGCATGCCCGCTTTCCGAATGCAGGGATACGGGCTGGAAAAACCGCACCTGGAACTCGGACATGGATCTCTGCATGGCGACCAACTGGATACGCGTCTCATTGATCACCCGCTGATGCTCAACGCAAAAGAGTCGGTCCACGGTCAGCTGCTCAGGTGGTACGTTCTCCGGAATGAGCCCCTCGTCCTTGAGCGCATCCACGGACTGTCCTCCAAGCGAGACAAGTCCGTCAGGACGACCGGGGCCCTCGCCAAACGTCCTCGCCATGACCTTGATCAGGCCTTCCTCTTTCAAGAACCGCAAACGCCGTCGGACGGCGGCCACATTGCGTCCGCAGAGCGTAGCCAGTTGCTCGCATGTCAGCACCCGGCAATCAGCCAGTGTCAGCAACAGATCGTAATCATCGCGTGTCAGCCTGCCAGTCATGATCAGCACCTCGTTCTGGGGCCTATGGTGGGTCTCTTCCTTACGTACATGCGGTGGGCTCGCGCGGAGTGTTTCAAGAGGTCCACCGACCTCGGAGGGATACCCGATGGTGAGACAAAAACCGTCAGGCCCGCGACATGTTGAAACCCTTGGCCCCAGTCATCCGCAGGAATGAATGGAGGCAGATCCCGGCATTGTCGTATCTTCCGAGCGCATGGTTGCCGTGAACCCGCTGGTCCGTAACGTCGCGGTCCCGGACCCTCGTTCTGAGATAACCGAACCGGGGTGCCAGCGGAGCCATTCGCCATGGAGCAGGCACGACTATGGCCCAGACTTGCACATGATTCCAGGTCCGACCCCTGAAACGCTATTGATGAACCAACCGCGTGCTCCAATGGAGGCAGGTCGGCGCGACCTCAGCCGGCGTGGCGCAAATCCTGCCTGCTAACTGCAGCGGCGGTAGCACCGGCGACGTACGCCGCGAAGCCGGGAGCGGAATCTGACGGAACGTCTCAAGAGGAACCAGTTAGAACAAGCGGAGGCAGAATATGTCGTCAGGCCAAGACGCTTTCTGGAGCAAAAGAGATCCGGACCTCTTCGGCAGCGGGACCCCCATCGGTGTGGTGTCGCAAATAGAGGCACCAAGGCCGGTGTACATCCCACTTTCGATGAGGAGCAGATCCGTCCATCTCGTCGGGGCGTGTGGCAGCGGCAAGTCGACCTTGATGGAGGCCATGATCCTTGATGATGTCCGGCGCGGAAATGGCGTGGCCGTCCTCGACCCACATGGCGGCCTCACTCGAAAGGTGGCGTGTCTCTTGGCCGGGCAGGACCTCGAACGTGCAATCTACATGGACGTCAGCGACGCGGATTGGGTCGTGCGCTGGAACCCATTGCGATGCGACGGGAACGAGAGCCGTAGCCGGACCGCGGACGACATCGTCCGTGCATTCAAAGGCCTCTCCTGCGACTGGAAGGATTGCATCGAGCACCTCTTGCGGCAGGCTGTCTATGCGGTCCTTCACGTGCCGAACGGCAGCCTTCTCGACGTCTCCAACCTGCTGCGAAAGGAGTCTGTCGAAAGCCGCCAACTCCGCAAAACATTCTCCGGCCTCACTGATAACGAGTCATCGCGGATCTTCTGGCGAGACGACTTCGACAGATACAGTCGAGCAGACTTGCTGGCCGCGCAGTATAAACTCAGCCGGCTGCTCGCGTGCGAGCCCGTCGGAGCCATGTTGTCGCAGGGCGACTCTGCATTCAGCTTCCGCGAGGTGATGGACACCGGCAAAGTCCTGCTGGTCGATCTGTCGGGCATCGGCCCGCAGGTCCGCGATACCCTTGGGCGCTTAATCCTCTGCCTGCTGCATCTGGCGGCACTGGAGCGTCGCGGCGACCGCGAGCATTCACACCGGCCGTTCCACGTCTACTGTGATGATGCTCAGGTGTTCATGGCTGACGAGATCGAAGACCTTATCGCCGAGGCCCCCATGGCAGGGGTATCGCTGACGCTGGCCCACCAGTGTATGTGTCAGCTCGGTACCCACCAGGCTAACGCCGTTTCGGCCGTCGGCTCGACGATTATCTTCCGGGTGCTGGCACGGGACGCTGAGCAATTCCAGAAAGGCCTCAAGGGGAAGGCAAGCGTGGAGGATCTGATCTCTCTGGGCGTCGGTCAGGCCATCGCGAGGGTCGGCAATCACGTGGTCCCGGTCACGACGAATCCTCCGCAAGTGATCCCGGAACATCACCATCGGGACGAGATCATCGATCGATCCCACCGGCTGTATTGCAGGCCCATCAACGACGTGATCCGGGCCGTTCGTGGCCGCAACCCGGGGGATGAGTCAGCCCCTGCTACCTGAACGAGTCCGCTGATCGGTGTGCGAGAGACGCTATCGGAGTCACAAGAACGGGTTCATCGTTCTCTCTCGATGGGATTTCAGACTGCATGGTTCCCGCCGATCAAGAGAACGCTACCCGATGGTGAGACGAAAACGTTCCATCATCTGAAACACACTTGATGAAACCACCGCACGTTCTAGCGGAGGCAAGCGCGTGCGATCTCGTGGGCATGATGGGGCACTTGGCCTCCCGAGAAGGCACTGAGCCGGTTTGCACTGAATGTAATCGATGCCTGAAGAATGGAGCGTATCCACCTCTTCGGCGCATCGGGTTGCTTTGATAGGAGCTACATCCGATGGATAAGAAAAGACCCGTGAAGAAGTTCCATGGAGGAAGGATTCAAGTCGCGATCTGGGAGAACAGAGGGAAGAGGGGAACCTGGTTCAGCGTAACGTGTTCTCGCAGCTACAGGGATGAGATGGGAGACTGGCGAGACTCCAATGGGTTTGCGCCGCACGATCTTCCCCTCCTGTGCCGGCTCCTGGACCAAGCCTACGACTGCCTCGACGCCTTGCCGCGCTCTCCTGGCGGCGAGGATCACGTAGATGAAGGAATCTCAGGGGACGATGCGCCGCCGGAGTCCTGGAATGGGGTTGAGCCGGAGTCGGCGTGATCCGTTCCGTAATCGCCATGCGTGTGCTGTGACGGGCTGAGGCCGCAAATAGACCGTCTCTTCCACCACGCTGAATCAGATGCACGACGGGCTATGACGGACATGGTGTATGGGACGTGGAACGGAGCGTCCGAGAGGCAGGGCCTGTGGCCCGGCCCGTAGTAATCAGGTGAATCGTCATGACCAGAGAAGTTCAATCCGAATCCGTCCACACCGGCGCAGTCGGCTCCGATCTCCGCAGCCAATTGCTGGCTCGCCGGTATCTCATGAAAGACAGCCAGGGCCGGGTGATTGAAACCCCGACACAGATGTTCTTGCGAGTGGCCCGGGCGGTCGCCTACGCGGAGAAAGGCTACGGCGCCTCCGAACAACAGGTCGCCGCGATGGCCCGTCGACTCTATCGCCTGATGGCTGGCGGTCTGTTCCTGCCCAACAGCCCCACGTTAATGAACGCCGGAAGGCCACAGGGCTTGCTCAGCGCTTGCTTTGTCCTGCCGATCGAGGACAGCATCGAGGGCATTTTCGACTCCGTTGCCTGTACCGCCCGCATCCAGAAGGCCGGCGGCGGCACGGGTTTCTCGTTTGACAGCTTACGGCCGACGGGAGACCTCGTGTCCTCCAGCGGTGGAAAGACCTCCGGGCCGATCAGCTTCTTGCGGGTGTTTGCCCAGACCACCGAGGCCGTCCAGCAGGGTGCCCATCGCCGCGGGGCGAGCATGGGTATGATGTCCATCCAACATCCCGATATCCTGAAGTTCATCCACGCCAAACAAGACACCTCGGCCTTCTGCAACTTCAACCTGTCCGTCAAGCTCCCGGACGCCTTCATGGCTGCTTTGCGCGATGCCCCCGATGAACCCCATGTCGTGATCAACCGCCGCTCTGAACGCGCCTATGTGATTCCCAAGGCGGTTGACGTCCAGAACTATGCCATCCAGGACCTGTTGCCGGCAGATCAGCCCCAGGGCCGGTGTTTTACCCGGCGCGATCTCTGGGACCTGATCGTGAGCAACGCCCACACCAGCGGTGAACCGGGTATCTGTTTCATCGACCGAATCAACGAATCCAACCCCACGCCGCACGTTGGCAATATCGAGGCAACCAATCCCTGCGGCGAGCAACCGCTCCTGCCCTATGAGGCGTGTAACCTGGGTTCAATCAATCTCGCCAAGTGCGTTCGGCGCGATCGGTCGGAGATCAACTGGGCAAAGTTGGATTACGTCACCGAAATGGCCGTGCGTTTTCTCGATGACGTGATCGATGTGAACTACTATCCGGACCGCCGGATTCGCGAGATTACCCTCGGAAACCGCAAGATCGGCCTGGGCGTCATGGGCTTCGCGGATTGCTTGATTCTCATGAGCATCCGCTATGACAGCGAGGATGCGGTCAACCTGGCCTCCCAGATCAGCGAGTTCATCCAGCGCCGGGCTCATGCCGCCAGCCGACAACTCGCGGAAAGCCGGGGAGTATTTCCCAACTGGTCGGGCAGCGTGTGGGATACCCGGGCCCATACGTCCACGCGAAACGCATCCTGTACGACTATCGCCCCGACGGGAAGCATCAGTCTGATTGCCGAGTGCAGCGGTGGCATCGAGCCGCTGTACGGCCTGGTCTCCCGGCGTCGCGCGTTGGAGGGCAACGAATTCGTTCTGATTCACCCATTACTCGAGAAGCTGGGTGTCTCGGAAGGCTGGATGACCGAAGAGGTGCGACAGGCTCTCTTCGGCGGTACGCATCCCATGCAGATCCCCGGAATACCGGAGGGGACCGCCCGGCTACTGGTCACCGCCCATGAGGTTGCCCCTGAGTGGCACGTGCGCATGCAGGCGGCATTCCAGGCTAACACCGACAACGCCGTCTCTAAGACCGTAAACCTGCCCCCGCAGGCATCAGTGGCCGACGTGGAAACAGTGTTTCGTTTGGCGTACGAGCTGCGGTGCAAAGGGATCACCGTCTACAGGGACGGTTCGCGATCCGGCCAGACTCTGTCAAAAGCCCATCTTGTATCCGATCCGACCAACACGCATGGAGAAACAGCTCGGCCGCGCAGCCGCGTGACCACGGGGGCGACGACCAAGTTCAAGATGGGGTGCGGCACACTGTTCGTTACCGTCAACCGCGATGACCGGGGATTGTGCGAGGTCTTCGCAAATCTCGGGAAAGCAGGCGGTTGCCCCGCCCAGTCCGAGGCCACCTGCCGGACGATTTCGACGGCGCTGCGCGCCGGTGTGGATCCGCATGAGTTGAGCGAGCAACTCCGAGGCATCCGTTGTCTGTCCACCGTCTCCGCCAGAAACAACGGAAAACAGGTCGATGTGCAGTCCTGTCCGGATGCCATCGCCAGGGCGATGCGGGAAGCGCTGTCTGGCGACTCCGAGTCGGCGAAGCCGTCCGCCATTCCAACGGGTCGGCTCTGTCCATGGTGCCGGAGTGTCATGCGCCGGGAATCGGGCTGCTTCGTGTGCGACCGGTGCCTGCATAGCTCGTGTGGTTGAGTCAAGGGCTTCCATGGACGACCATGTTGAAATGACCGAGGTTGCTCGCACCGAGCCGACAGAAGAGTCCAAGCAGGTGCGCCCGTGTAGCTGGCCGGCGCGACCTTCCACATTCGGTGATCTCTTGACTCCCGTCGAAGCCGCTCAGTACCTGCGGCTCGATGAAACCGGAGCACACACTCCCGAGTCCGCGGTGCGGACGCTGAACTACTGGCGAAGTAAGGCCGAGCTGAAGGCCACCAAGTTCGCGCGGCGCGTCTGGTACCGCAAGACCGAGCTTGACCGTTTCCTGGCGAAGAAAACCGAGGAGTGAGAGGGATTGCGCCCTTGGCACCGCGGCCGGTATACTGATCGTCTTGGTCGGTCGTCCGTGGTGGCCCAAGGGTCCGGGCAGGACCCGGAGGCTAAACCATGGCGACTAAGAAAATCGGTATCTACCGGAACTACTATGGTCCAATACCCAAGGACAGCTCGGGCAAACCGTTGCCGAAGAACGAGTGGCCGAAGAAGCGGGCGCACAGCTGGGTGGTCCGCTGGCACGGCCAGGACGGGCAACGGTTCAGCAAGAGCCTTCCGACCAGAAAGGAGGCCGATCTCTTCGCGGAAGAGAAACAGGCAGACGTGCGGATCGGGCAAGGTGACCCGCCGCCCAACACGACCCTGGCGGAGTTCGGCAAGATGTACATGAGCATCCGATCCGACCTGACCGAGCGGTCGAGACAGGAGCACGCTCGCACCGTGAAGCTGCTCAAAGAGCGCATCGGCAAGGAGCGACCGGTGAACAAGATCACACCGCTCGATGCCCGGCGATTCATCGCCTGGTACCGGGAGAGGTCGCCGAAGGACCAACCGATCGCTCCCGCGACGGTCAACAAGCTGCTCCGGGAGTGCCGGCGGATCTTTCGCGAGGCGGTCGACTGCCGGCTGATTCGCGAGAACCCGTTCAACGGCATCCG
This sequence comes from uncultured Planctomycetales bacterium, assembly GCA_964548565.1. Classification (GTDB taxonomy): domain Bacteria; phylum Planctomycetota; class Phycisphaerae; order UBA1845; family PWPN01; genus CAYLLT01. The sequence continues at coordinate 775 of CAZJTF010000264.1, read as the reverse complement.
GCAGGAGAAGGTGTCGCGCAACGAGTGGCATCACGTCACGCCCGAGGACTACCGGAAACTGATCGAAGCCGCGCCGTCGCTGAGGTGGCGAGGGATCATCGCTCTGGCCTACTGCTGTGGCCTTCGCTTGAGCGAGATCCTGAACCTGACCTGGCCGGACATCGACTTCGAGAAGGAGGTGGTTCGGGTGGTCGCGAAGCGCGGCAAGGCCGGCGCGGAGGACTGGATGCCGAAGGACAAGGACATGCGGATCCTGCCCATGCCCCGACCGGTCACGAACGTGCTCACCAAGGTGCAGGCCGAGGCCGGCGACGGCCAGGTCTACGTGTTCGTCGTGCAAGGGGCCCAACGCAGGTCAGCGGATGAAGCGCCAGAATACCTCGCGGGATTTCCAGGCGATCCGCCGGCGGGCAGGCGTGGTCCGGTGCTGCGTGCACGACCTGCGGCGGAGCTACTGCACGAACCTGTCCAAGTCGGTGCCGATCCACGTGGTGCAGGAGCTCGCCGGGCACAGTGACATCCGCACAACGCGGAGGTTCTACGTGCAGGTGGAGCCGGAGCTGCTGGAGGTGGCCCGCAAGGTCGTCGAGGAGGCGGTATCCTGATGCGGCGCCCGAGTGACCAACTTTTGACCAACTCGGCCGAAAACGGCCGTTTTTCGGGTCCCAACGAAAAAAGCCAAGGTCGCCAAACCTTGGCCCCGCAATCACTTAAGGAAACAGCGGGCGATCGGATTCGAACCGACGACGTCCAGCTTGGGAAGCTGGCATTCTAC
>CAZJTF010000263.1:5768-10346 GCA_964548565.1 uncultured Planctomycetales bacterium | reverse complement strand
TATGGCGCCGAGGCCATCGTGATCGGTCTGCCGCTGAACATGGACGATACCGAGGGGCCTCAGGCGAGACACTCGAAGGCCCTGGCCGCCGCCTTCGCGGCACTATCCCCGATTCCGGTTCATTTGCACGACGAACGCCTCACCTCGCACGCCGCCGACGGCCGCCTGGCGGAACGCGAGCTCACCCGCAAGAAGAAGAAAGCCCGCCAGGACGCGATTGCCGCCCAAATCCTGCTGCAGTCCTATCTGGAGTGCTCGGACCGGTAGATTCCGCTATTCCGCAGTGAGGCGTCGCCGGCAAGAGCCGCGCGCGAAAGAGCCCACGCGCAGGGAGCGTGGGCTCATGATCTGTAGTTAATATGTGAAAGTCAGACCCCGCCGACGGCCGACTGGATCCCGGCGATAATCACCGCATCCACGATGCCGGAGAAGATCTGGGTGAGCATCTCCGCCAGGAATGCCCGAAACTCGGCACCCTTCAGGTAGTCGGGAATCGCCGAAAAGCTGAAGTCCATCAACGGCAGAAGAAACAGCGGCATTGCGATGCTGTACAGACGAACCTGTGCGAAGCGCATGACCATACCTCCATGTACGTGCCTGCGATTATACCCCTCCTGCGGACGAGGTAAAGCCCCCGGGTTCACAGTCGGCTCAGCCGTGACCGGTGATACGCCAGGCGCTCGGCGGGGGTCATCCGGCCGAAATCGGGAGAACCGTTGCTCGAAGGGCGTGCGGCTGCCGGGGTGGCTGGTGCCTTCGGCTGGACCGGCGTTTCCGGGGCAGAGGTCGCCGTCGCGGCCGGCTGGGGCCGCGGGGTGGGCTTTTCCGGAGCGCTGGCCGGGACCTGTATTTGCGTGCCCCCGCCGTAGCTCATGACGCCCGTCTGCAGCTTCATATCCTCGTCGAGGGACCGCTGCGGTCGAATCCCCAGCCCCTGGAGCACCCCGTGGTACGCCTTCACCGCATCCTCGGGCGTGATCTGGCCGTCCACAATGCGCCGGAGCATCTCGACGAACGCGAGCTGGTGCTCCGCGTTGTTGATTTTACGCCCGAACAGTGCGACGCGGGCGCCGTACTTCTGCGCTTCCGCAATCAGCTTGAACGCGTCGTACGTGGTGCCCGCCCCGCCGCCAAGGATCCCGATCACCAGCTTCGGATCGTAGTGCGCAAGCTCCTCGGTCCACTTCGGCCCGTGATAGACCATCTTCAGGAACAGCGGGCGCCCCGGCTCGGGCACGCCCGCGAGTGTCCGGGCGATCATGTCATTGATGAACGCGCCCAGCTTGTCCGGCGCGATCGGGTTGCGCGGAGCGTTCGGGTCAAACACCTCCAGAAAGTGTCTGAACCCCTTCCGCTCCGCCTCGATACGGAATTCGCGGTAGCGCTCGAGCGTCGCCTGGTCGAGGGCCAGGTCGTTGTTGAACGTGACGCTGTAGAGGCCCAGGTTCGCACCGACGGCACGCGCTGCGGGCTCGCAGTCGACCCGCCCGCACTGGATCTGGTCGATGGTTGCGGTGCGGAACGGGCGCGACGGCTCACGGACGTAGATCCCCTCGCGGATGACGTGGACATCGGTCGTATCGTTCGCGCGGGCGGCCGGCGTGACGTGCGAGTTGTCGAAGAGCCGCTCCTCGATTGTCAGGATGCCGCTCGTGTGCGCCGACATGAGCATGATGTCGATCAGGCCCTGCTGGACCACGTCCCGGATGCACTGCCGGAACTCGGGCAGGCTCCGGAACTTGCCTTCGTGGGCGTAGTGCTCGGGAGATTTGCCCGGCGAGGCGATGCCAAATGCCATGTCGGCGTCCTTGGCGTCCGCGATGATGAATTCGCGGCACGTCGGATCGGCCTTGATCTTCGCGAGCTTGATATCGAGCGTTTTGGCGACCATCTCACACCACTTTGCGGATTGTTCGTCGATTCCTGTCCGTGCGGCCGGTCAACACGCGGCAACCTACGGGCGACCATCGAGAATTCACCGGATCTTCGAGTACGTCTCGTCCAGGGCCGCGGCCGAGGCCCGCAACGCTGTCAGTTCCTTCGGCCAGAGCTCCAGTTCGACCCGCTGCAGCACACCGCGCCGTCCGAGCACCGTCGGCACGGACAGGCACGTCCTCTGCAGGCCGAACGCCCCCTTCTGGATCGAGCTGACGGGCAGAATGCGCCGGCGATCGAGCGCGATCGACTCCACGACCTCGCGAATGCTCAGCCCGACCGCCCAGCCGGCGCCGCCCTTCAGCCGGATCACTTCCGCCCCGCTGCCCTGCGTGCGTTTGAACAGCTCCGCCTGCCTGGCCGGCGTCATGCCCGGCCACTGCGTCAGCGGGAGCCCGTTCACACTGGCGGACGACCAGATCGGCACCATCGTGTCGCCGTGCTCGCCGAGGATCATCGCCTTGACCTGCGTCGCCGGGAGCCGCAGTTCCTGGGCGATCAGCGAGCAGAACCGCGCCGTATCGAGCACCGTGCCAAGGCCGATCGTGCGATCGGGGCAGCGGCGCGTCCGCTCGACGGCCAGTCGCGTCAGGATGTCCACCGGGTTCGACACCACCAGCACGATCGCATCCTCACGGAGCTTGTGCTGTTGCAGGCTCTGCAGAATCTGGAGGAAAAGCTGCACGTTGCGGTTGATCAGGTCGAGCCGGCTCTCGTCCGGCTTGCGGCGAAGGCCCGCGGTGATCACGAGGATGTCGGAGTCGGCGATCTCGGGATACTCGACCGCGCGGATTCGCTGGTCGGCCGCAAGCGCCGCCCCGTGCAGCAGGTCGAGCGCTTCACCTCGTACGGCATCGGCATTCGCGTCGAGCAGCGCGATCTCGCCGACCGCCCCCCCGCACTGCAGTGCCGCCGCCGCGCACGCACCGACCCGACCGCCTCCACCGATAATCCCGACTTTCATCGTCCTACTGCACCTCCGGCGCCGGGGCTGGCGCGCCGTCCAGCCGGATCGCGCAGCCGTTCAGCACACCTTCGTCAACCGTCGCGAACTCGAACGTGTGGATCCCCCGCAATGGGTACACCGGGTCGCCGGTGCGCGTGATCACGTTACGCACGGAGCAGTCCACCACCGCGCCCCTGCTGTTGAACGAGAGCACCCGGATCCGCCCTTCCAGGCCAACGTACGGCCGCCGCGCCGGAATCCACGCCGCGTTCTCAATGAAACGCCCGTTCTCCGGCGTCACGTCGTACGACCCCGTCGAGAGCGGGCTGGGGATGGCGATGACATACGCGAGATTGCGGTGCCAGTACGGCCGGTCGGAAGGCACGTCCTCGGCCACCCGGCACGCGACGAGCACCGTCTGGCCGCCGCCCCGCCGGATCTCGAGCACTTCCGCCGGCTCACCCGCGCGCCGGACCGGGCGTTCCCGCCCGGTGATCTCAGGGAAGGCGACGTCCGCCTCCATGAGCGCCCACTCGTGGGTTCTGGCCTTACCCTGGCAGCCGACCGTGCCGAGTGTCACGAGCACGGCTCCCAGGAATCCAATCCGGCGAGCCATTGCTGTCATCTGGCGTCACTCCTTTCGTGGCCCCGCGTCACAGGGCCGCCATGATGCGATCCGTGATCTCGCGGACGATGCGATCCATTTCCTGCTCGCTGATCGCCAGCGGCTTGTCCCCCTCCGACGCACCTGCCTTGTTGCCGCAGCCGCACCCGGCGGACGCGAAGCCCCGTCCGAACTCCGTGTTGACGCAAAGGTCCGCGTTCTCGAGCCGCCGCGGGTCCACGCCCATGCCGAACCGCTCCTTCAAATCGAGCAGTTCCTCGACCTTCGGTTCGCTGATGCGGTCGACCCGACCGATCTGCTTGGCGAGCAGCAGAATGCGGCAGTACGCGTCGAGGATCTCCGTCCACCAGTACGCGCGGTCGACGGTCTCGCCCCACGACACCGTGCCGTGATTGCGCAGCACGACCACGCGCGAGCCCTTCACGTGCGGCTTGATCGTCTCGGCGAAATTCTTGTCGCCGGGCGTCTCGTAGACCGTCGTCGGAATCGGGCCGAGAAAGACCTCGACCTCCGGCAGGATGCACGTCGGGATCGGCTCGCCGGCCACCGCGAACGCCGTGGCGTGCGGCGGGTGGCAGTGCACGACCGACCTGACCTCGGGCGCCATCTTGTAGATCTCGAGGTGCAGCAGCGCCTCGCTCGTCCGCTTGTACGAGCCGGTGAGCTGCTTGCCGGTCATGTCGATCTTGCAGATGTGCTCGGGCTTGAGGAAGCCCTTGCTCACCATCGTCGGCGTGCAGAGCACCTCGTTGTCGCTGATGCGATACGAGATGTTGCCATCATTGGCCGCCGCGAACCCCTTCGCGTAAATTTTGCGCCCAACCTCACAGATTTCCTGCTTGATCTTGAACTCGTTCAACATGGATCACCCATCCCGCAGTTGAGAATTGAGAATTGAGAATTGAGAAAGGCACGCGCCGGCCGGCGCAGTGCAACTCCATTGACGTCTGCAACTCTCAAGAACCGTGACGCGTCTGGCTCCAATTCTCAATTCTCAACTCTCAATTCACAATTCCTATCCGTACGTCACCTCATCCAGCAGGCACGCCAGGTACGCGTCGACCGCCACCTT
>CAZJTF010000263.1:0-5668 GCA_964548565.1 uncultured Planctomycetales bacterium | reverse complement strand
TCGACCGCCACCTTGTCCGGGTGAAACGGCATCGCGGCCTCGCGGCCTTCGCTGAACCCGACGCGGTCGCCCTCGCGGGCGCCCTGCTCGTCGTACACCACCTCGACCTCGCCCTTGCCCCGCACGCCCTCGCGGAGCGACTTCGCATCATGCGGCTGCACGATCAGGAATCGTCCTCCGCACAGCTTCGGATCGCATCGGCTGAGCGTGATCCGCCCGATGACTTCACCAATCCGCACGCCCACCTCCCTGCTCGATTGCTGCAATGGTGGCCGACGTTTCGGGCTTGGCCGCAGTCGGGCCTTTGACAAGACGATCGATCATCTGCCGCATCTGGAATGCCGTCTGCCCGGGGTACTCGATCACCAGCACGTTCACGCCGAGTTCGCGGCACGCCTCCTCGACACTCGAAACGTTCGTGCCCAGCGCTGCTCGCACGCCGTTGTGCTTGTTCGCCACGCACAGGGGCACGGCCGCATCCTGGGCAAACACGACGCCCTTGGCGACCTCGCGCCGGGCAATCCGCCCGCAGAGACGCCGCGTCGCGCCCGTGATGCCGCTCCGCCCGCCCACCGGCTCGATGACATCCACCAGGTTGCCCGACCGGTCCAGCACAGACCGCATCGACCGCAGCTCCGCCAGCGAAGCATCCATCACGACGGCCAGCGTGCGGCTGCCGGTGCCCTTGTTGGCCTCTTCCCACGTGACAGGGACGCGGTTCTCCTTGAACCAGTCACGGGCGGCCGGCGTGACGAGCGCATCCTTGGGCAGGCGGATCTCGCCGCCCGCTTTGTGCAGCTCCTCCAGCAGTTTCGCCGTGACGACCGTGCGGCTCATGCGATTGCTTCCAGCACCGGCTCGGGATCGTCGATGATCCCCATCACCCACCACCGCGCCGGAGATTGCATGTCGTTGACCATCTCCCGCGCGAACTTTCCGTCGTTACTCATGACCACGATGTCGCCCGCCCGCGCCCCCAGTTCATCGAGCGCCAGTACCGGATCCAGCGACATCGCCCGAATCGGCTCGACCACGAGCATCCGCGCGCCGCCCAGCGATCGGTGCTTGGCGGTCGAGATTGCTTTGCCGACAACCCTACCGAGAACCATGTCCGCCTCGCGGCTCGAGTTGAGAATTGAGAATTGAGAATTGAGAACTCATCTCGCCTCGCCCGTCCTCGAGGAGCTTCTCAACTTCTTCAACACGGACGTCATGATCGATACCAGTTCGTTCCACTCGGCCTGAAGCTGCCCCAGCCGCCTGGCCGGAATCAGCCGATTCTTCTCGATGCGACGCAGCCAGTAGAGCGTTTCCCGCGTCTCTCTCAGCGAAACCGAGAACCGGTGAGCAAAGTCCTTGCGGCTCAGACAGCCCTTCGCCTCCTCGAGATTGGCGCCGGAGCTTCCTGCACTCCGCACGATCTGGCGACCGATTTCCCAGGCGAGCACATTATTCGGCAGCGATAGAACCATCTGGAAAGTACGGTCGACCGCACGCTCGACCCGCTCCAGGAGTTCGTCGCCGAACCGCCCCACCGAGGCGCCTCCCGTCAGACCACCACCTCTGCCCGATTCTCAATTCTCAATTCTCAATTCTCAATCCGCAGGCAGCTTCGCACTTCTCACTTCTCACTTCACAGGATCCGCAGGTAGTCCACCATCACGCACCGCCTCACTCGCGTGAACGTCATCGTGCTGGTGACGCCTTCGCCGGTCGGCGTCGCGATGCTGAAGCTGCCGTAGCCTTCGCCGCCGCCGCCGAGACCTGCCATGCAGGGGCCGTTCTTGATGTAGAGCGTCGTGTCGACCGCCCGCCCCATCTTCGTCATGTTGTCGACGCTGGTGGACCAGATGATCGCTGTGTGGCCGAAGCCGTGCTCGAAGTGCACCGCCCTGGCAATCGCGTCGTCGACGGTCGGGCATCGCAGCACCGGCAGGAACGGCATCATCTGCTCGCACGGCAGCCACGGGCTGTTCCCGTCCACCTCGCCGTACAGGCACTGGATGCCGGCCGGGATGCTGACGCCGATCGCGCTCGCGAGCACCTCCGGGTCCTTGCCGACGAACTTCTTGTCTGCGATGAAGTGGCCGCTCTTCTCGTCCTTGTGAATCGCGATTTTCGCCAGCGCTTCGGTCTGCTCGCGGTTCAAACGGAAGCCGCCGTGCCGGCCCATCGCCTCGAGCAGGCGGTCCGCCACGCTCGCGACCACGAACACTTCCTTCTCGCCGATGCACAGCAGGTTGTTATCGTACGCGGCGCCCTGGATGATGCCGTTGGCCGCCCGCTCAATGTCCGCCGTTTCATCGACGACGACGGGCGGATTGCCTGGACCCGCGACAATTGCCTTCTTGCTGCTCGCCATTGCCGCCGCGACCACGCCCGGTCCGCCGGTCACCACGAGCATGGCGATGTCGCGGTGCTTGAAGATGGCTTCCGCCGATTCGAGCGTCGGCTTCTCGACCAGGCAGATCAGGTTGTCGAGGCCGGTCTTCTCGCGGATGGCCCGGTTGAACGCCCGCGTCGCGACCGCCGCGCACCGGGCCCCGCCTGGATGCGGGTTGACGACCAGCGTGTTGCCGGCCGCGATCATCATGATGGCGTTGTTGGCCAGCGTCGGGATCGAGTGCGTCACCGGCGTAATGACGCCGAGGACGCCCCACGGCGCATGCTCTGTCACCGTCAGGCCGTGATCACCGCTGACCGCCTCCGTGGTGAGCATTTCGAGTCCGGGGGTCTTCGCCGCCGAGAAGAGTTTCTCGATCTTGTGATCCAGGCGACCGATTTTCGTCTCCTCGAGCTCGATCCGTCCCCACTCCTTCGCGTTCTGGCGGCAGAGGTCGCGGATGCACTGGATCGCCTGGTCGCGCTTTTCCAGCGTGGATCGCTGGAGCTGAGCGAATGCCGCCTTCGCATCCGCGACGGCCGAATCGACGTCCTGGTAGACGCCGTCGTCGCCGCGCGACCGCCCCCCCGCATGACCGTTGCCGGCCGGCGCCGGTCCGAGTTTGAGGCGGTTGAGGACTTCGCTCACCACGTCGCGAATCAGCGCATCGTTGATCGTCGCACTCATGTCAGTTCCTCTGGTTCAACTGCCGCCGGCAGGATCCGCCGGTCATGCACTCAGCCGGGAGCCGCCGGACCTCAGCTCCGCTCCTGCTTGTAGATTTCCGACCCCGACACCTGGACCTCGTCGATGATCCCGATCACCACGGCATCGGTCGGCACATCGGACGTCATGTCGGTGAGCCGCGCCGAGCTGCCCTGCGTCACGATCACGAGTTCGCCCTCACCGGCACCCACAGTGTCGATGGCCACCGCCGTCCGCCCGGACGCCACGAGCCGCGGCGGCGGACCGGAGTCCACGCCCATGCTCTGAACGAGCAGCAGCTTCTTGCCGACGACGCTTTTGACCTTCTGCGTCGCGACGACGGTCCCGGTGACTTTGCCGATGAACATGTGCGCCTCCGAACGTGCCCCGGGTAGCCACGCAAGCGGCGCAGGTCATTCACCTGCGATCCGCACGTGGCCCGGTCGCCGCGCCCGCTGGAGCAGGCCCGCGACCTCACCCCCGCTGCGGCACTGTCAGCCGTTCGGCAGAATCTTCGCGACATCGCCGTGCGGACGGGCGATCACGTCCACGCTGACCACCTCGCCGACTTTCGCCGCCGCCGCGGCGCCCGCGTCGACCGCCGCCTTGATTGCCGCCACATCGCCTTCGAACATGACGGTGCAGAGGGCCGAGCCCACCTGCTTCCAGCCGCGGTACGTCACGTTGGCGGCCTTGAGCGCCGCGTCCGCCGCTTCGACCAGCGCGACCATGCCGCGCGTCTCGATCAATCCCAGTGCCTGCTGTGCCATCGCATTGAGCTCCTTCAAAACCCGGCAGCGCCCCGCACCGCCGGTCAAATCTTCACCTTGTCACCAGGTTCCCGTATCCCCGTACCATATTTGGACGTTTACTTCCCCAGCACATCCACCGTCTGCCGTGCGACGATCAATTCCTCGTTGGTCGGGATGATCATCACCTTCACGCGCGATTTCTCGGCGGAGATCACTGCTTCCCGTCCGCGGATGTCGTTGCGCTCCGAACTCAGCACGATGCCGGCGTAATCCATGCGATCGCAGATCGCGGCACGGATGCCGGTGCCGTTCTCCCCGATCCCGCCGGTGAACACGAGCAGGTCCGCTCCGTTCAGCACCGCCAGGTAGGCCCCGATGTAGTGCCGCACCGCCTCGACCAGTACGTCGATGGCGAGTTGGGCCCGCGCATTCCCCGAGGCCGCCGCCTGTTCGATCTCGCGCATGTCGTTGCTGACGCCGCTGATCCCCATCAGGCCGCCGCCCTTGGCCATCGTCGCCAGGGCCGCCTCGAAGGTGATGTTGAATCGCGGGAGCACCTTCAGCAGCACGTACGGATCAAAATCGCCCACGCGGTTGTTGTGCGGCAACCCTGACTGCGGCGTACTCCCGAAACTGTTCGCGACGCTCCGCCCGCTCTCGATCGCGCAGATGGAACTGCTTCCGCCGAGATGGCAGGAGATCACGCGCAGGTCGTTGCGGCGGAGCACCTCGGCCGATCGCACCGCGATGTAGCGGTGGCTCGCGCCGTGAAAACCGTAGCGGCGCACGCCCGCCTGCGTCCACTCCCAGGGGATCGCGTACGTCCAGCGGGAGGCCGGGATCGTCTGGTGGAACGCCGTCTCGAATGCCGCGACCTGCGGCACATGCGGCAATTTGCCCCGCAAGGCCTTCATGGCGGCCACGTACGGCGGGTTGTGCGCGGGCGCGATGTCGAAGAACTCGGTCATCGTCGCGAGGACCTGGTCCGTCACCAGCGCCGCGCCGGAAACCGGCCCGCCGTGCACCGCCTTGAACCCGATCGCCCCGAGTTCCACGTGCGGATCCGGCAGCATCTGCAGGCAGTGGTCGATCGCCTCGCCGTGATCGGCCAGGCGGCCGGTCCACGTGCGATCGCCGACCTTCACCACCCCGTCGTCCTTCCCGATGCGGTCGGCGCCGCCGCGCGCGAGCTCCCGTTCGTCCGCCATGTCGAACAGGCGGAACTTGAACGTGGTGCTGCCGATGTTGGCTACAAGGACGATCATGCGACCACCATCATCAATCGGTCACCGGCCGCAACCCGCGGGTCGGTGCAACGTCTTCACGCTCAGAAGAACACGCCCGTCAGGCCTTCGTGCGGACGCGCGATCACGTGCGCGCTCAGCAGTTCGCCCACGCGGTTCGCCGCCTCTGAGCCGGCATCCACCGCCGCCTTGACGCTGCCGACGTCGCCGCGGACGACCGTCGTCACCAGGCCGCCGCCGATCTGAATGCTCTTGACCAGTTCGACGTTCGCCGCTTTGCACATGGCGTCCGTCGCTTCCACAAGGCCCGTAAAGCCCATCGTTTCAACCATGCCGATGGCATCGCTCATCGCTCTGACTCCACTTCAAACAGTTGTCGCCTGTATCCGTCACCCGGGGGATTACTTCGTCGGCTTCCCGGCCGGTTCCTTCTGCCTGGGCAGCATGTTGCCGAGATCATCGTGCGGACGTGGAATCACGTGCACGCTGATGATCTCGCCCACCTTTGCGGCCGCCGCGGCGCCGGCATCCGTCGCCGCCTTCACCGCGGCCACGTCGCCGCGGACGAAGCCCGTCGCGTAGCC
>CAZJTF010000262.1:0-10400 GCA_964548565.1 uncultured Planctomycetales bacterium | reverse complement strand
AGGGCGGGAAACGCCGTGAACGGCCCAATCGGCGCTGCGGGCGGGAGCCCCGAAAACTTCAATAAAACGGCCAAAAAACGAATGGAGGCGAAGGGATTCGAACCCTCGACCTTCGCATTGCGAATCGATTTCCGTCCGCCGCCAAAAGCTCCGTAACGCCGTTCTCAACAGGATCTTACCATCCAATGTTGTTTTCGCAAATCGTCTCATTTCGTCACGTTGTGTCGCATGATTTCGCGGTATTCGCATGAAATGCCGGTACAAAGGTCGGCCACGAAACCACCGTGCCTTTCAACCTTCAACTCAGCGAAGCACGTTTGCCGGCCTGGCCCCGCACTGTCCTTCGCCAGAACGATTGCCTGTTGCGGTCGCGAGATGGCAGTTTGACAACCCGGGCTACCTCGATGTGTGGTTCCCGCGAAACCAATACAACGCGACAAGCTCGAACAACGGCGCCCTCAAGTCCACGGTGACCGGCAAGGATCCCCCGGGCTCGCGCATTGACGCGGCCGCGCTCAAGCACCTGGACATCCGGATGAAGAACGGCACGCCGGGCAACGACGCCCAGTTCTTCTGGACCACTTCAAGCGGCAGCTTCAATGTCGCCTGTCAGACAGTCGGTCCTTCGGCTCATCGGGAAGGGTGTCCGATGTGCGTCGTCCTGCGCAGGATCTGCAGGATGGCACCGGCCGCACTGCAGCGCACGTCCAGATCGGTGTCTCGCGCGAGTTCCTCCACGAGAGGGATATCTCCCGCGTTGCCCCGCACGGCCAGGGCGTGGCAGACCTCGGAGCGTTCCTCAGAGGCGCCCGCGGCATACACGAGCAGGTACGGTTTGACGGCCCGTCGTTCTAGTAAGGGCGAATGGACATAGGTCGCCCCGAGGAGGTACACGCAGACCGGCGATCCCGCAGTCTCCCGCGCGGTGCAGTACGAGACTTGTCTGCGTGTCTCCGGTGTCAGGTGCGTCAACCGGCGCAGCGCGTAGGCGGCGTCCAGCCGGACACTTGCGTGAGATGAAGCGAGCAGCGCGGCCAGATCCTGCTCGGCTCCGCAACGGCCCGTATTGGCCACGATCCACCGCGCCATCGCCCGGACACCGGCCTGATCTCCCCGCGGGTCACGGGCCAGTTCGAGCATCCGTTCGCCCTCGTCGGCGTAGCGCAATTTGCCCAGGGATTCGCCCGCGGTGCTGCGGTCCGGAGCCTGTTCGTCGAAGAAAACCTCGAGCATCCGCCGGACGTAATCGCCTCCAGCGTTACCATTGCCGGTGGCGAGTCGTGCCAGGACGCGCCAGACGCCCGTCCGATACCCCGGACCGGGTTCGCTCGCGAGTTCCGACCGGAAGACCGCGTGGATCTCAGCGGGTCGGGAGCAGGCCAGCAGCGCCTCGGCCGCATGGACCTTTACAAACCTCTGGCCATCGTGGAGCCCGATTCGGAGGGTCGAGAGCGCCCGGTTGTGAAGATCCGCAGTGGTCCCGCCGAGCAGCAGCCTGCTCCGGGCTGCCTGCCGACAACGAGCCGAGTTCTTGATGCTGCGAATCAAGCCGGTTGACCTCCAGACGATCTGAGCCGCCGCGGGAACGGTGACAACCTCAAACGGAATTCGGTTTCTCTTTCCAACCGCTCCTGATTCCGGCCACGAACGATTGCAGTCCCTCGGCGGTGCCCAGGCCCCAGTCGCGGCCGCTCGCCATCCCAACCCGGCGCTCCGGGCCTTCGGGGTGTTCGCGTGTGCCCCGGCCGTGCAGCATCCCCGAGTTCAGGTCGATTCCCGCCTTTTCGCAGATGACCCATACCTTTTCATCCTCGAAGTGCGGCGGCAGGTAGAAAAAGTGCGAGTAGGAGAAAAGCACACCGGTCGGAAACTGGAAGGTGGTAACCGAGTGGGTTTCGGTGAGAGTATTAGGGTCCTTGGCGAACAGGTTGTAGCCCATGGAGACGCAGGTGACAGGGGCCTGGTTGCCCATTGCCCATGACATGACGTCCATGTGGTGGCTGGCCTGCTCGATCAACTCGCCGCCCTGAACGGGCACGGACATTCCGCCGACTTCCCACGTCCAGTGGTAATGGCCCTGCATCACGATGATGCGACCGATTTCGCCGCTGTGAATGACTTTCATGGCCCCCAGGTAGCCAGGGTGATAGCGGCGCTGCGTGCCGATCTGGTAAACACCCCTGGATTTGCGGGCGGCCGCGGTAATCGCGTCGATCCTCTCCACCGTGGTGTCCATCGGCTTCTCGGCAAAGCAGTGCAGCCCGCCCTCGAGCACGGGCACGACCACTTTTGCGTGGTTTGAAGGCTCGGTGGCTACCAGGACTCCGTCGAGCTTTTCCTTCTCCAGCATCTCGCGGAAGTCGGTATATCCGTTCGGCTTGTCGCGTTCGGCTATCTTCCTGGCATGATCCACCCGCTGGGGGACCAGATCGCAGACTGCCGCAGTCCGGGCGTTGGGGCAGTTCTCGACCATGGTCTGGAGCAGCGAAGAGCCCCTGCCGCCAACGCCGATCCAGCCGATCTGCGAGGTTTCGTTGGCGGCATAGGCCCGCGCGGTGCTCATCGCGCCTAACGCGACTGCGGACGCCCCCAGTGATGATGTCTGCAGGAATGTGCGGCGGGATATGCGGCTCATCGAGTGATCTCCTTGCATGTGACTGGTCCTCACGTTGCAGCTGATCCCTGGATTACCGCGGCGGCAAAGCCCCTGTCAGGTGCCCCGCCGGCATGAGCGGCAACTCTCACGGCGCAGGTCGTGATTTGGCCGCGCCCGTCGCGGAAGTATGCTCGATCACGAACTGCACGACAGCGGAAGGGTCCTCCAGGCCGTGCGGATGATGGCCGATCCCCGGCTTGTGAATCACCCGGATCTCGCCACCGAGCTTGCGATAGCGTTCCTCTACGATGGCCGTGTTCTCGGCCACCGGCACCACCTCGTCCGTGTCGCCGACAACGTGAATGATCGCGACCTTCGCCCGGGCGAGCGGCGCGAGGATATCAATTGGATTTCCGTGGTAGGCCAGGGCTTCGGCGTCACTCGTGAAGCCGTAGCATCGCACAAGCTCCTTCCAGTCGGCAGGACTCCCGGGGCCCTTGCCTTTGCCGCCCGGCCAGCTCTTGAAATCGCACACCGGGGCATCTCCATAGATCACGGACACCTTCTGAGGGTTCTGCGCGGCCCAGCGGTAGGCGTACAAGCCGCCTCGGCTTATTCCGATCAATACCGCCTTCTCAGCCAGACCCCGGGATCGCAGCGCCTGGTAGAAGGCGCTGAACTGCCGGAGAGCGGTGGGGCAGCCGAAGGTATTACCGACGACAATGTGCGCGTGGTGAAAGCCCTGCTCCAGCAGGGCCGGGGCAGCGCATCGCTCGGTGAAGGAATCCGGAAACTCCATGCACCATGACCACGGGTTTCCGGGTAGTGCTCGCCTCGGTTCGACCACCCACGCACGGCAGCCTTCGATCAGAAGGTGGTGACGTTTGAAGCCGTGCCACGTGTCGATCGTCTCATCCGGCCAACTCGGGGACGCCGATGCCGGCTGAGTCTGTCTGGACTCGGGCGAAGCTGCCGCGCCTTCGAGGGGAATGAACACTGCGAGCAGCATTCCCGTGCGATAGTATCTGTTCATGGGTCTTGTCTCCAGGATCCGATCGGATGAACCTCGCCTGCGAGGCGGCGGTCCTTATGCCGACTTTGTGCCGATAGGGGCGACGGGCTCCCTGATGTACTCCTGCACGATCGGATCGCTCATCAGGGTCTCCACCTCGGCGCGGGACAGCTTACGTGTCGGTCGGGGTGCCATCGTTCCCGGAATGCCGCGCGCGTTGAGTACCACCGTGAATGCGTCGTCGCTGAGGCAGACCAGCGCTTTCTTAAGACGCGAGATCCGGCGCTGGTACTCCGCCGCCTTGCCCCAGTCGCGTTTTTCAGCCGCCCGTGCGAGGTCCACCGCCCACGCCGGTGCCATGGCGAACATGCCGTCGAGCTGCTCACGCAGGCCGTGCCGGAGGAAGACGTCCACGAGGTCGGCCTGGGCGATGATGACGCGGAACGACTCGGGTACGCGGTCCTGCAGCTGTCGCGTGTAGCCCGGATCATCCGAGCACTTGATTCCGGCGATGTTCGGGCACTTCGCCAGGGTCAGCACGGTCTCGAAATCCAGTTTCGTGCCGGTGACCTGCGGCAGATCGTAGAGATAAAGCGGGGCGCGGGAGATCTTCGCAAGGCTCTGGAAGTACTCGACGAGCTCCGGCTGGGAAAAGCGGAAGAAGAACGGCGTCAGCACGACCACGCCGTCGAGCGGAAACTGGTTCAGGAACGCGATGCGGTCCCGGGTCCGCCAGTAGCTGGTATCGCCTGCACCGGCGAGGAGTTCGCCTCTTCCGTCAGCGAGTTCGACAGCGGTTCGGATGAGCGTCCGGTAGGTCTCGTCCCGCAGGAGCTGCATCGCGCCCATCGAGCCGGCGACAAACAGGCTTGTGATCCCGCTGTTCCACTGGTCCGAGAGGTGGGCCTCGAATCCCTCGACGTGAAGATTCTCCTCTTCGTCCAGGAGCGTGCAGACCGCACTGATCAGGCAGACCGGCTTCATGGTGTACTCCCGTGTCTCGGCTGACTAGCTGTGCTCAATCACTTCCGGCTCCGGCGCTACTGAGAGCGGGACGGGCACCGGGGCATCGGTCCCAGCCGTCCGCAAGGTGGTAACCGGGACCAGCAGGCTGACCACGTACCCGGCGGCCAGGGTCAGCGCGCACGCTTCGGGGGCGGTCCACATCCAGTTTACGTGGCGTGCGATGGGTGCCCAGTCGATTGCGAAAGCTCCGATCAGTCCGACGGCAACTCCTGCAAACAACCCGACGATGTTGCCGCGTTTCGTGATCGCCCCCAGCAGGAAGATGCCGGTGATCGGCCCGATGAATTTCGACGCCATGGCAGCCGCCGTCTGCATGATGGTGGTCTGGCGGGTACTGACCCACACGGCAGCCGCCGTCGCCAGCGCGCCGAGGACAAACGTGAGTCGCCGGGCCCTGGTCAGGTCTCGACCGTCGTCCGCTGCTTGTTGGCGGAAATGGCGCTTGTACAGGTCCATGATGCCGACAGTCGCGAACGAGTTCAGCCCAGCGCTGACCGCCGACATCGTGGCCGCCAGGATCGCCGCAAGTACCAGCCCGCGGAATCCGACCGGCAGCACATTGGCCATGAAGTGCGGCAGAATCTGGTCCGCCCGGCTCAGCGTCGCGGCGAGCTCCGGCCGCTGCCGATAGTAGACGACGAGCAGGAGACCGAAGAGTGCCAGCAGGAGGTTTGCCGCCACATTGAGGACGCCTGAGCCGAGGATCGACTTGGCGATTTCCCGGTAACTGCCCATCGTGAAGTATCGCTGGGCGATGACCTGGTCGGTTCCGTACGTGCCCATGTTGTAAATAACGTACAGCGCGAGCAGGGACCAGATGGTGCCTTCCGTTCCGAAGTCCATGCGCCAGTCAATCCAAGTGGTGAGGGTGGTACCGGTCTCGGCCCCCGTCAGAGTCCCTGCCTTGCTCCAGACGTCTGCCAGATCCCAGTGAAAATAGGCCAGCAGCATCAGAATCATGTAGATGAGTCCGCCCATCGTCACGAGGAACTGCAGACAGTCGGTCCAGATGACGGCCTTCATTCCGCCTTTGACCGTGTACAGCGTCGTCAGGAATCCCGTCACGACGATGCAGGGGACAACCGGCAGGTCCGCGACCGTGGCGACGGCCAGGGAGGGAATGTACAGCGCGCAGGCCAGCCACACGCCGCGCTGGAACAGGAAGAGCAGCGCGACAACGGTGCGTGCGATGGGGTGGAAGCGTCGTTCGAGGTACTCGTAGACCGTGAACACGTGCAGTCGATGGTAGAGCGGTACAAACAGGAACACGACGATCAGGAACGCGAGAGGGGAGAGGACTCCGGCCAGGGGATACTTCAGATCATGGTTGAAGATCCAGGCCGGCGTTCCCATATAGCTGATCGCGCTCAGATCGCTGGCGATGATCGAAACTGCGACGAGGACCCACGACATCCTCCGGCCTGCCACGAAGTAGTCGGTGAGTGAGGATTGGCCCCGCCCCATGGCGACTCCCAGGGTGACGGAGCCGAGGAAGTAGGCGCAGAGCACGACGTAGTCGATCCCGCCGAACTGGGCCGCGATGGGAATGTGAGGCAGAACTGCATGCATCCAAGGCGTTCCCGTTCATCCCCGGTCGGGGATCGCAGACGAGCAGACCCGCAGCGGCGTCGATGTGCGAACCCCGCGCGGCCGAGTATACCTCGCCTGTCACCGGACCGCCACACGTAAATCCGAAAAAGTCAACTTTATTGCCATCTAATGGACAAATGCCGCAATTGTGTCGCGAGTCATCGGCTTTTCGCGTTCATGTGGTGCGCCATTTGTTGCCATAAGCCTCAAAAAAACATGAGCTTAACAGCAGATGTGCGAGTTCCTTGACTTGTGTCAACCTGATTTGTCCAGCCGATGGATTGAGGCGGCATTCCCACACTGCGGCGCATAGATCGAAAATTATGTCTTTTTATGTTGACATGGGAACCTGTCGCGTTTACGATCGTCGAAAGTCGGCCAGAGGAGATCCGCGGCCGTTGCATTTCTACGGGCATCTCTGCTGGCCAACGGCTTTTCCCCCCAATCTGAGGGTCGTTCGTCCGTCAGCGTCAACAATCTCTCTCTGACGGGGTCGTGGAGGAAGAGATCGGGCGCGCACGTCCGTTCCGGATCGGGAATGAGGAGATCTCCCATGCTGCTCACCGCGACAAGGCAACTTGCATTCGCAGGGTTCGGGATTCTGCTCCTGGGCTTGCCCCTGCCGGTCCTGGCAGTCGGGCCGACCGCGACCACGCCGTACGCCTGGTACCGCGCGGACGCTGGCGTCAATGTTGTCGGCGCCGGCGACAACACGGTCGTCTCCTGGGATGACCAGTCCGGTAACGGCCGCGCGGTCGTGGCAGTCGGCGCTCCCAGGCTGACTAATGATGGTCCGCTCGGGCTGCCGGCCATCACGCTGGATGGGAGCGGAAGCTTTCTGGAAGGTGCTGTTGCACAGTGGGGCACCGCGCCACCGGGAACGGTGTTCGCAGTCTGGCGGCAGAACGGTGGACCGTCAGTGGGCGGCGTCTCCTACTTGTATGATGGTGGCCGCACAGATAACGGTAGGCAGGGGCTCGCCAGCAATGGTGTCGTAGTGGGGGCGCTCGCGCCCGGAAACAACGTTCTGAACTTCACGTTCCCCGACCGGCACACGTGGAATCTCAGTACGGTCACTTACACGGGTACGGACACGGTCCGGCTCAACGGGGCGGAGGTCGTCTCGGGCAACCTGCTGTCCAGTGGCATGGACGGGATTCTCATCGGCGTTTTTGTCGTCACGGCGCGCAACTGGTGGAATGGCGAGATCCTCGAAGTCGTCATCTACGAGGGAAAACTCGCCGACGCGGAACGGAATCAGGTTGAGGCCGTGTTGAAGAGCCGATGGCGCCTGCCCGGTTCGATCAAGGAAGGTGCAGTGACGGGATCGACCGTCGGGCTGACAGCGGGGACAGAGCAATCCACCTGCGATGCTGGCGTCAGCAGTCCGGCAGCCTGGTTCGAGTACACGGCCGCGGTTTCCGGCATGCTGCGGCTCGACACGTGCGGATCCAGTCTGGATACCGTCTTGTCGCTCTTCGATGCGACCGGGCAGACCGAACTCGCCTGCAACGACGACTGCAGCGGCGGGAACTGCGCCGGCCCCGCCTCCTGCCTGGCGTACCGGGTCAAGGCCGGCTCCAAGTACAACGTTCGCGTGGCAGGGAAGGGCGGCGTGACCGGCGATTTCACATTGAATGCGGTGTTGCCGAACAACCCGCCGAATGACTACTGCGAAGATGCACCACCCCTGGCCGGAGGGACCGAGCACACGGCGAACGTGAACGCGACGAGCGAAGGTCAGCCCGCCTCGTGCGCGTCCCTCGAGAACAACCCCGACATCTGGTACACGTACAAGGCGGATGCGACCGGCGTCCTCAACCTGGATACATGCGGCTCTGCCATCGACACCGTCCTGACCGTCTACACCGGCTCGTGCGGGGCACTGACGGAATTGGCGTGCAGCGACGACTGCTCGGGAGGCGGCTGCAGCGGGACCGCCTCGTGTGTGACGGTGAACGCACAGAAGGATGCGACGTACCTGATCCGGATCGCGGGCAAGGGCGGCCAGACGGGCGACATCACGCTCAACATCACCAGGCCCGGCGCAACGATCCCTTACGCGTGGTACCGCGCTGACATGGGCGTCCATGTCGTCGGATCCGGCGACAACACGATTGTCACGTGGGAGGATCAGTCGGGCAACGGGCGCACCATCTCGGCGATCGGCGCGCCGCAGTTGACCAATCATGGACCGTTCGGCCTGCCATCCGTGACGCTGGACGGCAATAACAGTTATCTTGAAGGCTTGTTACAGCAGTGGGGGCACGCCCAGCCGGGCACCGTGTTCGCAGTCTGGAAGCAGAACGGATACTCCAGCATCGGAGGCTACGGCTTCATCTACGACGGCGGTCGTACTGACAGCGGGAGGCAGTGCGCCGCGAGCAATGGGGAGTTCGTCGGCGCACTTGCCCCCGGCAACAACTTTATCAGGATTACCTTCCCCCCGCTGAATACCTGGAACATCAGCACGGCCACATACACCGGCACGGATACGGTTCGCATCAATCAAGTGGAGGTAGGCGCAGGCAATGCAAAGAGCAGCGGCATGGACGGAATTCTGGTCGGAACGTGGGTTGTGATGAACAAGTACTGGTGGAACGGTGAGATCCTCGAGCTGATCGTCTACGAAGGCAAGCTGACAGATGCCGAGCGCAACCAGGTGGAGGCTAGCCTGAGGACACGTTGGCGCATACCGAAGATTCTGACGGAGGGGACGGTGACCGATACGACGGCCTCTTCGACGGTGGCGGGCGAGGAGACCTCGACCTGCGATCCGGGCGTCAAGAGTCCGGCGGTCTGGTTTGAATACGAGGCGGCGTCGAGCGGCACACTTCAACTGAACACCTGTGGATCGGCGATCGACACGGTCCTTTCCATTTTCGACGCGAGTGGCCAGATCGAACTCGCGTGCAACGACGACTGCCCTGGTGCTCCGTGCGCCGGGCCGGCATCGTGTTTGAGCTACGCCGTCAAGAAAGGCACCACGTACGCGGTGCGCGTCGCCGGGAAGGGCGGGGCGACAGGTGACTTCACGCTGACCACTGTATTACCGCAGAATCCTCCGAATGACTTTTGCAGCGAGCCGACAGTGATTTCGGCCGGTCCGGTGCACGGCACGACCGACTACGCCACCAGCGAAGGGCAGGCGGGTTCCTGCGGCGGCATCGAGACGAAGCCGGATGTCTGGTACTCATGGACCGCGCCTTACAACGGCACCGTCTCGCTGGACACGTGTGAATCGGAGCTGGACACGATCATCGCGGTCTACGCGGGTGAGTGCGCGAGCCTCACCGAGATCGCCTGCAACGATGACTGTGCCGGCGGGGCCTGCACCACGTCGGAGTCGTGCCTCACCTTCGCCGTGACGCAGGGGACCACGTACCTCATTCGGGTCGCGGCCAAGACCGGGACGGGTGCGTTCGAGCTCAATCTGAACGCGAATCTCGAAGTGCCGGCGAATTCCATCATCGCGACAGTGTCCGGTGTACCGATCTTCCTCGACAACGGTTTTGAGGATGACGATCCGGCGACCGCGCCAAACCCGCCCACGATCGGCTTCTGGATCATGAGCGGCGACCCGACATATGCTTTCGTGAGCAGCGACGCGACTCCGGGTGCGGCAAGCGGGTCGAAGTACCTGCACATGGAGCTGAATCCATCGGGGAAAGGGATCGCGACAGCCGCGTTCAGTCAACCCGTTACCACCGGACAGCGGCTGCGGTTCTCGATGATGTCGCTCTACAAGTCGACGGGAAGCAGCAGCTTCGGGATTCGTCTGCTGGACGGCGGCACCACGCGGACGACAGTCTGGGTGGAGCCGGATATCGGGCCGCCGGACTACTACTTCTATGAGTACAACGCCTTCACCGGTATCAACGTGGCAAAGGATCAGTGGCAGGAAGTCACGATCGAGTACGTGGCAGGATCCACCGACGTGACGGTCATTTCCGGCGGACAGAACGTCAAGGTTGGCGCGGTGGCGAATGCAGGCAATGTCGATCGTATCCGGATCCTCACCGCCGGTGCAGGGACAACATTGTGCTATTTCGACGGCTTCACCGCTTACCCAGGATGCGCCGAGCCGTTTGCGGATGCCGACCGGGACCAGGACGTCGACATGGATGATTTCGCGCAGTGGCAGGCATGCTGTGGGCCGCTCGGCGGCCCCGGGTG
>CAZJTF010000261.1:0-10403 GCA_964548565.1 uncultured Planctomycetales bacterium | reverse complement strand
CTACCACGGCAAGCGATTGCATGGTCAGACGCCCGTGATGATGCTTGACACGTGCACGTACCGGATCGACACCGTCGCGACCACCGGTCGCTGCCCCGGGTGGATCTATGACCATCATGCATCCTACGACCCTGGTCTTCACGCCATCACCGTGCGCGGCGGCAAGATCGATGACCCGCAGCCCAGTAAGGAGAACCCGACGAACTTCGCCGCCCATCGGCTGCACCTGGCCGACATGCGCTGGGAACAGATCGCAAGCCACGAAACTCACCGGCGTTTCGTGATCAAAGCCGACAAGTGGCCGAACGCGGATCCACCGCCCGAACTTTTCCGTCCGGCGACCGTTCCGTACGCATGGCTTGGGGCCGCAGACCGAGGGGTCGAGACGTGCTGCCTCGATGTTCTCGGTGTCCGCGTGCGTTTCGAACTGTTCCCCGACATCCTCACGTTCGTTGAAGGAGATCTGCCGCCGGACGTGGTCGAGCAGCTTCTATCGGAAATCGTGGCCAACCTCACGCGCGGAATGGGCGTTGCCTGGACGGTCCATGAGGAAAAAGGATCTGAGACGGCGTGATCCCCTCATCCACGCCGATCAGCCGCCGCAATCCGGGTCCGCCGGTGTATCCGCACCGCGATGGCAGCCGTAAAACCGCTCGAAGTCGAGGTCATCGATGTCGTGATCGCCATCCATGATCGCGTTTTCGCAGCCAGGTCTTATCCGGCCGGTATACGGCCCGGTCATGCAGACCTGCAGGTGCCCGAAGTCCTCCTGGTCGACGTCGCCATCTCGGTCAAAGTCTCCGGGAATCTGCGGCGGGCACCCGAACGGGTCTATGGGCGAATTCGGCACCGTCCGCGGACATACATCGCACACGTCGGGAACACCGTCCCTGTCAGCGTCCGGCCACTCAGCCATGCCGCAGGGGTCCGGCCGCTCGGGATCCCCGAACCACAATCGGTCGTCGCCCAGCCACGCGAGGTGATCGCGGCAGTCGATCACAGCATTACCGTCGTAGTCGGCAGCGAGATGGAATCCCGGCGAGCCCCAGGTCACGCCAATCGCTGCCTCGATCAGCGCGCAGTCTGCCTCGCCCACCTCGCCGTCGGCGTTGAGGTCAACTTGCGGACCCGGCGGCGTCACGAACGAGCGCAGGTCCGGGCGGTGACTCGTCCCGAAACTGTCCCGGGCCTGGATCGTCCACCAGTAGCGCGTACCGGGCGCGAGGTATCCCGTCGCCAGCATCGGCAGTTCCGACGTGGATGCCCGCACCGTCACCTGCCCGGACTCCGTACCGAGCAGCAGGTCGTACGCGACGGCGTTTTCGCTCGCGGCACACCCCAGCATCACGCCGGACCGCGGCACGGTCTGCCCGTCGGCCGGATCCGGCGACAACGCCACCGCCGGCAGGCGCCCGGGATAAGCCGTCGGGTTCACCTGCTCCAGGTGTCCCGTCTGCTCCGAGTCGAACACAAGTTTGAAGAAGTAGGGCGAATTCGGAAGGTTCGGCATGCGATACCGCGCTCCCTCGAACAGCACCGATGTCGCGGCGCCGGCCATCACACCGTCGTTGTACAGGTCTGTCGTGAAGAATGACGGATAGATCGAAATGTAGTAGTAGTTCGGAGGCAGGTTATGTGCCCCTGCCATCTGGATGTTCATCGCCCGCGCACGGAAGGTGGCGTATCCGGCCGTGGACGAGTAGTAATTCTGCACCCACGCCGTTTCGTCGCCCACAGGGTTGGAAAGATATTCCTGGATCGCGTTGTCGTAGTTCCGGCAGGCACCATCCAGCAGGTTCACGATGTTCACGTTGTATCGCGGGTCCTTGAACACCTTGTTCAGGCGGATCGCCGCATCAATGGCGGGCATGCCACCCGTGCTGAAGCCGGCCGTCTGGATTGGTTTCGTGTACTCGGGCGCCTTTTCTGAAAAGTACGCAATCAGTGCATCCGCGGCCCTCTCATAGGGAGGCCCGTAGACGAACGAGATGATATTCGCACGGCTCTCCCACTCCTGACCCACGTTCCACGCTCCCCCGCCGGTGGCGCAGTTGCCACCGGTGAAGAACACGGCCGTCGGCTTTTGCGGGTCAAATGGCGGGTTCTCCATCGTGAGCTTCATCGAAGTCTGCACGGCCGCGACGATCGTGATCTGCACCGTGTCGGGAGGACTCTCGAGTTCGCCGTCGCTGACGACCACTTGCAGGACGGCGTTCGCGACGACGTTCGACAGGGGCGTGGCGGTGATGGTCGGATTCGCGGTGTCCGCTCCCGACACGCTCAGCGCCGGCCCCGACACCTGCGACCAGGTCCAGGACACGACGGCATCGCCGGGATCCGGATCACGTGATCGCGACCCATCGAGTGTCAGCGGGCTCGCCCCGATGTACCGGTCAGGCCCGGCCTCAGCGATCGGCGGCTGGTTGGCCCCGGCGCACCACCAGGGGAGTGACACTGCGATCAGAAGGATCACGGCTCCTTCCCGCGATGGGGATGTCATCATGCGGGCCTCTGGACAGGATCGGGCCGCCTGCGATCGGGCGGTCTCTCTCTGTCAGACGCGCAGAGGGGTCCCCCCGTTTACCGGCCGATCGTGTTTGGCGCGCGGAGTCGCCTTCTTACACCGATTCACACGGAGTGGAGTTGGGATCCCGCGGGCCAGGTGAGGTCGGGCCGGGCGCGGACCTGACGGAACGCCTGGAGGTGACACAACCCCTTTGCTGGAAAGGAGATGCCCCCCCAGGCGCTTGCCCAGGCAGGGGTTACATCTGTCGGTAGCCGAGCTCGCTCAGCGCGACCCGGCGACCCTCGTCCACCGCCTGGCGGACGAGCAGGCCTGTGTACGTGGCCATTCGGGAGCTGACGACATCGCAAACGACCGGTGCGTCGGTGCGAATCGAGTTGATGAAGGCCCCCAGCGCCAGCACGTAGTGATCGCCCTCTTCGGGCTTGTACTTCACGAGCTTGCCCTTGTCGTCCCGTGGCAGGAACACGCCTTCATCCAGTAGGAGGCCGCCCTTCTTGCCCGCGACCCGCTCGAATACGCCGGAGAACCGGCTGTTCGGGTCAACCTTCGGACAGATCCAGCTGTGCTCGAAGTCCACCTTGAATCCGCCGGGAAACTCGAGGTGCGCAAAGTAGAAGTCGGTGACGTCGCGATCGGGGTCCATGTCCTTGAACACATCCCGGCGACCCGTGCCCGAAGCGGCGATCGGCGGCGTGCCCGTCACCCAGCAGAACACGTCCCACGTGTGGCACGCCTGCTCGAGCATCCAGTCCCCGCTGTACTTCCGTCGCCCCAGCCAGATACGGCCCGGCCAGGTCTCGGCGACCTCGTTGGGTAGGCCGATGGGCCCCCAGCTGTTGTTCCACGCGCCGCGCCCGTCGATCGGGTCGCCGATCACGCCGTCACGGACCCGCTTGACTCCCTCGTGATAGAGCTTCGTGCCCCTGCGCTGGAATCCGATCTGGCCCTTGACCATCGGGTTCTTGCGCTGCGCCTCGACCAGGGCGTCGGCCTCGCTCGCCTCGGTACACATCGGCTTCTCGCCGTAGAAATGCTTGCCCGCCGCAAAGCAGGCCAGGTAAACGGGCCCATGCATGTAGCACGGCGTCGCCGAGAAGACGGCGTCGATATCCTCGCGGGCGAGCAGCTTGTTCTTCCAGTCGTCGAAGCCGCTGTACACCTCCGGCGTCTCACCGGTGATGCTCTTCACCAGGTCGGCGGCCTGCCGGGCGTTGTTCGGATCGGGATCGGCGATCGCCTTGACGCTCAGGCGCTGGTTGTTTTTGAGCAGGCGCTCGACGTCGTATCGGCCCTGCCCGCCGACGCCGATGAGCCCGAAGCGGATCACGTCATTCTCGCCGATCTTACGCGGAGTCGGTCCGGCAACTGTCTCGATGACGGGGCCGCGGACGAACGTTCGCCCTCCCCCGCTGGTGGCACATCCCGACATGGCCGTCGCGGCGCCCGCGGCGGCCGCCGCCTTCGCTGACT
Source organism: uncultured Planctomycetales bacterium (assembly GCA_964548565.1). Lineage (GTDB taxonomy): Bacteria > Planctomycetota > Phycisphaerae > UBA1845 > PWPN01 > CAYLLT01. The sequence continues at coordinate 6,406 of CAZJTF010000261.1, read as the reverse complement.
GACTGAGGAAGTGACGTCGTGAGGTTGCATCAGCCATTCGCAATCCTGCCTTTCAATAGGAGTCTCGCACTGGCGGCCGCGGAAATCCGTTTCCCCGCCCTCCATGAGAGCGCCGGCGGCACGAACGGCCGCCACGAACACCATTTTTTGACTCTTACCAGTTGTCCGTCCGGAACGGCGAGGCGGGGAGGCCCTCCGTGTTCATCAGGTTGGGCTCGGCGGCGCGGCTCCAGCCAAACCGGACAGCGGCGGGCGCAGCAACCTGGGGGCTGTGCACCACAACCTCGTCACCATTGATCTCCGCGACGGCGTCAACGAACTTCCTGTCCTCACCGGCCACCTGGAACCAGGTCAGCGGCTTGCCGTCGCGCGAGACCAGCCCGCCGCCCAGGTAGTGGAACGACAGCCGCACCTTGCCGGCATCGACGGTCATCGACTTGTACAGCGGACCGGAGTACACGATGCCGTCGCGACCATACGTCTTCGCGAGCGCCCACAGCGCCAGGCGCTTGCCGACATCCTGCTTGTTCTTCGGATGGATGTCCTTGAGATCGGCGATATCGGTCGTGACGATCATGCCGGTGTTCGGGACAGACATCGCGGCCCGCTGCGCTTCCCAGAGCTTCGGCAAATTGTCCTTCTCGTAAATCGCGTCAAACGGCGCAATCTGGACGTAGTAGAACGGGAAATCGCCCTGGTTCCAGACCTTCCGCCATCCGCCGATGAGCGCCTTCATCTTTTCGAAGTACATCATGCCGTCGGGATTGTTCGATTCGCCCTGGTACCAGATCGCGCCGCGGATCGCGAAGGGTACGAGCGGGTGGATCTGGGCGTTGTAGATGCTCGTCGGCTGCGTGTTTTCTTCGAGCTGATGTTTCGGCCAGGCGGGCGGCGCGGGGACGGGCTTCTTCTCGTCGATCGCCTGCTTTGCTTTCGGCAGCCAGGCCTCGATGGCGCCCACTGTGTCGGCAACCGCCTTGTCATAGGCAGGGCCGGCATTGTCGATCATTTTGACGATCTCCTGCAGCGCCGGGACCATCTCGAAGCCGACCCGCGGCGTCCAGGGCTCGATCCGCGTGCCGCCCCAGGCGGTGTGAACCAGGCCCACGGGAACTTTCAGCTCCTTGTGCAGCTCGCGCCCGAAGAAGTAGGCGGCCGCGGAGAAGCCGCTGCTCCAGGACCCGCCGGTCCGCAGGTTTTCCGGTGAGCAGACTCTCCAGTTCGCGTCCAGGTCGTCGCGCGGGGTCACGGACGTCCGGTACGGCACATACATGAGCCGGATCTGCGGGTAATTCGCAGATGCGACCTCCTTTTCGGCGTTCAAGACGGAATTGATGCCCATGTCCATGTTGGATTGGCCGGAGCAGACCCAGACCTCGCCGATGAGGATGTTTTCCAGCTTGAGCGTGTTCTTCCCGGCGACTTCCATCGTTTCCGGGCCGCCGGCCTTCATGGCAGGGAGCCGGACCGACCAGCGACCCTGGGCGTCGGCGGTGGCTGACTCCTCGTTGCCCGCGATTCGGACAGTCACTTTCTCGCCGGGCTCGGCCCAGCCCCAGATCGGGACGGGCATGTCACGCTGCAGGACCATGTTGCCGGAGATCACGTGCGGCAGGCGGACGTCCGCGCCAGCCGTTGACGCCAGAAAGAGAACTGCTGCCAGGACAGTGCTGAAACGCAGAGCAGGTTTCATCTCAACTCCTCGGGATGGGTGTCGCGCTCGGACCGGACGCTGCCGGCCAGGCGTCGTGCCATCTTCTGACGCCCGCACCGGATGTCAAGGGGGTTTGTCCCTCGTCCCCGACCATTGATCCGGCGGCGTTTATCATTGGTGACCTACGTGACGGCTGGTGGCCAGTTCAGACCGCCCCGTTCGGTCGGCACAGCGGATCGAGCGCGGAAACCGTGTTTTTCCACGAATGACGCGGGGGCTTCGCGGAAGGGGCGTCCGGACGGAGAAGGTTCGTTGGCTTCGCTTTGCGCACCCGCGTTTTACGTTCGACGTTCTCCCTCGCGGCGACGAAAACGCTCCTCCCGGGGAAGAACGCCGGGCTTGCTCCGGCCTCGTCCAGACGTGCGAAGTGGAGCACGACTCTCAGCGGCAGAGAGCAGGCGACGCTGCAGGTGACGCCGGCAACAGATTGACATGCCGGGACATGGATGTACGGTGAATGCCATCCCCCGGCGGGCAGCCGGTTAAGGTCCTTTCTTCTCGCGGGCACGTCATTGACACGGCACCCGCCACGGCAGCACAGGAGACGCCTCACATGACCGCCAAGGACGTGATCCGGCACTCCATGGACCTGTCGCGATCGGTTCTCACGCAGTACCTGGCCGATCTCACCGACGAGGACCTGCTGATCCGCCCCGTACCGGCGGCAAATCACACGGCCTGGCAGCTCGGGCACCTGATCATCTGCGAGCACGGCCTGGGCGACATGGGCTATGAAATGCCGCCCCTGCCGGAGGGGTTCGCGGCGTGTTACACGACGGAACATGCGGGATGTGATGACCCCGCCCGATTTCACGGGAAAGAGGCGTATCTCCGCATTCTCGAGGAGCAGCGTGCGGCGACGCTTGCCCACCTCGATGCACTGTCGGATTCGGATCTCGACCTCGAGGCTCCCGAGGAGGCCCGCGCGTACGCCCCGACGCTCGGCGCGATCTTCAATGCGCTCGGCATTCACGAGATGATGCACGCGCCGCAGATCTCGGTCGTGCGCCGAAAACTGGGCAAGCCGCACCTGTTCTGAGCGGACGGGGCACGCGCACGGAGGTCTGGGCATCCCGAGGGCTACCAGCTCCCACAGGCGACACTGGGCGGTCGCCCGTGTGCGGCCAGGCAGCCCTGCAGGAGGCCGAAGTCGGACTGGTCCACGTCCTCGTCGCCGTCGAGCCGGGCATCGAGGCACGCGGGATCCGCCTGGCGGACCGCCGGGCCGGTTCGGCAGGCCATGAGGTGCGCGAGGTCGGAGACATCTACATCGCCGTCTGCATCAAAGTCCGCGCGGCAGGCGAAGGGGATGACGTACAAGTCGTCGATGCGCACCGTCGCTTTCGAATTGGACGGCCACCACTCCACACTGGCGATCGGGGTCGCGCTCTGCAGGTTCATGAAGCCAGCGAGCGTCGGGTAGGGCGTGGCGGTGAGCACCCCGCGGTCAAGTTCGGTCCCGTCACGCGCACGGGCGATCGCGGTAACGCCGTTGCCTCCGCCCGCGTCCACCCGGGAGGTGATGCCGAATACAGGCATGTCGAAATCCACGACGACGTTGAAGCCTGTCGGGTAGGTGCAATGTCCGACTGTGACATACCGGTTCCCTTCTGATTCTTCCAGGCCCGGTGGACCCCCGGCGATGCTGCGGAAGTGCAGTCCACAGAACCATAGCCCATCGAGGCTGCCCAGGGGTGCATCGGTACCGGGAACGTGGTCGAAATCGACCAGGAATCGCCCCGTGGGGAGCCGGGGCTCGATTACCTCGAATTGAGCCGCACCCGCGAATCCGTAGAGGTACAGCCCGCCGCAGACGGTGTGGGTACCAATGCCGGGGCTGTAACGGGACCATGGGTGCTGCATTCGCCAGGTATGGGACCCGAGCCCCGGCACCGTCACCGACGTCAAAACCATCAGGCACAGCTCCGGTGTGCTATACGGTCCCACCTGGTAGTACATCTGGCAGCTCGTGGGGAAATCCAGTCTCAGGTCCATGGGAGAGGGATTCAAGGCAGTCACCCGAATCTCCATCGGCTCGCCGGGATAGTACTGCGTTTTGTTCGTGCTGATCGTCAGTTCGAGCCCGGCTGCCGGTCCTGCGGTCGCCAGCGACAGAACGCCGACCAGAACTGCGCGCAGGTTGAACATGTGGTGTGAAGCCATGGGTGTGCTCCCTGATGTGTTTGGCGGCTCATCGTCATTGCGCCGGAACGTGGATGCTCGTCCACTTCAGGCTGAGGCGGCCGAAGCCGCCTGGTTCTGCAGGGCGTCGGGGCCCCACCACCCCGGCGCGACGGCCGGACGGCGGATCAGCCGTGATCCTTGCCGGCGTATGTCTTCGTGCGGGTGTCCACCCGGATCATGTCACCCGTCTTGATGAAGAGCGGCACGCGAACGTCCATGCCGTTCTCCATCGTCGCCTCCTTGGTGACATTGGAGGCGTTTCCCACGCTGTGGCCGGGGGCGGCCGTCAGCGTGACCTTGAGCGCGATGGAGTCAGGCACCTCCACTGCGGTCGGCGTGCCGTCGATCATGGTGACGCGGTACTCGGAGCCTTCCAGCAGGAAATCCGCGCGCTCACCACACTGGACGGGCCCGAGCTCGTACTCCTCGAATGTCTCGCAGTCCATGAACACACGCTGACGGTCCCTGGGATAGAGGTACTGCATCCGCCGGTAGGCGTGCGGCACCTCCTGGACGGGCTCGAGGTCGGACAGCGTGCGGTCCACCGGTCGTCCATCGCGGATGTCGCGGAGCGCGACGTGGACGGTCGGCCTCTGTTTGCCGGTATGCCGCTCCTGGAAATCGACGACCTGGTACACGTGATTCTGGTGGCGGAGCAGCATGCCGCGCTTGAGCGGGACGTTCATGTTCGGCCTCCGGAGACGTGACGTGCGGTTCATTCTACCACACGGCGCGACCAGGCGAGCCGGAATCCAGGATCGGACATGCAGCGGCCCAGCGACAGGCGACAAGCAACTGCTGAGCTTCGCGTCCTGGCGCGGCTGGCAGAAGTAACCGGTGCCACCGTCGCGCCAGGACGATGTTCGGGAGAATCGGCGATGTCGCGGCGATTCAGCGGCCGGCGGCTTTGACGGTTGTCTTCCGCGTGGGGACGAGGCGCTGCGAGGCCCCCTTCGGCACAGATGCGCCGCGGTGTCGCAGCGAATCAGCCAGTGCCACGCGGAAGTTGGAGTCCGCAGCGGCATAGGCGGCCTTCAAGGCCTGAAGGGAGGCCTCGCCCGGCAGTCGCTGCAGGACCATGCGGGCGTCGTCGCGCAGCTCCGGCTTCGCCAACCGGGCGGCCACGGGGGCGATCGCCTCGTCGCCGGCGATCCCCGAGAGCATCCACATGAGATCACGCTGGGCCTGCAGGTCCTGCTGGGCGTCGAGGGCGGCGACGAGCGGCGAAACGACCGATTTGCGCTCGCTTTCAGCGCCGGGACGTCCGGCGTGGTGCACGATCTGCCAGACCGCGCGACAGGCGGCCCGGCGGACCTCGAGTTCGCCGTCGCCAGTCCAGATGGAGACGAGGGGCTGAATGGCCGCGCCGCCGACCTCGCCCGCAGACCGCCAGGCTTTCGTGCGCGCATCGGCGTTGTTGGACTTGATCTGCTCCAGCAATGCATCGACTGTCATGACATCCTCGTTTTCACCGGTGAGCGGAGACGTTGGCCGCGTTGCCGCTTCGCTTGTCTTCTTCCGTCGCTCAGAGCGTGTAGGGATAGCGCTGCGGGCGCCCCATCAGGCGAGCGGCCTGCTCGTCGCCAATGATTGCCTGCTTTTCCTGGTCCCATTGGAGCGGGCGTCCGAGCATGTAGCTCAGATTCCCAAGGACGCACAGGTTCGAGACGCCCACGGCCGCCTCGATGTTCATGATTGTCTTCTTGCCGGTCTTGATCCCTTCGAACCAGTCCTCGTGATGCCCGGGGCTCTTGTAGACATCCTTCGCACCGGCGGGCGGATCCCATTCGCGAGCCTTGCGTTCCAACCAGGTTCCGCCGTCGCCGCCCCAGTGCGTCATCGTGCCCTTGTCGCCGTGATACACGGCGCCGTAGCCCGGACGCGTGATCTTGTCCTCGTCAGGCCGGCGTTTCTCGGCCGGGGGCGCGATGCCCTCGGCCTGCTCCCAGATGAGCGTCCAGTCGGGATCCTTGAACGTGTACGTCACCTTCATCGTGACGGCGCTGTCCCACAGGCCCTGTTTGGGCGGCGTGCCGGTCGCCTCAACCTTCACGGGGCCGGTGCCGTCCGCGCCCATCCACCACATGGCACAGCTCATGACGTGGGCGCCGCGATCGCGGATCTGCCCGCCGCCGGATTCCATGATCCAGCGGAACGTGCCGTGGCAATACCGCTGGTTGTAGGGTCTCCAGCGAAGCGGTCCGAGCCAGAGGTCCCAGTCGAGTTCCGGGGGCGGATCGCTGTCGGGCACGGGCTTGTCGTCGGACGGGCTCGGGTAATGGAAGCACCAGACCTTGCTGACCCGGCCAATGTTGCCGTTCACGAGATAGCGGTGCGCGAGGTAGGCCTCGGGCTGCGACCGCCCCTGCGAGCCGACCTGGACGGCGACTTTGTTCGCCTTCGCAGCCGCCACCATCGCCTTGCCTTCATCAATCGTGCAGCAGGCGGGCTTCTCGACGTAGACGTGCTTGCCGCATTCGGCGGCGTGGACCATCTGCACGGCGTGCC
>CAZJTF010000260.1:0-10419 GCA_964548565.1 uncultured Planctomycetales bacterium | reverse complement strand
ATCGGACAAAGTGTTCGACGGCAGGAGCATGGTTCCGCTCCTCCGTGGAGAGACCAGTCGGCACCGCGACTGGATCTACAGTTTTCTGGATGACGGGCGCCTGCTGCGTGACGATCGATGGCTGCTGATGTTGCCGCCCAATGGCGGCCGGGAGACGCTCTTCGACTGCGGATCTTCGCGCGACGGCAGCGGCTACAAAGAGATCATGGATGCCGGCGCCACGCCGGAAGCCAAAGCGGCGCGGGAGCGATTCGCGCGAATCCTGGCAGGGATTCCCGAGCCCAGGCCGCGGCCGCTGGCCGAAGCGCCTCGGCGCAGAGCACGCGCGGCCCGCCCGCGCTGATCCCTTCCCCCCCCCAATCCTGCAGGTACGTGCTCGCCTGCAGCAGGCAGGCGGAGCCCCGTGTCTACGCCGGCGCGCTGCCGTAGTCGGGAATGTTCATGCAGGCACCGCCGGCCAAGGCCGACTGGTGAGCGATGATGCCGGGCATCGTGTAGGCGATGGACTCCCACACGTCCACCTCCGGGTGACGATCCTCGATGATGGCGCTGACGAACTCGTGCGTGATGAAGCCGTGCGAGTTGCCGTGGCCGCTCTTGATCCGCAGCGGCTCGGGGAGTCGCTCGAAGTGGCTGTCCTGCTGGTACGGGTGGCTCTCCGCATGGCCGCCGAACACGCCAAACGGACTGTTCGCGGGGATCTTCTGCTCGACCACGATATTGGGTGAGCCTTCCGGGCGGGCCATGATGAAAGAAATCTTGTCACCGTAGAACATGCCGCGTTCTGTTCCCTCCGCGGCGATGTTCCAGCCGATTGAAATGCGGGAGCAGTGCCCCTTCGAGGTCTTGAACAGGCCGACCGTGTGAATGAACGGATTGTTGTTGTAGTAGTTCTCCTTCAGCATCTCGTGGTCGTTTCCCCAGCCGTGGGCGGTGACCTCCGTCAGTCGCTCACCGGTGACGGGGATGATGATGCCGGTGCAATGTGTCGGGTACAGCATCGGCGGGTACGCGTACGCCCAGGTGGGTACGAGTTTTGCCTGCGGCTTTGCACCCTCCTTCACCTGGTCGATCGACTTGATGAAATCACAGGACTGGCAGTCGAACGTCGTCCCGTAGGCGTACGGGCCTAGACCCGTGTGGTGGTATTCGGACTCAGAGTAGAAGATGCTCCCGAAGCGACCTTTGCGTGCCCAGTCAATGCACGTGAGCACCTCCGGACGGTAGCGGCTGGTCTCCGCCATCATGTACTTAAGGCCCGTCTGCTTCACGACGCTGAGCAGCTCCTCCAACTCTTCCACCGAGAGGCCAGCGGGGACGGCGCTGATGACATGCTTTCCCGCCCGGAGTGCCTCGACGGCCATCCGGACGTGGAAGGGCGCCGGCGTGAAGAGCGCTACGGCGTCGAGTTCGGGGTGCCGCAGGAACTCTCGATACTCCTTGTACCCGGTGTCGCACTTGTAGACGCGCTTGAGCTTCTGAATCCGCTCCTCGCGCAGGTCGCAGACGGCCGTCACGGTGCAGTTCGGATGGAGGTGCCACTGGAATGCCGCTCCGAAGCCGCCGCCTACGACGCCGATCCGCACGTGCCGGCGCGACGGACGTGAGGCTGGGCGAACCGTTTCGGCACGGGTGAGCGCAGACGTGCCGGAGAGCGCGACGGCGCCTGCGCCGAGGCCGAGGAGGAAGTTGCGGCGTGATTCACGAGTCGGTTGTTCGCTGTTCATCGTAACTGCTCCGTGATGGCGGCCCGCGGCGCACCGCGAGCAATGCGTCTTTGTCAACACGTCAGAATGCCGGTCACTGGGCGCGAGGCTATGGAGCCCCGGCAGGATGCTCCAGTGTGCCGCCCGTACACTACGGGCATGGGCCCAACTCCTGCCAACGTTCGCCGGTCCAGCGGAGCGTGATGAGTCCGCGGTCCGCAGCTTCCGCCAGCCCCCGGACTTCGCCGTCCTTCGAAACCGCAACTTGCAGGAGGCGGCCGGGCCGGTCCCGCCACTCGTTGTCCGCGTACGCCCAAACGGTTCCGTCGTCCCGCACGAGCCACAGTTGCCGGGACGGCCCCGCGGCAATGTGAACGCCGGCCCCGAGCGGTTGGACTCGTCGCCAGCGTCCGCCGGGCGGCGCGCTGTGCAGTTGAAAACCGCCGGGTGCGGGATCGCCGGTGAGGATCCAGGTGTCGCCCTCAGCCCCAGCGCTTACCTCCCGAGCAAGCCCCAGGACGTTTCCCCACTTACCTTCAACCCACCGCCAGATGGCGTACGTGTCCGTCGTTGCCCAGAGTGATCCATCGGGTGCGGCCGCAATCTGGACCGCCGACATGGGCGGATCGAGCGGCCTCCACGCGCCCTCCGACCAGCGCATGAGGGCGTACCCGCGCTCCGCGGATTGTGTGCTGATCGACCAGATTGTGCCATCGGGGCCGCTGGTCACCTGACGTGCGCGACCGGGAAACCGTTCCCAGGCTTCGCGGCTCTGCAGGTAAATCTCCGCCTCGGCGTTCACCAGCCAGAGGCGTCCGTCCTCGCCGGCGGTGAGACTGGGTGGGGACATGCCCGGGTTACGTTCGAGGGTGCGGATTCCGCGCGCCTGCAGCCGCGGGACATGCTCCTCCAGACGCGCTGAGAAATCCCGCCAGTCGCGGCGGTCGGCGGCCGTCCAACCCACCTCGGCCAGCGCCAGCAACCTCGGGAAGAGTGACATGTCCATCATCTGCTCTGTGCGGGCGAGATGTGTCCAGAGACAGGCCTCGACACCCAGGATCAGGTGATATTGCGCCGGATTCAGCTCCGGCGGGATCGGGTCGAAGGCGTAGATCAGCGAGGCAGGGGTGCGGTTGTAGCAGTAATCCAGATAAAGGTGACTCTTCTGCGCCATCACTACGGGATGGCCCTGCCGGAGCGCGTCGAGGGCGAAGGGCATGCCGCGCCAGCCCATCACCGCGATCTGCGGCGCGAGTCCGCCTTCGAGCACCTCGTCCCAGCCCATGACCTTACGTCCGCGCGCCTGGACGAGTCTGGCGATCCGTCGCACGAAGTAACTCTGGAGCGCGTCCTCGCCCTCGAGCCCCTCGGCACGAATGCGGGCCTGGCACTGCGGGCATGCTTTCCACCAGGTTTTGGAGCACTCGTCGGCGCCGATGTGAAAGTACTCGCCGGGGAAGAGCTCGATCACCTCGTCGATGATCTCGCCGAGAACCTGGTACGTCTTCTCGTTACCGACGCAGAGCACGCCGTACGGGGTCTGGGGTGACTTGTCCGGCGACCGATCGGTCTGAAACATGTAGGGCGCGATGACGTACGTGTCGCGACCCTGGCGGCAGGAGAGTTCCGGATACGTCGCCAGCAGCGCGAGGGCGTGGCCGGGCATCTCGATCTCCGGCACGATCGTCACGCCACGATCCGCCGCGTACCGGATCAGGTCGCGCATCTGCTCCTGCGTGTAGTAGCCGCTAATTTCTCCGGGGAACCGAGGGTCCAATCGCGAACCGAACTCGGTCAGGCGCGGGTGACGACGGATTTCGAGTCGCCAGCCCTGGTCATCGGTCAGGTGCAGATGCAGCACGTTCATCTTGTACGACGCGCATACATCGACGTACTTCTTCAGAAGGTCGATCGGAATGAAGGTCCGGCTGCAGTCCAGCAGCAGGCCGCGCCAGCCGAAGCGGGGTCGGTCCAGAATGCGCACGACGGTCAGACTCATCGCGTCGGCCGTTGAGCCTGCCGCTGGACCTGCGGATGCCAGCATCTGCAGGAGCGTCTGCGTGCCCCAGATCAGTCCAGTTGGCGACGCGGCTGCGATGGTCGCTCGATGCGGTTCGACCGTGAGTTCGTATCCTTCCGGCCCAACGTCTGCACTCACGGCGCCGAGCGTGAGGCGGATTCCGTTGGTGGCCTCGGTCGGACGCCTCGCGATGGCGAGCGAAAGTCCGTGTTTCTGCTGGATCTGCTCGTGCAGGAGGCGTGCGACGCGGGACAGGTCCACTGATGCTCCGTCGATCTGGATCAGTGCGCCCGTCTTCAGCGTGAACCGTCCCGTACCCGGTTCGACCGAGAGCGGGCGTGGAATGATGGAAGAGGGCGGCGACGCTTCGATTCGAGTGCTCGCTGCAAGGAGCATCATCGAGATGATCAGGGCCGCTCGCCGGAGCCGCAGAAACACGGATTGCATCGCAGGATCCCCTGACGCGCTGGGTACGAACCGGGATGCATGCTAGACGGGCGCGCGGGGGCGCTGCAACCGATGGCTCGCTTGTTGGGTATGCGCATCACGACTATTCTGCCGAGGCCAGCGACGAGGAGGAGTCAGCCTTGAAGAGTATGTCATCGCGGAAGGGCGTGACGTGGGCATCGGTGGTGTTATGTCTCTGTGGCACAGCCATGGCGCAGGCACCGACAAGCGCGGCCGGCGACCTCGAGGGACTCACGCAGGCGCAGCCCGGGCGATCGATGCGGGTGTCGAGCTCCGACCCCGACTGGCGATCGGGGAATGAGGACGCGCGCCTGCTTCGGCCGGGCAAGACGCTGACGATCGCCGACATCGAAGGGCCGGGCATCATCCGTCACATCTGGTTCACGATCTACGCGCGAGATCCACGTTACGGACGTTCGCTGACGCTACGCATGTACTGGGACGGCCAGGAGGAGCCCGCAGTCGAATCGCCGATCGGGGATTTCTTCGCCGTTGGACACGGGGCGCGGCGCGACGTCGATTCAGCGCCGGTGTCGGTAACCTCGGAGGGACGCGCGCTGAATTGCTACTGGTCGATGCCGTTCCGCAAGCACGCCCGGATCACGCTCACCAACGATTCGCAGACGTACCCGGCGAAGGGTGTGTACTGGTACGTGGATTACGACAAGGTGCCCGAAGTCGGGCCCGACGCGCTGTACTTCCACGCGCAGTATCGCCAGGAGTTCCCCGCCGCGCCCGGGCGGAACTACCTGATCCTCGATGCGGAAGGGCGGGGACACTACGCCGGCACCGTGCTCTCCGTCTATTCCCGCACCGCCGGTTGGTTTGGCGAGGGGGACGATTTCTTCTACGTGGACGGCGAAACGGAGCCGAGCATCCGCGGGACGGGTACGGAGGACTACTTCTGCGATGCATGGGGTTTCCGCGAGTTCTGCAGACCATATTACGGCGTGGTGCAGTTCGACGGTTATGAGCTCGGTGATCGGGTGAGCGTCTACCGCTGGCACGTCAAGGATCCGGTGCGGTTCACGAAATCCCTCAGGGTGGAGATCGAGCACAAGGGTACGATGAATGACGAGAAGGGCGCCCGCGTGTCCGGCTTCCATGAGCGGGCAGATCTCTTCAGCTCTGTGGCATTCTGGTATCAGTCGGGGTTCGCGAAACGCTTTGCGACGCTGCCTCCGGCTGACCAGCGCGTGATCCCCGTCACGTTCGTCGAGATGGAAGGCTGCCGCGAGCGGGCCAAGGCCGGTTTGGCGTCGGCAAAGCTGGACGTTGTCGCCAGCCCGATGTTCAGTGATCGACAACAGCTCGTCGGGCGGTTCGGTGCGGAAAAGGGCTCGCTATCTGTCCCCTTCGTGCTGCCGGAGGGGGCGAGGGGGGTCGCACGGATGACCCTGGCCGCGTCCCCGGAGGGTGGCATCTGGTCCATTGCGCTCGACGGCAGGCCGGTGCGTCAGAACGTGGACCTGTATGCGCCGGCCCTCACGCTGCGAGAAATCCGGGTCGGCCTCGTGGACCTGGCGCCCGGCGAACACACACTGACCTTCGAATGCAGCGGCCGCAGCCCGGGCTCTCTGGGACACGACATCGGCCTCGACGTGCTGGCGATTGACGGAATCACTCCCTACGCAGTGAAGACGGCCGATCCGGGTTGATGGCACACGTATGCAGGAAGCAAGGCATGTTGCATCGGTATCTGAGCGCGGGTCTGGTCTGTGCGGCCATTGCGGCCATTGTTGCGGATACGCTGGCGATCGAGATTGCCCGCGACGGCGCCGTACGGAGCTGCATTGTTGTTGCGGAGGATGCGCCGGCTCCTGTGCGACACGCCGCCGAGGAGCTCAGGTTCTTTCTGAATGAGGTGACCGGCGCGCGATTCCGACTGGGCAGTGAGCCGGCTCCGGGACTGGCGCGCATTCTCGTCGGACCCCAGGCAGCGCGCCTGGCAGATCCTGGGTTCGATGATCGAGAGCTCGGCACAGACGGCATGGTCATTCGGTCCAAGGGCGACGACCTGATCCTGGCCGGAGGCGACCCGCGGGGCACACTGTACGCGGTGTACTCGTTCCTCGAGGACCACGTCGGATGCCACTGGTGGGCACCCAACGCCAGCACCATTCCGCGCCGCGCCACGCTGACATGCGATACGCTGGACGTGCGCTACATTCCGCCATTCAACTACCGCGAACCGTACTGGGAAACGGCTCTCGACGGCGGCTGGGCGGTACGCAACAAGGCGCTCGGGGCGCACATCCGGCTGGACGCGCGGACCGGCGGGCGTCCACCGATCGCCTCGGCCTCGCACAGCTTCTACCACCACATTCCGCCAAGGCAGTATTTTGAGGCCCATCCGGACTGGTTCAGCGAGCTCGACGGCCGGCGGACGTGGAAAGGGGGCCAGCTGTGCCTGTCGAACGAGGCGATGCGCGAGGAACTGACGCGGAACGTGCTCGCGGCGCTGCGGAAGTCGAAGCGGCCGACGCACGTGTCCGTGGCCCAGGAGGACGGCGGGCGACCCTGCCAGTGCGCGGCGTGCCGTGCGGTGGACGAGCAGGAGGGAAGCCCCGCCGGCCTGATGCTGCGGTTCGTGAACGCGGTGGCCGCCGCGGTCGAGCAGGAGTTCCCCACCGTCATCGTGAGCACGTTCGCGTACACGTATTCGCAGCCCGCGCCGCGCCTCACTCGACCGCGGGACAATGTGGCCGTCTGGCTGTGCACGATGAACGCTTCGTACAACCTGCCGCTCGATCGGCACAAGCGGAACGCGGATTTTGCCCGCGACCTGCGGGCGTGGAGCAAGATCGCGAAGAACCTGTACATCTGGGACTACACCACGAACTTCCGGCACTACCTTTTCATCCATCCGAACCTGCGGGTGCTCGGGCCGAACATTCGGTTCTTTCTCGAGAACGGCGTAGACGGGGTTTTCGAGCAGGGGGCGACGGGCACTGTCGGGGCGGAGTTCTGCGAACTCCGGGCGTGGGTGCTCGCGAAACTTCTCTGGGATCCGCGGCTGGATGATCAGAAGCTGATAGACCAATTCCTGGGGGGGTACTACGGGGCCGGCGGTCCGCACATCCGCGCGTACATCGACGAAATCCACTCTGTCATGCAGGCGGGCATGCAGCCGCTCGGGTGTTACGAGGAGCCCAATCGCAAGTTCATGACATTCGAGACGCTCTCACGGGCGTGGTCGCATATGGAGGCGGCCGAGCAGGCGGTCAGCGGAGACGGCGTCCTGCGGGAGCGAGTTCGCGCCGCGCAGATGCCGGTCATGTATGCCTTCCTGATCCGGTGGGCGGACCTCCGCGAACAGGCGGAGGAGGCCGGCCGTCCCTGGCCGCTGGCGGAGAGCCCCGCAATCGTCCTGGCCGAGTATAAGCGTCGAGCCGAGGCCCTCGGAATCAAGCGAGTCTCGGAGCTGGAAACATTCGACAGACTTGAGGCCAAATTGAAGCTGCCGCAATAGCGGGGCTGCCCGGGAGCTGATTCACGCCGGCCAAAACCGAGGGAATCTCCCTATGGCAAGAGCCTTTGAACCGTTCCCCGCGACTTCGTCTGCCCGGGCGGATGTGGTACAATAGCGTTGTCCGGCACATATCTGTACCAGGTCCGGTGACAGCCGATCCGCAAGAATCGAGGCGAAAGGCCTCGCGTCCGAACCGTGGAGCCTGCACCATGCCGACACCGCACGCGCCGTCGGGCCGCCGCGAACGTCCCGGGTTCACGCTGATCGAGGTGCTGGTCGTGGTGGCGATCATCGCCCTCCTCGTATCGGTGCTGCTGCCGTCGCTGAACCGGGCGAGGGAGCAATCGCGCGTCGTTATCTGCAAGACGCGGATGGGACAGCTCTATCGCGGGCACGCCTTCTATGCGGCCGATGACAAGACCGGCGTCTTTCCACACTGGAGCTGGTGGCTCTTCGACGGGAAGGGACACAGCGAGGCCAAAATCAACTACAACGATCCAAAGTCAGTCTATGCAAAGACCGGCGGCGTGCGGGCCGAGGATCCGCGCGTCTGGGTAACTTACGGCGACATCTACAAGTACGTGAGGAACCCCGAGACGTACCTTTGTCCGGGCGACAACAGGGCGCGACCCAAGAGCGGCTCGATCAAGCCTGCCATCCACAGCTACGTACGCCTCGTTGATCCCCACTTCTTCATCCAGCAGAAGATCGACGGCAAGGAGGTGAACAACGGGGAACTCCAGCGTGGCGATTTCATCAACCCGGACAAGCTGCGAGCCGGTGTGTTCAAGGGCGATGCCTATCGTGTGCCGCAGGCCAGCACGTTCCACTCCATCGCGAGCCGGGTCGGGATGATGTACGAAGAGGACCAGGGCACAGGCGAAAACGTTTTCAGCTCCAACAGCACGCTCAACGACGGGCACAGCAGCGTCGTCGTCTATACGGACTACATGGCTCCGCGTCATCAGCGCCGCGGACATCTGCTGTATTTCGACGGCCACGCGGAACTGTGCCCGGCGGACCGCTGGAACAACTTCCCCAAGGACAAGTACGTCATGTACCGCGTCCTCGGCGGCGGGAGCGTCAGCGGTCCGAGACCCTGACGACGAGTGATTTCCGCATGAGTCACCAACACGAACAGCCGACGCCGCGAGGCACGGGGGGTGGGCGCGCCCCCATCATCCTTCTGGGTCTGGGACTGGCGGCGATCTGCGCCGTCGCCGTCGCGTGGGCGCTTCGGCCGTCAGAGCCCGGGGCGGGCGAGGGCACACTCGTTCCGAAGGTGCTCTGCTCTTCGTGCGAGTTCTTTGGAGACGTGACCCAGGTGCGGCTCGAAGGCACGGCCGCACGGGTCCCGGTGCTCGGACCGGGCTACAAATGCCCCAAATGCCAGAAAGACACGCTGTATCCAAATCCTTACATCTGCAAGAATTGTGGCAAGCCGTTCCTCGCCGCTGCCGAGGGGTCCGGGGAGCTTTCTTCAAAGTGCCCGAAGTGCGGCACCGCCAATTGACTGTCACACGCCTTCTGCCCTGGAATGAGCGGCTCCTGACGGAGCAGCTTCCGATGCGCGCGGACGCAGCGTCTGGTTATCAGGGGCAGTTCAGAGGATCGCCCTGCATGCATGCCAGGCTGTCGGGGTAGAAGCCGGTGCGCGCGCGGCGGAACGAAGCGGGTGTGCGGCCTGCCGCCGCGCGAAAGACCCGGCTCATGTACTGGATGGTTCGAAACCCGGTTTCGAATGCAATTCGCTTGATCGGTATGTCGGAGTGTGCGAGCAGGTCCTTGGCAAGCTCGAGCCGGACGCGTCGGATCTCCTCGTTCACCGTCCGTCGCGTCACGAGCTTGAACCGCGGCCCGAGGCTTGCACGGGAGACGCCGACGAACCGTGCGACGTCGCGGGCGCTAATCCTGGAAGTGGATTGGCGACGCAGCCGTCGGAGCAGGACTGATCGTCGGGGGCGTGGGTGTCGTGCGCCATCGTCGCTCCAGGAAATGAGAGCAATCAGCGGTGCGCGAGAGTGGGCGGGATTGGGCGCAGTGAGCGTTCCCGTGTCTCCCGCAAGGCGGCCACCGCAATGAATTGCATCACCGGCGAGGCGGCTGTTGCCAACTTGACCCGAAATGACCGATGATGCCACGCGGCTGTTCAAGCATCCGGCTGAGCGGCCTCGTCATGGGCTGCGCTGGCCCACGTCACGCCACGCGTTCTTGCCTCTGGGAGCCTCTGATGCTCCGTTACCTGCTGATCGTCGCACAGGCACTGGTCTTGCTGGGGACTCTTACCGGAGGCGCTGCCCGCGCGGGCGAGGCGACTCCGGCGGCTCACCGCATCTACACCGGACTGCTGAATCCGCGAGAACATCCCGATGATGCCCGGCGCGCGGTGCGGCCGCCGGACTGGAACACGTTCGGCGGGCAGACACGGTTCACGACGCTGCGCGGCTTCGGGGAAAAAGAGGGGCGGATCGTTGGATTTCGTGAGGAACTCGATCGCTACGTCACCGGGCACGAACTCGGCGAAGTCATCTGGCCGTGGATTGGCACGGTGTTCGCGTCCAACCTCGACGAGTTGGCGGAAGAGATCCGGCATCGGGAGCTGTTTCTGTTTGACTGCTGGGGCTACGTGCCCGGCTCGGGGCCAGGAGCCGAGGGCTGGAAGCAGTACACGGTTCCCGCGGCCACGCTTCGAATGCTCGAGGAGAAGCTGGGCGATCGCTGGCTCGGCATGGATAACGGCGAGCAGGACGGGC